>JAAUSP010000239.1 GCA_012032575.1 Anaerolineales bacterium | reverse complement strand
ATCAACCAGCCAGACGGGCCGGCCCGCCCCCCCCTTGGTTGAAATGGCTGTTGTCTGCCAAAACGGATTCCACGCTTCACAAATACCTCTGGTGGTAATTAATACAGTTCTGACGGAAGGACAGTCAAACTGGCTGCTGGGTGATGGCACCCTGACGGCAACCCTTCAAGGCCAATCCAATATTGTGGGGGCATTACTCCCCCTGATCATCAAAGGCGAGGTGGTGGGACTGTTGACGGCTGAAGCCGGCAATGGAGGCTCCGGCGGCCCCTTCAATCAAATAAGCCTGGACCTTCTTTCGGTGTTAGCCGGGCAATTGGCGATTATGCTGGAAAATGTGCAGTTGTTTCAGCAAACCGAAGCGCTGCGCCGATTTAATGAAGATATTATCCGCAATATGACCAATGGTTTGATTGCCATTGATCAAAACGGCTATATTACTGCTTTTAATCCGGCTGCTTCAACCATGCTGGGCAATCAGGCCGAAGAAACACTCTGGCAGCCCCTGCATCAGCTCGCCCCCCCAGTGTGAAGATTTGATAAGAATATTCAATGAAACCTTGACCAGTGGGAAATCCTATGCCCATCAGGAAATCACCCTGCGGCATCGTGATGGTGAGACGCGGCCGGTTTCGGTCAGTACCGCCTCCCTGGGAACCGGCGCGGCTGATGATGAATCGGCGGGGGTGGTGGGGGTGCTGGAAGATTTGAGCGAGATCAAAGCAATGGAGGCGGAGCGGCGGCGGCTCGACCGGTTGGCAGCGCTGGGGGAAATGTCGGCTGTCGTGGCCCACGAAATCCGCAATCCTATTGCCGGAATTGCAGCCGGCGTTGATTATCTCACCCGTAATGCCCCCAAAGATTCGCCGGAGTACGAAGGGGCGGCCATGATGCGGGGCGAAATCCAACGGGTTAATCACATTTTAGAGGATATTCTTTTTGTCGCCCGTCCCACCCGCCTCCGGCTGGCGAGTGAAGATGTAAGCCAAATTCTTGACAGCGTGCTCAAGCGATGCGGTTCTCAGGTCGAAGAGAGCCGGGTTAAGGTTGTATCTCACTACGGTGATAGCCTGCCCCATTTAAAAGTGGACCGGCAGCGCCTGGAACAGGTTTTTACCAATTTAATCATCAATGCCACTCAGGCCATGCCGCAAGGCGGAGAACTTTCGCTCCAAACCAGTCTGGCCCCTGGGCAAAACGGCAAAGCCCCGGAACAGGTCAGGGTGGTCATTGCCGATACCGGGCCGGGCATACCCGCCGAAGCGCAGCAACAAATATTTGAACCTTTCTTTACCACCAAGACAAGAGGCACGGGACTGGGGCTAACGGTAGCCCGGCGCATTATCGAAGAACACGGCGGCACTATTCAGGTTCAAAGCGAAGCTGCGCAAGGCACTTGTTTTGTTATCAATTTGCCGGTCACCCGGAGAGCCACCTCATGACTCATCGGGTATTGGTTGTAGATGATGAAAAAACCCTGCGTCATTTTTTGCGGCTCAATTTGCAGGAGCAGGGATATGAAGTTACCGAGGCTGCTGATGGTCAGATGGCCCTTAATTTAATTGAACAGCAGCATTTTGCCGTCGCTTTGGTTGACTTACGGTTAACCGATATGGGTGGCCTCGAAATTGTCCGCCGGTTACGCCAAGTTGCCCCTACCACCAGCGTCATTATCTTGACAGCCTATGCTACTCTGGACTCCGCCGTTGAAGCCCTGCGCCAGGGCGCGCACGATTATTTAACCAAACCCTTTAACACCAGCGAACTGTTAGCCAGTGTGGCCGATGGCATTAGCCGCCAATTGGCGGAACCGCCTCCCCCGGCCAAAAACAGCGAGGCCGTGCTGGAAATAAAGGGGCTTAAAACTTAACCTGGGCAATCGCCAGGTGTCCCGGCAGGGTGAAATTATTAATTTGACCCCCACTGAATTCGATATTCTGGCCACACTGATGGCTCAACCCAACGTTGCGCTTGACTCTATTACCCTAATCAAACACGTCCGCGGTTATGAAGCTACGGAAGCCGATGCGCGCGCCATTGCCCGAGTCCATATTCATCGCCTGCGCCACAAATTAGAAACAGATCCAACTCGCCCTCAATATATCACCACTATTGCCGGCGGGCGCTATTTAATCAGTCTTGATTAATCTCCTCCCTACAGCCTGCGCCTTAATAATTGTAATCATCCTGTAACCACAACTTAAACTATTTTGTGTTATATTAGCATAAACAAGCAACTTTTAGGCTAAAGGAGCAAATATTTATGCTAAATCAGCACAGCCGGCCTAAACGAATTCTCATTGTTGACGACGAACCAACCCTGGTTTTTTTCCTCAAGCAGGGCCTGCAAGAGGCTCAACTGGCCTATGTGGTTGATGGCGCTTCGTCGGGTGAGGAGGCGCTGACCAAGCTGACTTATAACATATACGATCTCCTGGTAACTGATTTGAAAATGCCCGGCATCAGCGGCTTCACCCTGGTTGAGGTAGCTCGCTCGCTTCATCCTACCATCAATGTAATTTTAATGACCGCTTTTGGATCCCGTGAGGTCCAGGATGAGAGCGAACATCTTAAAGTTAACGGCTACCTTATCAAACCTTTCCCAACTGCTCAACTTCAAGAAATGATCCAGGAGATTCTCATGGCCAAAGAGCCTGGCCCACCTAATTTAGCTGCCGAGCAAAACTATCCTCCCCTCTCGCCTCGATAGCGCCAGCAGAGGCCAGGCAAAAGCGTTTGTAAGGAGAAACTTTATGGGCAAAGCCAAAATTCTGTATATCGAAGACAATCTCGATAATATGACCCTCGTTAAGCGAGTCCTGGAAATTGAGGGCTATGAAGTCATCGAAGCCGATAATGGTCGAGATGGGCTGGCCAAAGCGATGAGCAGACGCCCCGACATTATCATTACCGACATCAACCTGCCCGATATTGATGGCTATGAAATCACCGATACCCTCAAAAAAGCCAAAGAAACCGCGCATATTCCGGTCATTGCCATGACTGCAAATGTGATGAAGAAGGATCGGGAGAATGTGCTGCAAGCGGGCTGTGATGGTTATATCTCCAAACCTATTGATATTGATGAACTCCCCAGTCAAATTGAAAACTTTTTGAAAGGTAAATCGCGATGGAACAAATAGCGGGAACTGCGAAGCTAAAAAAAGCAATTGATCCCAAAGATGCTTATGTACTGGTTGTTGAAGATAACCTGCAAAATCTGGTTCTTATCGCCCGACTCCTGGCCTTTATTGGAGTACGACGGTATGAATGGAAAGCCTCCGGCTGGCAGGTTTTAGAATTTGCCGACACCATGCCCCGTGTGGATTTGGTTTTAATGGATCTGCACTTACCTTACGAGGACGGCTATGATGCCCTGGCCAAATTACGCAGCGATGCCCGTTTTGCCGAAACAAGGGTAGTTGCGGTTACGGCTGATTCCAACTCCACTACTATGGAAAAAGCCAAAAAAGCCGGGTTCGATGGCTTCTTGGGCAAACCCATAGATCCAGATAAATTTCCTGACCAAATTATTAGTATTTTACAGGGAAACATGGTTTGGGAATTAGGCTATTAGAACCATTCCTTATTTTAACAATGCAAATTAAAATACAAAAAGAGGTTGAAGGATGACCACTGCGGAAACCGTTGCCGCCCCTGACCGGGTGAGGCTGCTGCATGAAATCAGCGTGGCCCTGAATGCTGACCTTGATCTGGATGCTATCCTCACCGCTGCCATCGCATTTGCCAGCCGCTTGAGTACTGGCCTGTGCGAAATTTATCTACAAGCAGATACGGGCGAAATTTATTTCAAAGGGTCTCAAGCAGCACGAAATAATCTGCCTGCTGCAACCCTGCAAACCCTGGTCCTTGATGTATTGACCAAAAGTGTCGCAGTAGAAGTTCTGCAAACAGGTCAGCCTGCCCGGATTGCAGATATAACCTCTGACCCAGATTCATGGCCGGCTTCACCATTTTTTCAAGCCGACTCACCTATCAACGGGTACTCACTTCCAGTTCGTGCCCTTATCTGCGCCCCAATTGTCGTGGGAACTCATTACCTTCGGGGCATTATTGCCATCTTTCAGCCCCAGCCTCACCAATTTGGGGAACAAGAGCTTGTTTTTCTACAGGCCTTTGCTACCCAAATTGCTATTGCTCTTAAAAATACAACCTTCCTTAGCAACCTCCAGAGCAGTTTACACGAAACACATCTGATCCTTGATATGAGCCGGCGGCTCTCCGGGACGCTCAACCTAGATGATGTATACGCCGCCTTGACCCAGAGTATTATGGCTACCGGGGCAGACCGATGTACCCTGCATTTATGCAACGAACTTGACGCGACCAATCTGCCAACCCGGGGCGAAGTTGTAGCGGTGGGTGATATTGACTCTGCCACAGGCGCTTCAGGGCAGGATCAGCGCTATTTGTTGAAGCAATACCCTATCTTGAACGAATTGATTTTTACGCAAGAACCAGTAATTATTGACGATGTTACCTCAGATGAACGTTTGACGGACGACGAACGAGAATTTCTGCAAAAATTTGGGGCATGCAGCCTGCTAATTAATCCCCTCATCAGCCGGATATACGTAATTGGGCTTACTTTTATTGAGTACCGGGGCAAGCACCACTTCGGGGAACGCGAGTTGGCGCTTTATCGTACTTTATGTAACCAAACAACCTTAGCCATAGAACATGCCCGCCAGGTTCAGCGCACCGAATTAGCTCTGGCTGAAACCCAAACCCTTTATCGGGCCGGGCGGGTTTTGGCCGGTGCGGCTGATTTGCAGGAAATTTTGCAGGAAGCCCTGATTGAATATGTTTATAGTTTGGGCCTCGATCAAGGCGGCGTTACCCTAGTTAGCGCTGATAGGCACTACGGTCACTTGATGGCCTATGTGCAAGATGGCCAACTGCAAGATGTGGAAAATCTAAAATTTCCGCTAAATGATAGTATGGCCTATCAGCAAATACTTCTCTCTGGCCGTCCTTTTGTCAGTGTGGATGCCCCCAACGACCCCCGGCTGGAGGGATTTCACAGCTTTAATCAAAAGGGCATGCCCAAATCATTACTTCAAGCCCCCATGATTATCGGGGGCGAAACGATTGGCTGGGTTGGCGCAGACGCAGTTAAAGAACATCGTAACTTCACCCAACAGGAAATTGACCTGGCCAGAGCGATGGCCGATCAGGTCGCCATTACCATTCAAAACCGCCGCCTGCTGGAGCAAACAGAACGGCGGGCTACCCGCTTAAAAACCGTCGCCAGGGTAGGGGAGTCGGTCTCTCGTATGCTGGCCCTGAGTGAAATTTTCGATACGACGGTAGACTTGATTCGGGAGCGTTTTGGCTTTTATCATGTTTCTATTTTTCTTCTCGATGAAGCTCGTGAGTGGGCGGTGGTTCATGCGTCAACCGGCGAAGTGGGTAAGATTATGGTTTCAACCCCGCACCGTTTGAAAGTGGGCAGCAATTCAATTGTCGGTTATGTCACCGCTATGGCTCAATCGCGTATTGCTCTGGATGTTGGCGAAGATAAAGTACACTTTCAGAACCCCCTTCTACCCGACACCCGGTCGGAAATGGCCCTGCCGCTGCTTTCGCGAGGCATTGTGATTGGCGCCCTGGATGTGCAAAGTACGGAAGTCAACGCATTTAGCGATGAAGATGTTGACACCCTCCAAATTATGGCTGACCAGTTGGCAAACGCGATTGAGAATGCCCGTTTATTACAAAATGCTCAGGAAAGTCGTGTCTTTATGAAGAGTATCATTGACCAAATTCCTGACCCAATTTTTATTAAAGATCAAGAACACAGATGGGTGGTTATTAACCGCGCTTTTGCCGACAAAGTAATAGGTCTACCTGAAGAAAGGGTGATTGGTCGGACAGATTACGACTACTTCCCCCAGGAAACAGCGGATCGGCTGTGGAACCAGGATGCCCAAATGTTTGAAACCAAACAAACACAGGAATTTGAGGAAACTGTAAAAGACGCAAAAGGCGACACTCGCTATTTTTACACCCGCAAAATTCCTCTGCTAGATACAGAGGGCAATCCTGAATATCTTATTGGCATTATCAATGATATTACAGAACGTAAAATTTCTGAAGAGACAATGGCCAAGCGGGCCATTGAACTTGAAGAATCTCAAAATTTTCTTTATTCGGTTATTGATAATATTCCCTCAATGCTTTTTGTTAAGGATGCGGCCGAATTAAAATTTATACATTGGAACAAAGCCGGCGAAGAACTGCATAACCTGAGTCGGGAATTTGTTCTGGGCAAAACTGATTATGATCTTGTGCCCAAAGAGCAAGCCGACTTTTTTACATCCATAGATCGTGAGGTTTTGGCGAGCGGTAAATTATTTGACATCCCCGAAGAACCACTTCAGACCAGCGATGGACTACACTTTCTACATACCCGAAAAATCCCGGTTATGGGAGCCGATGGCGCTCCGAAGTATCTGGTTGGTATATCCGAGGATATTACCAACCGTAAACGAGCAGAAGAAGTTGTCCAGGAAACGCTTGCCAGAACTCAATCCCTGTACCGGATTAGCGACGCGTTAGCCACAGTTACCAACCAACAAAAGGCCGCCGAAACAGTTTTGGCTGAATATCTTGACTTGCTTAACCTAAAACAGGGCGCGATTTTACTGGTAGATAAAACCGGTCATTCTAATAAAGCTGTGGCTTTGTATCTGAATGGGATAGCAGCAGAGCCAAATCTAGTTATTCCAGCCAAAGAAGACACAATCTTTCAGCGTTTACGGCAAGATCGAACCCCTGTGGTGATTGACAATATCAAAACCCATCCCCTGACCAGAAAAATGCTGCAATACTTCGATGAAGCCAATGCTCTGCTGGCGCTGCCACTTGTCTTGCGCGATAAAGTTGCTGGCATCATGACTGCCACTTCGGCCCAAATGGGGTATACCTTTTCCGAAAGCAATATCGAAATTGGGCAGGCCATTGCCGGTCAGTTGAGTATCTGGCTGGAAAACCGTCAACTTCTTGATGAGGCCCAATACCGCTCCGAACACCTGCAAACAGCCGCCGAAGTTTCCCGCGCTGCCAGTTCTATCCTCGGCGTTAATGACCTGATCAACACCTCTGTCAATCTGATCCGTGATCAATTTGACTTTTATTATGTCGGTCTCTTTCTGATTGATGAGGCTAAAGAATGGGCTGTTCTCCGGGCCGGTACTGGCGAGGCGGGTCGCATCCAGCTTAAAAATGAGCATAAGCTCAAAATTGGTGGCGGCTCGATGATTGGCTGGTGTATTGAAAACCGCGAGGCCCGCATTGCCCTGGATGTTGGGCAAGAGGCGGTGCGCTTCCAAAACCCCTACTTACCCGATACTCACTCAGAGATGGCTTTACCTTTGATCAGCCGGGGTGAGGTAATCGGAGCCTTAACCGTACAGAGTGTCGAACACGGCGCTTTCTCATCAGAAGATATTACTTTGTTGCAAACAATGGCTGACCAACTGGCCAATGCGATTGAAAACGCGATCCTGTTTAAACAAACCCAGGAAGCACTGGCAGAAACAGAAAACCTATATCAAATTACCCAGGATTTACTCTCGGCTCATGAAGAGGAAGCAGTTTATCAATTGGCTATAAAAGCGATTGCCCAATCGGGAGCCGATACCGCTACTATCTATATGTATGTCCAGCATGGGTCTGATACAGAGTTGAGCGAACAACTTTTGGAACAAAAGGCTGTCTGGGTAGTTAACGGCGACCCTACATTCGCTAATGGCGTTCGTTTCCGCTCGATTGAGTTAATATTTGAACAAATGATTCCTCAACATGATCCGCTTCTTATCGAAGATGTGACTGCTGATACCAGTCCTATGACGGAACATCTTCGCCATATTTTAGGGCAAATTGGCATCAAATCTATGGTTGCGTTACCTCTTTCAACTTCTCAAGGCCGGTTGGGTTTTTTGATAGTCACTTACAAGAGCAAAGAAAAAACGTTTACCCCGCAGCAGACCCGGTTTTATCACGCCATAGCCCAACAAATGGTTATTGCTCTGGAAAACCTGCGCTTACTTGATGCTTCCCAGCGACGCCTGCGTCGTGAGGAAATTATCCGGGAAATTACCAGCAAAATTAGAAGCGCAACAAATGTGGAAGACATTTTAAAGACTACGGTTACAGAATTGAGCAAAGTTGTGGGCGCATCCCAGGGAGGGATCACTCTGGGGATCAAACCGGCGGCTCCTTCCACCCCGCTTGCGCCAAAAGATGAATCTGATTACAGTTTAGCAAACGAACTGGCCCTGACAAAAACCAGAGAAGGCAAGCAATATGGTCAATGAAATCCTGCAAAACATTCAAACTAAACTTAACAGTTTGTCACAGATCAACCCCCATCTTCAGACCTCAGCCCAATGGACCGAAATTTTGGCCGAATTGAAGGGGCTGTCGCAAAATACACAGCGCCAGGAATTGCTGCTGGAAACAGTAGCAGCTCTGTCTGATGCGGCCAGTTCCATTCTGGAAGTGGATGATCTGCTCCGCGTGGCGGTCAATTTGATTCGGGATTACTTTGATTTTTATCACGCAAGTATCTTTTTGGTAGATGAGGCGCATGAATGGGCGCTTTTACGAGCAGCAGCCGGTGAGTTTAGTCAACCTCTTTTAGAAAAACAATGGCACCTTAAAATTAACGATGGCGCGCTTGTCAGTCAATGTATTTTCTACCGCCAACCTCGAATTGCCTTACGGTCAGATGAAGCCCGTCACAGCTCTCTTTTACCCAAAACGCAATCTCAAATAGCTCTGCCGCTCATCAACCGGGGACAGGTTATTGGCGCATTGGATTTGCAGAGTTCAGAAGCGGCCGACTTTTCTGAAAACGATATTTCATTGTTTCAAACTTTGGCCGATCAACTGGCTAATTCTATTCAAAATGCCCAACTCTTTTCTGAAAATGCCCGGCTGCTGGAGCAAGCCGAAAACAACCGACGTTTTCTCAAAACCGTTATCGAACATATCCCTGATCCCATCTTTATTAAAGACAAAAATCACGCCTTGCTGGAAATGAATCAGGCAAATGCCCAGGTGATCGGACTGCCATCGCACGACTTGCTGGGCAAAACGGATCGGGAGCTTTTTCCACCGGAGTTGGCTGAACGGTTTCACCGGCGCGACAGCCAGGTTTTTGCGACCAATCAAATTTTAGAAGCCGAAGATAAAACCGTTTGGGCTGATGGACAAGAACATACCGCCTACACCCGGCTCATCCCTATTCCCAATCCGGCTGGTCAACCTGAGTATATGCTGGGCATTAGCCACGACGTGACCGAACGGCGCTCCCAGGAGGCTGAACGTGAAAGACTTTTGGCCGAGACAGCCGCTCTTTACCTGGGGGGACAGGCTATTGCCAGAGCCTTGAGCGAACGACAAATCTTTGAAGCAATCTTTGAACAAATCCTGCGAAGTGATCCCTGTGAAGTTTCCGCATTACGCTTCAGCCTGGTGGATAACGAGCCTATTTGGGGCGAAGTACGGTTTAACTGGCAAAAGAGTAATAATCCATCCTATAGTGTGGGTACGCGCCTCTATCTGCCCGAGTTCGCGCAGCAAGAGTTACTGACCAGTGGACGGTCACTTTTTATTGATGATATTAGCACCGACGATAGATTATCGGGGGTGGAACGGGCGAGTTTTATCCCAACCGGGGCTCGCTCGGTGGCCATTTTGCCATTGATGACCAGCAACCAACACCTGGGAGTTATCCTGGTTTATTTTACCCATTCTTATATCTTTACTGAAGATACCCAGCGCCTCTGGCTGGCAATGACCGACCAGGTCTGTATCGCCCTGATCAATCGCCGTTTGATAGAAGAGACTGCTTACCGGGTTACTCGTGTAGAAGCGGCGGCAGAGGTAGCACGGGCAGCCAGTTCGATTCTGGAAGTTCAAGAACTGCTTAACTCAGCCGTCGCCCTCATTTGCGACCGCTTTGAGTTATATTATGTGGGCGCTTTTCTGGTGGATGAGGCGCAGGAATGGGCTGTACTAAAAGCCGGCACCGGCGAAGCTGGTCAAATTCAGCTAAAAAAACAGCACCGCTTGAAAATAGGCGGCGAATCCATGATAGGCTGGAGTATTGCCCATCGCCAGCCTCGGATTGCCCTGGATGTGGGTAAAGAGGCCGTCCGTTTTCAAAACCCCGACCTGCCCAAAACCCGGTCTGAAATTGCTCTGCCCTTGATTTATCACAATGAACTTATTGGCGCGTTAACCGTTCAGAGCGCAGAACAAGCAGCTTTCAGCCGGGAAGATATTATTGTGTTACAGACGATGGCCGATCAACTGGCCAACGCCGTAAAAATGCCCAGTTGTATGAGCAGGCTCAACAGGAGCTTGCCGAACGCAAAAAAGCAGAGGGAGCGCTGCGGGCCTCCGAAGCTCTTTATCAATCTTTG
>JAAUSP010000238.1 GCA_012032575.1 Anaerolineales bacterium | reverse complement strand
CCGGCCCATAAAGTCGCAGTACATCAATTCGGCCACCACGCGGCCCCCGGACAGGGCATACCCGACCGCCGTGCCGACAATCGCCCCCTCCGAAATGGGCGAATTGAACAGGCGGTGATAGGGCAGGCACTCGGTCAGGCCGCGATAGACGCTGAACGCGCCGCCCCAATCCCGGTTTTCTTCGCCGTAAGCGACCATCGTCGGGTCTTCGTAAAAGCGATGCATCATCGCCTCAAACAGCGCCTCGGCGTAGGTCAGGGTTTTGAGCTTGGGCAAAGGCTTGCCATTATCCAGCCCAAAGCGGAATTTCTCCTGGGTGACTTTCAGGCGGCTTTCTTCCTTGGGGAGCAACACTTCCGGCGTCCCATCGGCCATGCTATCTTTGAATTGATTGGAAAACATCATCTCGCCGATGGTGTCCGCTGTGGTATTGACCCGAGGCGAAAGCTCCAGCGACACCGCCGCCCCGACCACTTTGATCAGCCGGTCAACCACCTCGACCGTCATGCTGTCGAGCTGCTCCGCGTCGGCGTGCTCGTTATCGAGGAGATACTGCCGGTAATTGATAATCGCATCCTGCTGCCGCCACAAATCAACCTCGGTTTTGTCGCGGTACGAGGAAGCATCGGAGGGCGAGTGACCGGAGAAGCGATAGGTGACGGTATCCAGCAGGACCGGCCCCTGGCCCGCCTCCAGAATTTTGCGCTTGCGCTCAATCGCATCGGCCACGGCCAGCGGGTTGTATCCGTCCACCCGCTCGGCGTGCATGCCCTCCGGGTTGACCCCCAGGCCGACCCGCGCCAGCACCTCGAAGCCCATCGTCTCGCCTTTGGGCTGGCCGCCCATACCGTAGAAGTTGTTCATAAAATTGAAGAGCATGGGCGGGCTGCCGCCGACATCCTCCGGCCAGAGGGTCCGATACTGGTCCATCGCCGCAAACATCATGCCTTCCCACACCGGCCCGCAGCCCATCGAGGCATCGCCGATGTTGGCAATCACAATCCCCGGCCGGCGGTTGACCCGCTTGAACAGGGCCGAACCGACGGCAATATCGCCCGAACCGCCGACAATCGCGTTGTTGGGCATCACCCCAAAGGGCGGGAAAAAGGCGTGCATCGAGCCGCCCATGCCCTTGTTAAAACCGGTAGCCCGGCCAAAAATTTCGGCCAGCGTGCCGTAAAGGGTGAAATAAATGGCTAAATCTTTGACGGTAGCCGGGCTGAATTTTTCGACCACCCGCAACGCGGCTCCGTCCATGTACGTTTCCATAATGCGGGTCAGTTCAGCCTCGCTCAGCTTTTCGATGGCCGACAGGCTTTTGGCCAGAATTTCGCCGTGGCTGCGGTGCGAGCCGAAGATGAAATCGTCGGGGCTGAGGTTGTAGGCCTGCCCGACCGCCGCCGACTCCTGGCCGATGGACAGGTGAGCCGGTCCCTTGTGGTTGTATTCGATGCCTTCGTAAACGCCTTCTTTCTTGATCCGGTCCAGCATCGTTTCAAATTCCCGCAGGTAAACCATATCGCGGTAGATACGCACCAGGTTATCCCGGCCATATTTTTTGGCTTCGGCCTGGGGGTCGGACACATAGGCATTGATCGGAATTTCCCGGCTTTTAAGAACCGAATGCTGCCGGACTTCGGTGGGGTCAATGGTGATAAGCTTAGTCATAGTTTTCCTCGTGAGCTATACTAAAATCAGAAGTAAGGAGTAGGAAGTAGGGAGTAAGGGAAGAAAGAGGATAGAAGATAGAAGATAGACAAAACCGCCTATCATCTTCCCCCCTACTCCCTACTCCTTACTCCCTACTCCCTTTTATAAGGCTAATAATAGTTCGATTTGAGCCACGCCCTGGCTGAACGCCTGCAAAAAGCGAGCGGCGGGCGCGCCGTCCACTACCTGATGATTGATGGTCAGCGACAGGCCGAGGTGAGGGATAAACTGAACCTCCCCCTCAACCTGAACCGGCTTTAAGTTGATATTTCCCACGCCCAAAATAGCCACCTGGGGCGGATTCAAAACCGGGGTAAAGCTTTCGACGCCAAAACTGCCCAGGTTGGTCATGGTAAAGGTGCCGCCGTTCATCTCGTCCGATGAAATGGTGCTGTCTAGGCAGGCGGCGGCCAGGCGCTTGGCTTCCCCGGCTATCGCTTTCAGGCTCAAGCTGTTGGCCTGGCGAATGACCGGCACCATCAGGCCGCGCGGTGTGTCCACGGCAAAGCCGAGATGCACATTTTTATACTGGTTGATGGTATCGTCGCTGAAGGTAGCGTTGAGATCAGGATATTGGGGCAGCACCCGAGAAAGGGCTAATAACAATAGGTCATTGATTGAAACCTGGCGCAGGCCCAACGCCTCGGCGCTCTCTTTGAGGCGCTGACGATAGGCCAGCAACGCTCTGGCGTCAGCGGAGGCATTGAGGGTAAGCTGGGCCGTAGTTTGCAGTGAGGCCAGCATGCGCCCGGCAATAACCTTGCGTATGCCTTTGACGGCAATCGTCCGCACCACCTCCTCCTCTGTAGCCGGGGCCGGAGCCGCGACCGGCGCGGCTGGTGCGACAGGTTCCGGCTGCACTGCCGCCGTTTGCAGATCATCGGCCATAATCCGGCCGCGCACGCCGGACCCCTGAGCGGGGACATCAAAGCCGCCGTGCGCCGCCATTGACCGGGCCAGGGGCGTCATCGCCGGTTTCTTAACCAGGGCAGTTTGAACATCCCGTTCGATAATCCGTCCGCCGGGGCCACTGCCGGCCAAGTTCGTCACCTCCACCCCTTTTTGCTGCGCCAGATTTCTGGCTCTCGGCGAAACGCCGACAAATTCAGAGACAGGGGCGACTGTTTCCACTACAACTTTAGGCTCGACAGGGCGTTCTAACGTTTCAACATTTAACGTTTGAACACTAGCCCCGGCGGGCCGCAAACTGCTGACATCTTCGCCGGGCTGGCCGATGGCGGCGATGTTGGTCAAGACCGGGACTTCATCCCCGGCCCCAAAAACAGGGCCAGCACCGTGCCGGAGGCCGGGCTTTCAATCTCCAGGAGCGCTTTATCGGTTTCCACTTCGGCCAGAATTTCGCCGGCGGATATGGTATCCCCCACGGCTTTTCTCCAACCGACAATGATACAATTTTCCACCGATTGGCCCTGCTTGGGCATTACAACTGCGGTTGCCATAGATTTTTACCTCGAATAAAAAGGAATTAACGGAACTGATGGAACTAACGAAACTGATGGAACTATCGGAACTGAGGAGGTTTAGTTCCCTGAGTTCCTTCAGTTCCCTTTCCTAAACTACCACCACTTCAATCCCAGCCGTCCTCACCCCTGCGACTAACTCGGCGGGGGCATCGGCGTTGGTGATGACGGTATGGAGTTGGTCCGGCCGGGCGAAAGAGGCCAGACCGACCCGGCCCCATTTGGTTGCGTCCAGCACGGCAATAGTCTGGCGGCACATCTCGACCAGGGCGCGTTTTGACTTTCGGCTTCGTCGGCGCTGACATCGGTCAGCCCTTCGGGCAGGTTGAGGCCGTGCGCGCCGAAAAAGCCCTTCTGAATATTGAACTTGCGCAGCAGCTCCAGGCCATCCAGCCCCACCAGCGAAGCTGTTTCGCGTTGCAGCGTACCGCCCGACATCACCACCCGAATGCCGGGGGTGTCCTGCAACTCCTGGACAATAACCAGACTGTTGGTGATAACGGTCAGATGGCGATGCTGCTTGAGGTGCTGGACAATCGTCAAAGCCGTGCTGCTACTGTCCAGAAAAATGGCGTCACCATCGAGGACGAGGGCCGCACCGGCCTGACCAATCCGGCTTTTCTCCTGAACCTGTCGCTGCCGGCGCAGGGTCAGGGCCAGGTCAACCATATTGTTGGCCGGGATAGCGCCGCCGTGGGTGCGGATAACCAGATTTTGCTCGGCCAGCGCCTGCAAATCGGCCCGAATGGTCACTTCCGATACACCCAACTGCTGGCTGAGTTCACCCACCGAAACCCGCCCCGCTTCGTCTACACGGCGCAGAATTTCCTGGCGTCTTTCTTCTAAAAAAAGCTCTCTGGGCAGTACCACGCGAAATTTCTCTTTTGATTAATTTGGTTTACTTTCGATTAGTTTCAGTATATTACAATTGTTTATTTTTGTCAAGCAGCAAAAATAAAAAAAGCTCTCATTTGCGTGAGAGCTTAAAAGATAGAGATTGGAGATTAAAGATTGAATTTAATCTCCAATCTCCAATCTCCGGCCTGATTTTTACCTTTGGCAGTGGGTCACAAACCACTCACCACGCCGCCCGAAAGATTGCTTCGGCCTGGGCGGCAGCGGTAAGGGGCTTGGGGTTCTGCTGGACGGCGCTGCTTTTGAGGGCCAGTTGCGCCAATTGAGGCAAATCAGCTTCCCTCACGTCCACCTCGCGCAGCCGTTGGGGCAGGCCCAGTTGACCGATCAACCTCTCCACCGCCTGAATGGCCGCCTCGGCCTTGCTGCCATCACTCTGAGTCGGCATGGTGACGCCCATCGCCTCGGCTACCTGGGCCAGAAAAGGTGCAGTAGCATCCAAATTGAAACGCATAGCATGCGGCAAGATGATGGCATTGGCGACTCCATGCGGCACGCCGGCAGTTCCCCCCAGCACGTGACACAAACCGTGATGCAGTCCCATCGCCACGCCGGCCAGGGCAGCGCCCCCCAAATGCGCCCCCAGCAGCATGTCGGTGCGGGCCGCCAGGTCGCTACCATCGCTGTAGCAGCGAGGCAGGGCGCGGGTGATAGCGCCGATGCCGCTCAATGCCGCCGCCGTCGAGAGGGGATGGCGCGTGACCGAATAAACGGCTTCGATACAATGGGCCAGGGCGTTGATGCCGGTTCCGGCGGTGAGACTCGGCGGCAGATTGAGAGTCAGAGTGGGATCATAAATGACCAGTTTGGGCGCGATTTTGGCATCTCTGACTGTAATTTTGCGGGTCGTACCTTCGGTCTGGTGGGTGACGCCGTAAACCGGGGTCATTTCCGAGCCGGCATAGGTGGTCGGCATGGCCACCACCGGGACGAGGGGCTGGTCGGTGGGGAAAACAGCGCGGGCGGGGTGTCCGGTACGCTGTTCTTCCAGGGCTGAGCTGACCGCCTTGGCCAGCCCAATCGGGCTGCCGCCGCCCAGCCCAATGACGGCATCAACCCCGGCCTCAGCCGCCATTTGCAGCGCCTCGGCCAATTGAAAATCGAGCACGTGAGATTGGGTCCGATCATAGGTAGCGACCAACCGCGCCCCCAAAGTGCCTTCCACCGTGGCGACGTGGCCGTTGGCCCGCAGCGAAGGACTGGTACAGAGCAGCAAGCGCTGCCATGAGAAACGGCCAACCGCCTCACCCAGTCGAGCCAGGCTGCCGGCGGCAAAAATGATTTCTTGAGCGTAAGCAGTGTAGGTGAATTGAGTCATGGCTGAAATTAGAAATTAGATATTAGATATTAGCATTCTACCGTAAGCCCCATATTTTGACAATTGGCTGCGTCTTTTAAGATTGCCCACAGCGCTAAAATCGTGATACAATAAAACAAAGGAAAAAACTAATCAAAGGTGATGAAGCTATGCAAGCGACGACGCCCGAATGTGACCGCGCGGCCCGGTGTTTGAACTTCTGGCTCAAAGAACGGCCCACTTGCAACGAGTGTGAGGTACTGATTAATATGAACCACTTTCATCACACCCTCAAGGGCTACCGGATTTGCCACGACTGTTTTGAAAAAAACCTGGAGGCCATCGTCGCCGGAACATTCATCCCGGCGACGTATATCGAGGGCGAGCGGCGGGTCTGCCTCAGGCACGACCTATGCTTTGCCGAACAGCCCTACGGCCTGTACAAACCCAAAATCTGCGATATCTGCGCCCAGTTAGCACCGCCCGAACATTACCACGATATTTCTAAGAATATTCGCATCTGCTTGAACTGCTACCAAACCAGGAGGGGACAATGAGCAAATTTTTGTGGCTGGTTCGCCACGGCGAGTCGCTGGGTAATCTGGAACAGCGCATCCAGGGTTCGGATGACTCGCCGCTGACTGATCTGGGCCGGCAGCAAGCCCGGCTGGTGGCGGCTCGATTGGCGCAGGAGGCCCAACTGAGCGAGGTCATTTCCAGTTCGCTCAGCCGCGCCGCCGAAACAGCGGAGGCAATCAGCCAGGCTATGAACCTGCCGCTGCGCTTCGACCCGCGTTTGAACGAATACAATTTTGGCCCGTTAAACGGCCTCACCCGCGAAGAAATTGCCCGACGCTTCCCCGAAGTCCCGGCGGCCTGGAAAGCCAACGAGTTTTGGGAGCCGCTGCCCGGCGAAGAAGGCGACCCGGCCCTGGAGGCCAGGGTCAAAGCGGCGATGAACGATATCATTGACGGGATGATCGAGGAAACGGCCGTGGCTGTGGTCACTCACGGCGGAACGTTGAACGCCTGCCTGCGGACGACCCTGGGGATTGTGGACCGGGGCTGGCGGACCTTTGCCTTCGATAATGCCTCGGTCAGTTTGCTGCAAATTCAGGCCAGCGCCCGCGCCGGCGCGTCTGATGGCGCAACCCAACGCAACTATCGGGTGCTGCTGCTCAACGATATTTCCCACGTCAAAGAGATTATCCGGGTGCGGCCCACCTGGTTTGGCTCCCGCCGCGCCCCTGTTGAAAAACAACTGCCCACCACCCAGGAACTGAGCGAATTTCCCAACTTTGCGCTGGGCTGGCTGGAGGAGGAAGAGTAGGGAGTAGGGAGTACAAAGTCTGCCGACTTCTTACTCTCTACTCCCCACTTCCTTCTTCTTTCACAGGCCGAAATAGGGCCAGGCTGGCGGTGTGGCCGTGGAGAAAATTTTTGCCGCCAATCGGCCCAATCTCGCCGGCGCAGAAGAAACCGGCCAGATCAAGTCCGCCGATCACTTTTTGAATAATGCTGATATCGCCGTTGGGGTGATCATACAAACGGGTTCCCCGGCCATTGCAGGAGAAAAGAAAGCCGCCGCAAGGCGGGTCGAACAGCAGTTGCGGGGCCAGCATCATTTCCAAATCCTCTTCGGCAGTACCGGCATCGCGCAGATGGAACTGCACCGTCTCGCCTTCATTAATATAATCGCCAACCACCATCACTCCGCTTTCCTGGTCCAGACCCATCACCCCGCGAATTAAAAAGTCGCCCCGGCCGACCAGTTCCAGATCGCTGGCTACGGCCCGGCCAATAAAGAGACCATTTTGCAGCAGCACCCGATCAGCCGGGGACATGGTTTGAACCAGGGCTTGAATCTGACTGAGCGGCGGCTGCCCGGCCAGACTAAAAATAACGTTCTCGCGGGCGCCGGTGACGGTAAGGGGTTGACCCACCGGCCGGCAGCCTGCGACACAATGATGTCAGCCTCAAACGCTCCGGCCAGAGTCAGGCCAACCGCGCCGTTGTTTAGCACCTGGTCGTTATAAATTAAGGCATTTCCCCCGGCCCGCTGTGAACCGCTGGCCATGCCGCCAATAATCGGCATAGCGGGATAGTAGAGATTAAACGCTTCGAGGACGGCATCCATGGGCGTAGTATACGGATCAGCCAGCAGCAAAAAGAGTTTGGTCTCCGGGGGTGCGTTGACCATGCCGCGCAGTTCCGCCGCTTCACTCAGGGTTCTGCGCCAATCCATAGATTGCAGGGCAAACGGGTTTAGCTCGACGCCGGGCAGATGAGCCGCTACCAGGGTGATGGCCGGCTCGCGCTCAATTTCCTGCTCCCGCCCAATCACTCCCTCGGCAGTGCAGCCGAGCAAAACCGGGGGCTTCAGCCGGCTTTGCAGCCTGGCGACCAGACCGGCCACTTCCAGCCGGTAGTGCGGCGAGAGAAACATCAGCACCAAATCCGGTATACGTCCAGCCAGTTGAGCCTCAATCTGGCTGACCAGGTGATCAGCCGCCCGCGCCACATCCTGTTCTGTAGTCATAGCGGAAGCAAAACACATTTGGTTTTCCATAACGCACTCTCCCCGCTCAATAATGATTGACTCAAATAATACCACAAAAGTAGGGCGGGGCGAATTTTTGGTTAAGCATAGTTTTACTCATTATTAACCGAGAGTTAACACCGACTTAAATTATTCTTAACACCCCGATTCTATACTTCTAACAGAGACTTATAGGGATCAAAGTTGAGGAAGGGACATTTATGGAAATTCGCCAGGATTTTGAGGGGGTCCTTGACCCGTACACCACGCTTATGCCACGGGCGTGGGATGAACAGTTGGCCCGCTGGATATCCAACCTGGGCAGTCCACCGCTGCTGGCTACGGTTGGCATTGCTTTAAGCGTCTCAACTATTGGTACCGTGTCGGCCTGGTTGTGGGCCGTATTTTACATTGTGCTGGCCGTGTCGCTGCCCGCGGCTTATGTGTTGTGGCTGGTCAAACGGGGCGAAGTGACCGATTTTGACCTGCGGCTGCGCGAACAGCGGCTGCGCCCCTTTCTGGCCACCCTGGCCAGCACCCTAATCGCCTGGCTGGTACTATATTGGGGCCACGCCCCTTATTTGCTAACTATTCTGGCCGGGGCCGGCTGGGTGCAAATCGCCCTGCTGTTGGGCATCACCCTGCACTGGAAGATCAGCGCCCACTGCGCCACCGCCGCCGGCTTTATTGTTTTTACTCTGGCCCTGCTGGGCAGCGCCGCCGCCCCCCTGATTCTGGTGCTGCCGTTGATTGCCTGGGCACGCATCCGGTTGCACCGGCACGACCTGCCCCAGACGATTGCCGGTTCCTTGATGGGAGCCACTATTCTTGGCTCTGTCCTCTATCTGGCTGGTTGAGGGCAGCGATGCGAATTGCATTTTTCACCGAAACCTTTCTGCCCAAAGTGGATGGTATTGTCAACACGCTGTGCCATGTGCTGGATCATCTGGCGATGCGCGGCCATGCCAGCCTGCTGTTTGCCCCCGAAGGCGGCCCGGCCCGCTACGCCAACACCCCGGTGGTCGGCTTGAGCGGCTTTCCATTTCCGCTTTATCCAGAATTAAAACTGGTCCCGCCCCATATCAACCTCGGCCCGCGTCTGGCGGCCTTTCAGCCCGATCTGATCCACGTGCTCAATCCGGTTTCGCTGGGGTTGGTTGGTTTGCAGCAGGCCCGACAGTTGGGCGTCCCGCTGGTGGCTTCCTATCATACGGATGTACCCGGCTTTGCTGTGCGCTGGGGGCTGGGGATGTTCCATGATATGTTGTGGAGCTATTTCCGCTGGCTGCACAATCAGGCCGACCTCAACCTGTGCCCCTCACGGGTGACGCTGGCCGAACTGGAAGAACAGGGGTTTCAACGCTTAAAAGTGTGGAGCCGGGGGGTTGATACCGTCCGGTTTAATCCCCGCCGCCGCCAGCCTGAGTGGCGACAGCGTTTGACCGGGGGTCAGCCCGACGCACCCCTGTTTGTTTACGTGGGCCGCCTCTCGCCCGAAAAGCGGGTGGATTGGCTGGCCCCGGTGCTCGAAGCTATTCCTTCAGCCCGGCTGGCAATTGTGGGCGATGGCCCGGCCCGGCCCGCTTTGGAGCGCCGCCTGACCAACACCCCGACCGTCTTCACCGGCTATTTGGGTGGCGACGACCTGGCCCACGCCTACGCCGCTGCCGATATATTCGTCTTTCCGGCGGCTAATGAAACGCTGGGAAATGTGGTACTGGAGGCAATGGCCTCCGGTCTGCCGGTTATTGCCCCCCGCGCCGGAGGGCTGCTCGATCACGTCGTTGATGGCCAGACAGGGCTGTTGTTTGACCCCGAAAGCCAGGCTCACCTGATTTCCACCGCCCAACAATTGGCTGGCAACCCCGATTATGCCCACAGTCTGGGCGCTGCCGGTCGGGACCGCATTGAAACGCAAAGTTGGACCGCCGTGCTGGACGGCCTGCTCGACGATTATATGGTTCTGATGGGCCGGCGCGTGCTAAAGTTTGCCGCCTGACCGAATGGAGCGTTTTGTTGATGTTGATTAAACGGAACGACCAATTTATGGACCTGCGAACCGATGACCTTTTTCCGATAACCACCTGCCCGGCCACCGGCGAAACGGTGATAGAAGCGGAACAGCGCCAGCTTTCGCTGCTGGATGAGCCAATTGTCTGGTGGCACTGTCCTGTCTGCAACGGCTGGCACGTTTCTCTGATCGAAGCCAAAAACCACAACCTTGACCTGCGGAGCGAAAACCTGAGCTTTTAAGCCAAAACCTCTAACACTCGCCTTACCCCCAACGGAATCAAATCTCCGGCCACGCCGGAGCCTTGCAGGTCCATCCCCACCAAAAACAGTTTTCAATCGGCGTGACCGGATCGAGCCGGTGAGCGCCGGTCTGGCCAAAGGTTTGGCCGGATTCTGTGCCGGGCCAGCTTCCGGTAAAGAACATGGGCACAGTCCACTCGACCACCTCATCAAAGTGGGGAAAGGTCGCGCAGATCGGCCAGGGCCAGTTCCAGTTCGGCGGTGCGGTCGTCGCTGTAGAGAGGGAAAAAGGCGTCGAACA
>JAAUSP010000237.1 GCA_012032575.1 Anaerolineales bacterium | reverse complement strand
ACCTTCTGAGTCAAGAGGTTTAACCACGAAGACACCAAGACACCAAGAAGAATTTAGGGCTTCAGGATTTGAGAGGTATGAGCCTGATACGTGATGCGTGATGCGTGATGATCTAATCACGCATCACGCATCACACTCAACCGACTGCAAAGCGCTGGCGCAGAAATTCCAGGGCCACCACGTCAATCAGGGTGTTGTGCCAGCGCTCTTCCAGGTTTTCGACAGCGTACAAATCCCACAGGGCTTTTTTGGTCACTTCGTTGTAGAAGCCGTGGATTTCGCCGCGATAGTGGCCGGTTTTGTGCAGAATGAGTTGCAACTCGCGGGCGGTGATCGGGTCAATGGTGATCAATTCTTCCGGGGTAGATTTGGTCCGGTAGAGCCAGTGCAGGTCGAGCAGGCGGCGCAGTTCGGTAATGGGTTGGAGATGGTCGTCTACCCGCAAATCAATGTAGCGGTCATTTCGACCGGCATAGCCCCCGCCGCTGCGGACTACCAGCAGTGCCGCCGACTGCTGGCCCCGCCGGTCGCCGCCGGCCGCCTGACCCGCCTCAAGTGCGCTGACCATTCGCTCCGCCAATGTCCCTGAAGCCGCTTCAAAGGTTCGAGCCATCGCCTCGACCGTATCCTCACCGACCAGAATATTACCCCCGCAGGCATACCCTTCGCCGATGATATGTCCGGCCCAGGGAAAACAGCCCTCGCCGGTAAAAGCCGCCGCCCGACCGGCTACGTCAAGCAGCAGCACTTGCCTTTGGCCGGCCTCGTGATCCATAGCTAACAACTGTTTCAGGGCTTCGGTGGCGGTCCAGCCGGCGGCCATCAGCCGCAGTCCTTCCGGCCCGAAGGCGGTGTTGACAAAAGATTGGGTGGCGACAGCGCCCACTCCGGCCTGCGCCCAGGGCACTGCCGAACCTACGGCCAAAAATTTGGACTGCACCGCAACCCCCATATCGCCGTTAGCGGGGTCGCGGGCTACAATGGAGAAAGTTGAAGGATGGGATTTCATACGAATCAAGTTCCTCTCCTGGAGAAAAGAGGCGAAGAGGAGTGAGGCGGGGAGACCTTTAGGCAGTTCCGAGAAAATAATTATTCAACGTGTTGCGTCTTGCGTCTCATATAACGGAACACGCAAGACGCAACACGTTTTGGCTAATTTACTTGGAACTACTTTAGTACCCCTCCTCCTCGCCTCCTCGCCTCACCAGGAAACCTACTATACTTTGTCGCCAGAGTTTTGTCAATGTGGTATAATTTGGGGCGTTATGCCAGCCCTTCGCGCCTTTATGGCCATCGAACTTTCGCTCGAAGCTCGCACCGCACTGGCCCAATTGCAGCAGCGCTTGAAGGCGCTTGTGCCGCCGCAAAGCGTCCGCTGGACTACGCCGGAGAATATTCACCTGACCCTGCATTTTCTGGGCGATGTACCCGCAGACGAGGTCAGCAAAATAAGCAGCCTGCTGCGGGCAGCGGCGACAACCGGTCCACCTTTTACCCTCACCCTGGACGGCCTGGGCTGTTTCCCCAATGCCCGCCGGCCGCGCATCGTTTGGACCGGGGTTTCGGGCCAGATGGAGACGCTGCTCAAACTCCACCGTGAATTGGGCGAACGGCTGAAAACCATCGGCTTCACCCCTGAAACGCGGCCCTATTCACCTCATTTGACCATAGGCCGGGTGAAAGATGGGCTGCCGCAGCGCTTGTTAAGTCAATTGGGGCAGGTGCTGGAGCAAACGCAGCCACAAGTAGGGCAACTGGCCGCACTCGATGTGGCCGAAATCAGCCTGATGCAGAGCGACCTGAAACCAGCCGGGCCGGTCTATACTCAGCTTGCAACGGCGGTACTTCGCTCAACTGCCAGCCATAAAAGCTCCTAACCTGGATGAACTAGAGCCATGGTTTTCGCCACGAATTACACGAATTTTTACAAGAAAATTTCGTGCTAATTCGTGCAATTCGTGGCAAAGTTCTTGTTCAACGTGCAAGGACTCAACTGTTAAAGCATTATTACACCTTTTGGATGATGTGTCTTTGACTTGAATAGGGTATACTTCGCTGGAAGCCTGCTCCGGCTATGACAGCCGTCATTCCAACACTTTCCCCTGATCGAATCTCCCTAACCCAATTTTACTATTTGACAAATTACTTTGCACCCAGTATATTTAGCGTCATTAAATATTCTTTACAATAATTATTTTTTTTTTGAAGGACAGTACTTATGGCAGAGCTTGCCCCCACCAGAGAAGAGCGAGTTAAAGCCATTCATGACGCTTTTATCGCCCTGATGTGGATTTCCAAGCGACAATTTGGACACCGGCTTCAGGCGTTTGGGCTAACCCAACCCCAGTTCATGACCCTGGCCAGCCTGACAATTCACCAGGAAGCTTGTACCATGAGCGATCTGATCAGTGTGACCTTTCAGGACGCGCCGACGATGACCGGCATCATTGACCGGCTGGTCAAAATGAAGCTGGTCGAGCGAACCCGGACCGAAACAGATCGGCGGGTGGTGCTGGTTCAGGCTACTCCAGCCGGGGTTGAACTGGTCAAACAGATTGAGGCAGAAACTCTTGGGGATACGGCAAACGGTTTTGCCAGTTTGACCGACGAGGAATTGAATGTTTTAGAGCAGCTTTTGCACTTTGTTTTGCGGATGCACCTGCGGCGCACCCTCTCCTCGCCAGAGGCCGATCTTGAGGCTGAACTGGAAAAATTGAAACTGTTTGGGCGTGATTTAATTCATTACGCCAAGTTGGAACGGAATGAAGTAAACGGTCAGAAGCCGGCGTAGTTCCCTGAAAAATCTTTAAGCTTATGGTTATTGACTGACCATTGACACAGTAGAACATTTGTACTATCATCTTCTTGTTACGTGTTTTTATCGTTGGAGGTCAACCCTTTTATGAAACGAAGTATGTTTTTCTTGTTAGTCCTGTTGTTGGGGGCTGTCATTTTTACCACCGGCTGTGCCGGTTCCGCGGGTGAAGAGCCGGTGGCTAAGGCAGCACCCCCTGAAGAAGAAAAAATCATCCCGGTCGAAGTAGCAGTGGCCCAAAAGGGCCAGATGGCCCTGGTGCTGGAGTATGCCGGCACCATCGAAGCCAAAGACAACATTGATTTGCTGCCCGGTGCCAGTGGGCGTATCGAATCGGTGCTGGTAGCCGAGGGTGATGACGTCCAGGCCGGCGACCCGATTGCGATCATCGAAGATGATACCTACCTGGCCCAAATCAAGCAGGCTGAAATAGCTGTCACCACGGCCAAGCTCAACCTGGCCAAAATGGAGCTGGGTTCCCGGCCCGAAGAGATTGCTGCCGCCCAGGCCGCCGTCGAACTGGCCCGCGCCGCCGTCAATGATGTGGCCCAGGTGAATGATAACGAGCGCACCCGCGCCGCCGCCGAACTGGCCCGCGCTCAAGCTGCCTTAAAAAGCCCGCGCAGACCGAGTACGACAAGATTGGCTGGGCCGGCGATGTCGGCCAGACGCCCCAGGCCATTGCCCTGGAACAGGCGACTATTGCCTACCAAAATGCGCTGGCTAATTACAATCTCGACACCACGCCCAGCGACTCGCAATTAGCCCCGTTAATGCTGCAACAGGCCCAGGCCGAACTGCAACTGGCGCTGACCCTCCAGCCATATCGCCAGATAGATTTTGAAGGCGCCAGAGCGGCGATTGCTCAGGCCGAGGCCGCCCTGGAACTGGCCAATATCCAGTTGGCCGAAGTGGTCATCAAAGCGCCGTTTGATGGTGTGATAGCTGAACTCAACATTACCCAGGGCAGCCGGGTGAGTCCCCAGTCCTCCATCGCTGCTTTCATTTCCAAAGCGGTTGAGGTCGTGGTTAACGTACCGGAAAGCCGGATTGGTCAAATTGAAAAGGGTCAAAGCACAGCCATGAAAATTACGGCATTCCCCGGCCAGGATTTTCCGGGCGAAGTGACCAGCGTCGCGCCCCAGGCCAATCGAGACACCCGCACGTTTGAAGTCAAAATTACGCCAACCAAGGGTATGGACTTACTGCGCGGTGGCATGTACGCTGATGTCTCCCTTTTGGCTGAAGAAAAACCTAATACCCTGCTCGCCCCCCGCACCGCCATCACCACCATTGACGATCAACCGGCTGTTTTTGTGGTCATGGAAAACAATACCGTCGAGCAGCGGGAAGTGACCACCGGCCTGTTTGATAAAGATAATATTGAAATTTTATCGGGCTTGAAAGAAGGCGAAACCGTTGTCACCGCCGGTCAATCCAATTTGACCGACGGAGCCAAAGTGGAAATGACCAACGAACCGGGCACTGCCGAATAGTGAGTTATACGTTTGAACGTGAAACGTTGAACGTAATGAGTCCCGGACTAAAGTCTGGACTCCTGCGAAGGTCAGTAATACGTTCAACGTTTAAACGTAAAACGTGAAACGCAAAAGGACGATTTTATGAGTTTAACTAAATTATCTATTAACCGGCCGCTGACCATGCTGATGATTATTTTGGCCTTGGTAGTCATGGGCTACCGGGCCTTTACCTTTATGCAGCTTGACCGGTTTCCCAAAGTAGACTTTCCCTTTGTGACCATCGTGACGGTTTTCCCTGGCGCTTCGCCCGAAGACGTTGAGGATTTGGTGGTCAAACCGATTGAAGATGCGGTCGCCGGGATTTCCGGGATTGACCAGCTCATTTCTCGCGCCAGCGAAGGGCTGGGGACGGTGACGATCGCCTTTGTCGAAGGGGTGGACGGCAACCAGGCCGCCATTGATGTGGAACGGCAGGTAGCCACCGTGCGCAATCAGTTGCCCGAAGAAACCGAAGACCCGACCATTATCAAAGCCGATATCAACGCCATTCCGATTATGGTGGCCACCTTAAATGGCCCCCAAAGCCAGGAAATCCTGTTTGACATCGCCGACGAAGACCTCAAATCCCGTTTGCAGGCCATTGATGGTGTGGCCTCGGTCAGTGTTTCGGGTGGGCGCGAGCGCGAGATTCAAATCGAGGCGACCCGGCCAGGCTGTCGGCTTACAGTTTGCCTTTCAGCGCCATTCAGCAGGCAGTTTCGGCCAACAACGTTACCTTCCCGGCTGGCTCGCTGGACGAAGGCCGGTTGAAAACCTCTGTCCGCTCTGTGGGTGAATTCCAGGCTGTCGAGGAAATCGAAAATATCGTCGTCAAAGATGAAGAGGGCAGCCTGGTTTATCTGCGTGATGTCGCTACGGCCAAAGAAGGGTTGAAAGACCTGGAACAGATTTTGCGCTTCAACGGGCTGGATGCGGTCAGCGTTAACGTGACCAAAACCAGCGACTCGAACACCGTCGAGGTGGCTGACAACGTGCAGCGAGTCATCGAGGAGTTTCGGGAAGACCTGCCGGCCGGGGCTGAATTAACCGTCGTTCTGGATGGCTCCGAATTTATCCGCGACTCGGTCGCCGCCGTTCAGGAAGATTTGATCCTGGCGATTATCATTACCGGTCTGGTTATGCTGGTCTTCCTGCACACCATCCGCAGCACCTTTATCGTCCTGCTGGCTATCCCCACCTGTATTATGAGCGCCTTCCTGGTCATGTGGATCCTGGATTTTAGCCTCAACCAGCTTACCTTGCTGGCTTTGACCCTGGTCATCGGCATCCTGGTAGACGACTCGATTGTGGTGATTGAAAACATCGAACGCCACCTGAAAATGAAAAAACCGCCCCGGCAGGCCGCCATTGACGGCCGTTCCGAAATTGGGCTGGCGGCTATCACCATCACCCTGGTGGACGTGGTTATTTATGTGCCGGTGGCCTTCACCTCCGGGATTATCGGCCAGTTCTTCTACTCTTATGGTATCACCATTGCCGTCACCACCCTGGCTTCGCTCTTTGTGGCCTTTACCCTGACCCCCATGCTGGCCGCCTTTTGGATGAAAGATGAGAGCCAGCCCGAGGAACCGCCGCGCGGTTTGGGTAAAATTTTCCATTATCTGCTGCTGCCGGTTAACTGGTTGTGGCACGGCTTCATCCGGGTTTGGGAAGCCGGTTTCGACGCCCTGGCTAATTTTTATGCCTTAACTCTACGCTTCTTTTTGTACAATTTCTTTACCCAACTGCTGGCGCTGATCATTGCGCTTGTCGCCCTGGGTGGCGGAATTTATCTGGTCATCGGCGGGTTTGTGGGGAGTGAATTTTTCCCGCAGGAAGATGACGGCCAGATCCAAATCAACGTGCTTATGCCGCCGGGTACAAATCTGGCTGCCACCGACCGCGCCGCCGCTCTGGCTGAACGGATCATTCTGGCCGAAACCTCCGGCGAAGCCGTGACCATCCTGACGCGAGTTGGCTCACGCGGGGGCGGCGACTTTTTTGGCGGCGGTGGGGGTTCGGGTTCAAACTCAGCCACCATTGACCTGCGCCTGGTTGATAAAGCCGACCGTGCCCGCACCAATGTCGAAGTAGCCGACGCCCTGCGAGAGGTTCTGCAAAAAGTTCCCGAAGCCAACGTAGCCGTAACCCTAAACTCCGGCGGCGGGGGCGGCGGCGGCAGCGCTATTCAGGTTCAAATATCGGGGGCGGATCAGGATGCGTTGATTGACCTGTCGAACCAGGTTGAAGCCGTCATCAAAACCGTACCCGGCACCGTAGACGTCCGCAACACCGATGCGGCCCGGGCAACCGAAGCCCAGCTTATTGTCAACCGCGACCGCGCCCTGGACCTGGGCCTGTCTCCGGCGCAGGTAGCGACAACCCTGCGAACCGCTCTCAGCGGCAGCACGGTGGGTCAATTCAACCCGCCCGATGGCAACGAAATTGACATCAGCCTGCGCGTGGCCGAAAACTCCCGCCAGGACTTGTCCCAACTGTTAGAACTGCCGCTGGGGTATCGGGATGGCCAGGCCATTGTCTTAAGCCAGATTGCCGTCGTGGAACGGACTCAGGCTCCGGCGCTCGTCACCCGAGCGGATCGGCAGCGCGTGTTGACCGTCGGCAGCGGTGTGGCCGGGCGAGCGGCGGGCGATGTTACCAACGACATTGAAACGGCGATTAATGCCCAGGTTGATTTTCCGCCGGGCTATTCCTACAAATTCATCGGCGAGTCAGAATCACAGCGCGAGTCCTTTGCCCAGTTAGGTCAATCCATCATCCTGGGGATTGCGCTCATCTACATGCTGCTGGTGGCTTTATTCCAAAGCTGGCTGCATCCCCTGGCCATTATGTTCTCGCTGCCGGTAACGCTGGTGGGGGCGTTTGGCGGGTTGTGGTTGACCGGCAATACCGTCAACATCTTCTCACTCCTGGGCATCATCCTGTTGATGGGGGTGGTGACGAAAAACGCCATCCTGCTGATTGACTTTACCAATGTGTTGCGGACCGAACGGGGTTATAGCCGCAAAGAGGCGCTGGTTGAGTCAGGCCGCCTGCGGTTGCGCCCCATCATTATGACTACGGCTGCGATTGTGTTTGCTTTGCTGCCGCTGTTGATTGGAGCCAGCGCCGGGGCCGAAACCCGCGCTCCCCTGGCAGCGGTGGTCATCGGCGGCAACATCTCTTCAACCCTGCTGACCCTGATCATCGTGCCGGTGGTCTACACCTTCCTGGATGGAACCGGCGGCTTTACCACCCGCACCCTGCGCCGAATTTTTGGCATGCGCCAGCCGGATCAAACGCCGCTTGCGGACGAGCAAGAAAGATCGCCGCAGTCCGAGCCAACGCCAGCACCGCGCCGGCCTGCCCCGCAGTCCGGTTCGGCCATCTCGCTCAACGCGGAATGATTGCCCATCTCATGTCATTCCGACCGCAGGGAGGAATCCCTCTGGACGCCGATGTAACAGAACTTACGAAGGACACGAAGTTACCCAATGATAAAAAAACAACTCTGGCTTTTTTTGCCAATTCTAATCCTAATCATCACCGGCTGCGCCCACGAAGAGGCCGCCCATCTTGAACCGATAGACCCGGCCAGGTGGCCCACCGCCGCGGTTGAAGCGGCTGCCCCCTCGCCAACTCCTTTTCCCCGGGCCACCTTACGGATTGAGCCTACTATGGAAGCGGCTGGGCTTGAAACACCGGCCCCAACCTCCGAGCCGGTTGAACCAACAGCGACACCCGCCTCGTCCGCGGCTGCTTCTGGGAGTGGCGTCAATGCCGACCTGGCCGCCGCGGTGATCAGCAACGCCCTGAGTCAATTTTCAATTGTAGCAACCGGTGTTACCATCGCGCCCGATTTAGCCATTCGTCAGGGGCCAGGGGCCAATTATGGTTCGGTCACTTCGATTGAACCTGGCAGTGTCTTTGGCATTCTGGGCAAGAATTCGGGCGGGGATTGGGTCTATGTGGTTGACGCTGCCCTGTCGCCGGGCTGGCTGCCGGTGAGCGGACTGCGGGTGGTTGGTTCGCTCGATGGAGCGCCGGTCCTGCCGGCCAACCCGATCGCGGCCCTGGTCCAAAGCGCTGCGTCCGCACCATCCGCCGCGAGCGCCACTTCCGGCGAAACAGCCCCGGCGGCCAGCAACGAACCCGTTTTGGCGGCCAATCTAACGCCGGTGACGACGGCGAAAGTTAACAACGATGGTTTGAATATGCGCCAGGGACCGGGGGCCAGCTACGCCCGCATCGTGACCCTGGCCAACAACGCTGAAGTGAGCGTTCTGGCGCTCAACCCGCGCAAAGATTGGGCGCTGGTGGAAACGGCCAATAAACAACGCGGCTGGGTGTCGCTGACCTTTCTGTCCCTGGCCGGCTCCGTCGCCACTGCGCCTATCATTCCCGCCGCTGAACTGAGCCAGGCCAGCGTACCCGTGTCAGAGTCCTCGGCCCAACCGGCAGCCATAACCGTGCCCGCCGAGCCAGTCTCGAATCCCGCGCCGGCCCTAGGCAACCTGGGGCCAGTGGCAACGGCCAAAACTGTGCGTGACCCGGTAGAAGTTCGACCAGGGCCGGGTACGGATTACGCCCCCATTGACGAGCTGCGGCTCAGCGATGAGGTCATTCCCCTGCTGGCCGTAGACCCAACCGGCCAATGGGTGCTGGTTAACCCGACCAGCGCTACCCTGGGCTGGGTCGTTTTGAATGATTTGAAGGTTGAAGGTTCGCTGGAAAATGCGCCCAAAATCAATACCGCCTGGGTCGAAAGCAATGCCGTCGAGGTTCGCAGCGGACCGGGCATTTTCCACGATTCCGTAGGTGTATTGGCTATCCGAAGCATAATTCAGGTGTCAGGGTTGGATGAAAGCCGGAGTTGGGTTTTGGTAAAACCCATCCCTGCCGGCGATGCCGCATGGGCCCCACTCAATTTCCTCACCCCGGGCGGGCGCTGGTCTGATATGCCGGACGCGCCGGAACTGCCCCCGGCTGCCGAAGTGGCCGCTGCTGCCCAGCCCGCTGCTAAACCTTTTACCCCGACCAATGCGCAGCCGCACCTGGTGTTCCAGCGATCGAGCGGTGGCGATATTATGGTCATCAACCCTGATGGCAGCGGCCTGCGCCGTTTGACCAGCGGGATTGACCCGGTGCTTTCGCCGGACGGCCAGAGGGTCGCCTTCACCCGCTGGGAAGGCGAAACCGGTTCGATCTGGGTCATCAACCTTGATGGCAGCGGCGAACGGCAGATTCAGGGTTTTGTCAAGCAGGCCAAAGGCCCCGATTGGTCGCCCGATGGCTCGCAGCTTATCTTTAATTTTCAAGATGGCGGCCGTCTTGACTCAAAAACCGAGTGTTTCCCGGTGGGCGAAGGCAAAAATCCGCCGCGCCCACCCCGCAACGCCACTGACTTCAAAGTGTCGTTTGGCAGCGGCGGGGCGCAAGTGTGCTGGAAACTGCCGCCCGACCCTCATTGGGGGCTGCGAGTGGTCAACCTGACCGATGATAAATTTAAGGATGTGGATGGCGGCACCTACGCCTTCCGCCCGGCCTGGGACCCCGGCCAGCCCTGGCGCATCGTCTCCGACGGTGGGCGCGGGCTGCTGGAAGTGGATGTCAACCGGGATTACCGCCAAGCCATCACCGACGAAATCAACGATGGCTCGCCGGTGTTCTCGCCGGATGGCCGCTATCTGGCGGTCACGCTTGGACAGCAGGGCGGTGGGTCAAACTGGAATATCTTCCGGCTCAATGCCAACGGCACAGGCCGGGTTCAATTGACCGAGACCCCGCTGTGGGAAACTGCCCAGCCCGGCAACGACAAAGCCTGGAACAACGTCGCCCCGGCCTGGTCGCCCAATGGTTCGCAAATTGCCTTTCTGACCGACCGCACCGGCGGCTGGGAAATCTGGGTGATGAACGCGGACGGCTCGGACCAGCGCCCGCTGTTCTCGGCTGAGGTCAATGAGCAGTTGCAGATTAAGTATGATTTTGTGGATGAACGGGTTTTAAGCTGGCGATAAAGAGGTGATGAAACGTGAGGCGATGAGGCGAGAATTTCCGCCTCATCGCTTTTTTGTTTTCCCCGTCTTGAGGCAAACAAAACCCCTCTCCCCGTCGCTGGCGCGACTCCCCTCTCCCTGGCAGGGAGAGGGGTTGGGGGAGAGGG
>JAAUSP010000236.1 GCA_012032575.1 Anaerolineales bacterium | reverse complement strand
CCAAAAAAAGGGACTCATAAAGGGGGTCCTGCGCGCCCTTGAGGTATTTGATGGCTACAGGGCGGTTCAACAGGCTGTCGTGAGCCAGCCAAACTTCACCCATTCCGCCGCCGCCGAGTCGTTTCTTGAGTTCATACCGGTCCTGTTGGGGGTTGGTCATGTGGGCAATCCTTGCAGCAGTCTGGACAATGAGGAATGCAACAGGAATATTTTAACACGCAGAGAGAACGGATGCAAAGCAGGATTGGGAATGAAGAAAATCGCACCCTTCGATACGCGCTTCACTTCGCCCTTCGGCAAGCTCAGGACGAGTTTCGCGCTACTCAGGATGCAATTTTGCAAGCAATAGCGTCCTGAGTAGGCCGGAAGGCCGTATCGAAGGGCGCTGTTGTCCCAAAATCAGCGCCAAATCTCGCCCCTCCAGGGGTTGAGTCCCTCCCCAAACAATGCTATAATTGTTAAAACCTTACCCGAAGGCGGCCCCCTTTCATCCTTCCGCCTTCATCCTTCATCCTTCCCAGGAGGCGGCCCATGCTCACCCCCCACCAAGCCCTGCAACAATATTTCGGCCTGAGCGACTTTCGCGAAGGGCAGGCCGAAACCATCGAGCGGGTGCTGGCCGGACAGCATACCCTGCTGGTGATGCCGACCGGCTCCGGCAAATCGCTGACCTACCAACTGCCGGCGCTGTTATTACCCGGCCTGACCCTGGTCATTTCGCCACTGATTGCCCTGATGAAAGATCAGGTCGAAAGCCTGACCAAAGCCGGTCTGCCCGCCACCTACATCAACAGCTCGCTGCCCGCTCACGAAGTCAACCAGCGCACCCGCGCCGTGTTGGAGGGACACGTCAAGCTGCTCTACATTGCCCCGGAGCGGCTGCGCAGCCGTGATTTCACCCGCGCCCTGGCCAAAACAAAGATCAGCCTACTGGCGGTGGACGAGGCCCACTGTATCTCGCAATGGGGCCACGATTTCCGGCCCGATTATCTGCAAGTCGGCCCCATCTGGCAGGCCATGGGCCAACCAACCCTGCTGGCGACCACCGCTACCGCCACCCCAACCGTGCAGCAGGACATCGTTAAACTGCTCGACCTGCCGGCAGTGCAAACCCTGGTCACGGGCTTCAACCGGCCCAACCTGACCTTTCGGGTCAAATTTACCCCCGACGCCCGGACCAAGCTGCAAACCCTGCCGGCTCTGCTCAATAAAAGCGAGGGCAGCACCATCATTTACACCGCCACCCGCCGCAACGCCGACGAAGTGTCCGACTTCATCCGCACGACGGTCCGCGTTCCGGCCCAGGCTTACCACGCCGGGCTGGATCGCTACCAGCGCGACACGGTCCAAAACGATTTTATGGCCGACCGGGTCAAAATTGTCGTCGCCACCAACGCCTTTGGCATGGGCGTGGACAAGGCCGACGTGCGGACGGTCATCCATTACAACCTGCCGGCCACCGTCGAGGCGTATTATCAGGAGGCAGGCCGGGCTGGGAGAGATGGCCTTCCCGCCGAGTGTCTGCTCCTCTTTGCCCCGGACGACCAGGGCTTGCAAGAGTGGCTGATCCACAGCGACACCCCGGCCTACGAAGACCTGCGCCAGGTTTATACGTTGCTGACCCACACCGCCAATGACGGCGAGGTTTACGCTGCCCCGTCCGAACTGGCCGCCAGCACCAGCCTGCACCCGGTCAAAATCCGGGTGACGCTGAGCGAGCTGGAACTGGCCGGGGTGTTATTTCACCTGGGCGACCAGGGCGGTTATGGCCGCTGGAAAATCCTGCCTCTGGCCGAACGTGCCCTGGAAAAACGGGCCGAAGCCATCGAAAAACGGGCCAAAATCCGGCAGCAGTTGCTGGATAAGATGGTCAATTACGCTCATTTGACCACCTGCCGGCGCAAGTTTCTGCTGGACTACTTTGGTGATACGACCCCGCCCCAGTCGCCGCGCTGCTGCGATAACCACACCGCGGAACGGATCGAGGATTTGCCGCGAGCGGTCACGGCCCAGGAATGGTTTCCGCTGATTGTGCTGGAAACGGTGCGCAGCCTGCAAGGGCGGCCCATCGGGCGCAGCCGGCTGGCCCAACTGCTCAACGGCTCGCGGGCGCAGGAGATACAGCAGTTTGGCTACGACCAGCACAAATTTTACGGCAAACTGGGCGGCCTGAGCCAGCGCCAGGTAGTCGAACTGGTGGACGCCATGATCGAGGCCCGCTATCTGCGCCTCAGCGGGGGTGACCTGCCGGTGTTGAGCCTGACCCCGCTGGGCCAGCAAGCGTTGGAAGCTCGCGCCGCCCTGCCGATTCGCCTGGCCAGCCTGAACAGCGAAGCCGACTCGGTGGAGCGCTGGCAGGCCAAAAGCGAGCGCTCGGACACGGTGATCCAAACCCACGAGTTATTCCAGCGGGGACTCAGCCCGGCCCAAATCGCCGCCGAACGCCAGTTGACCGAGATAACCATCTTCACCCACCTGGCTCGCCTCATCGCCGACGGCAAAATTGCGCTGCGCCAGCTTGTCACGCCCGATATTGAAGCGCAGGTTCTCGCCGCCGTGCAAACGGTGGGCAGCGCTGCTACGCTCTCACCGCTCAAAGCCGTTCTGCCCGACGCCATCAGCTTTGACCAGATCAAATGCGTTTTAGCCGCTCATCCCGAACTGCCGCGAGTCGGGGTAACATTGGAAAGCGCCCACAAAGTGGAGCAGCGCGTGGTGGCCCTGGGCGAAAGCGACAACCCGGAAAGCGTGCCCGAACTGATCGAGGCGCTGAAGCACAGCGATGGCAATGTGCGCCGCCTGGCGGCTTCGGCCCTGGGCAAAATTGGCGATCCCCGCGCCGTCGAGCCGTTGTTGGCGCTGTTAGCTACGGAAACCAAACCCCAGGTGCGGCAGTACGCCATCAAAACTTTGGGGCGGCTGCGTGATCTGCGAGCCTCACCCATGCTGGAACAAATAGCCGCCAATCCGGCGGAAGAGGAGTACAATATCAAAGCAGCCCAGGCAGCGCTGGCCTACATCGCAAAGGCAAACTCGCCCCAATCGTCCGTCTCCCCTGCTCCCCTGCCCCCCAGCTCCCCTGCTGCCGATACAGTCATCCTCGAAGCGACGGCTAAACTCGGCGGCACATTGGGCCGAACCGGGCTGGTTCAATTTCTCACCGGCTCGAAGGCAAGCTGGCTGGAAAGCTTTGTCCAACATTCTTATTACGGTAGCCTGGCCTCGCTCTCGCAGCAGGGGGTACTGGATATTATTGATGCGCTGATTACGGATGGAAAGTTGGCGACGACGGGGGGGAATCGGCCGAAGGTGGTGCTGGCGGAGGGGGAGGCTAAGGCTGAGGCTGAGACGAAGGAAGAGCGGGGAGGCGAAGAGGCGAGGGAAGAGGAAGGATTAAGCGCAAAAATGTCATTGCGAGGCCGTGAGGCCGAAGCAATCTCCATTCCGGCGGGGGAGACTGCTTCGCCTACGGCTCGCAGTGACATGAATCAATCGGGGCGGGGAGAACCTGATGCGGCGCTGCTGGAGGCGCTGCGAGAGTGGCGGACGCGGCAGGCGAAGAGTCTGGGAATGCCGCCTTATATTGTGTTTGCCAACAAAATTTTGGAGGAAATCGCGGCGCGGCGTCCATCTACCCTGGCCGAACTGGGACAGATTTCGGGGGTGGGGCCGGCCAAGCTGGAGCAGTACGGCCCGGCGGTGATCGCCCTGCTCAGTCAGTTTTCAGCGGGAGGTGAGCGGACAGACAGGGTCCGCGAGGAAAAAGAACCGTTTCAACCCTTAGGGGAAATCGCCGAACCCGTCGAATGGCCGGACGAATTTCAGTCTGATACGGATGAATCTCTCCGTGATGAACCAATAATCGTAAATCGTAAATCCGCCAAAGGCGCGCAAAGCGAAATCGTAAATCCCCTCGATGCTATTCTGGCCGTGGTGTCAGACCTCGACGGGCTGTTGTCTCCCGCCGGCCTGGCCGCCCTGCTCACCGCCGCCCCCGGCGACATCGTTTCCTTCAGCGACCACGAACTCTGCGGCATTTTTTACGACAAGCTCTCCCTCGAAGACATTGAAACTCACATCCAAAAAGCCATTCAAGCCAAACAACTTGGGCTATCCCCCTACCAAAGATTGAAGATGTAGATGGAAGATAGAAGATAGAAAATAGATCCATCTATCCTCTATCTTCCATCCTCTATTCTCTTCCCCTTCAGTCTGCGCCAAATAAGCCGGAGCCGCCTTTAACGGTCTCTTTTTCTTCATAACCATCGCGGGGGCAGCGCCAGAGGATATGCATGACAAAGGCGTTGGTTTTATCCCGCGCCGCGCCGGACTCTTGCAGCGAGCCGTCGCATTGGGGACAGCGGCGGCCAATCAAGGCACGAGCGGCGAAGATAGCTCCGTACAGCAGGGCAAAAACATAAACAAATTGAAAGCTGAAAAAAAAGACAAAAAAAGCCGGCCACCAGCAGCAGCGGTAATAACAGTTTGGGGCTACCCAGCAGCTCGCGCAAATCGTAAAAAACGTGGCCGGAGCGAAGCATACCCGGAATTACCCCTGCTTGACTTCCGTCAGAACCTCTTCCGAGATCAAAAATACTGGATTAGCCACGCCTTTGGACGATTCCAGCAGTTTGGCCTGAAACTCGGCTTCAAAAAAAGATTGGCGGAAGGTTTCCATATCGGGAAAGTAGGCTTCGGTCAGGTAACGATAGGGCGTTTCCTGGTCAGGCCAACCTTCTTTGATAATGTAAAAATCGCTTTTGAGCACGCCGGGCATCGCCATATTTTCAGCTTGATGCTCGGTGGTGCGCCAGCGAATAAAAGCTTCGTGGTCGGCCCCCGGCAGCAGATTGTAAATTACCGTCAATTTGATCACACTCATCCTCCTCAACCGTTTTGTGGGTAGTGAGCTACATAGTATACACATTTCAGGCTCAAGCCAAACTGACCGGCCCAAAATATGGCCGAGGCTGGTCAACGAAGAACCCCGTGCCTTTTTACGTTTCAGCGGGATTGAGTATAATTTATTCTTTACGCCTGTCAGTTACGAGGTTATTATCTTGATACGCCAACAACTTGTTGAATTAATTGCTACTGCTATCCGAACCGCCCAACAAAAGGGCGACCTGCCCGCCTTTGACCTGCCCGAAATTGTGGTCGAGCGGCCCAAAGACCCGACACACGGCGACTTTGCCACCCCGGTGGCGATGGGCCTGGCCCGGCTGGCGCGGCTGGCTCCGCTACAGATTGCCCACAAATTATCGCTAATATGCCCCCCGCCGATTACCTCGGCGGCGTGGCCGTGGCTCCACCCGGTTTTATCAACCTGCGCCTGGCCGAAGCCTGGCTGGCCCGGCAGGTCGAGACTATCCTGGCCGAGGGCGCTGCTTTTGGCCGGGTCAACCTGGGCCGGCAGAAAAAAGTCCAGGTTGAATATATCAGCGCCAACCCGACCGGCCCGCTGGTGGTCGGCTCAGGCCGCAATGCCGTGCTGGGCGATACCCTGGCCAATGTGCTGGTCGCCGCCGGGTATACCGTCCAGCGCGAGTATTACGTCAACGATGTCGGGACTCAGGTGGACAATTTGGGCAAGGCTATGTTCGCCCGCTACGCTCAGGCGTTGGGGCAAAACGAGCCGGATCCGGACGAATACCAGGGCGAGTATCTGGTCGAGATGGGTCGGGAGGCCGCGCAGCAGTTTGGCGACACATATTTGCACGGGGACCGGGGCCGAGGCGCTGGTTTTTATGCGCCAGCACGCCCTCGACGCGATTTTAGCCAGCCTGAAAACAGACACAGCCCTGATCGGCATCAAGTTTGATCGCTGGTTTTCGGAACAAAGCCTGTACGACAACGGAACCTATCAGTTGGCTTTTGAAAAGCTCCAGGCCAAAAATATGGTCACGGAGCGCGATGGGGCCACCTGGCTAAAAAGCGAGGACGAGGAGGACAAGGAAAATGTGATTGTCCGCTCCGATGGCCGGCCCACCTATTTTGCCTCGGATATTGCCTATGTTTGGGACAAGTTGGCCGGGCGCGGCTTCGAGTGGGCCATTTATGTCTGGGGAGCCGACCATCACGGTCATGTCAAGCGGGTCAAAAACGCGACCCGCGCGTTGGGCCTGGACGCCGACAAGGTGACAATCATCCTGTACCAGTTGGTCACCATCACCCGCGACGGGGTGCCAGTCCGACAGGCCAAACGAACCGGCAATTTTACCACCGTGCGCGAAGTGGTCGAGGAAATTGGCCCGGATGCGTTCCGCTTTATGCTGCTGACCCGCTCCGCCGACAGCTCGATGGAGCTGGATTTGGCGTTAGCGGCCAAGCAGAGCAACGAAAACCCGGTTTTTATGTGCAGTACGGCCACGCCCGGATAGCCAGTATTTTCCGCAAGGCCCAGGAAGAAGGCGCGGCACTGGAGGGAGGCGACGTGTCGCTGTTGACCCACCCTTCAGAAATAACCTTAGTCCGGGAAATGCTGCGCCTGCGCGAAATCGTTGCCCACGCCGCCGAAAACCTGGCTCCGCACTACCTGACCTACTACGCCCAGGATTTGGCGACAGCTTTCCACGCTTTCTACCGCGACTGCCGGGTGGTCAGCGAGGATGCGGCCCTGACGGCGGCCCGGTTGAAGCTGGTCAAAGCGGCGCAGATTACCCTGGCGAACACGCTGCGGTTGATGGGCATGAGTGCGCCGGAGCGGATGTAGACATTTTTTTGCCACGAATTTCACGAATTTCACAAATCGGTTTTATTTTTAGTAACTGCTCAGTCCTCATGTCATTTCGAGGCCGTAGGCCGAGAAATCCCTACAGTGCTACACAGGCCTCGGAGATTTCTCCCTTCGGTCGAAATGACATACCTGAGCAGTTTGTGCTAATTTGAGAGGTCAAAACATGGCAAAAAGTTCCAGACAAAATATAGCCACCGGCACGCCGTGGGAGCCGATTGTGGGCTACTCGCGGGCGGTGCGGGTGGGGCAGGTGGTGCATGTCGCCGGCACTACGGCGACTGACGCCAGCGGGCAAATTGTGGGGCGGGGCGATCCATACACCCAAACGGTGCAGGTGCTGCAAAATATCGAAGCCGCGTTAAAGCAGGCCGGCGCTGATTTGAAGGATGTGGTTCGCACCCGGATTTACGTGACCAATATTGACGATTGGCAGGAAATCGGACGGGCGCACGGGGAGTTTTTTAGCCAGATTCGACCGGCCACCAGTATGGTTGAGGTCAGCCGCTTGATCTCGCCGGAGATGGTGGTGGAGATTGAGGCGGAAGCGATAGTGGAATAAGAACTGAGGGAACTGAAGGAACTAAGGGAACTCATAGCAGCCCCTCAAGTTCCCCTGAGTTCCCTCAGTTCCTTTTTATTTCCTCGGCACGCCGGTTTTAACCCATGGATCAAGCGCGTCGCGCAGGCCGTCGCCGATGAGGTAAATGGAGAGGGTGGTCAGGAAAATAAAGATGCCGGGGGCTATGACCAGCCAGGGAGCGTTGGTAAAGTTGCCCAGCGACCCCTGCATCATATTACCCCAACTGGGATTGGGCGGTCCAATTCCGACCCCTAAAAAGCTGAGGCCAGCTTCGGCGATGATGGCCCCGGCAATATCAAACACCGCGATCACAATGATTATCGAAGACACGTTGGGCAGGATGTGGCGGAACAAAATCCGCCAGATGGAAGCCCCCAACCCACGGCTGGCGACGACATATTCCCGTTCCCGAATCGAGAATATCTGCCCGCGCAGCAAGCGTGATAAGCCCATCCAGCCGAGCGCCCCAATCAGCAGCGATAGTCCTTCGGCGGTGCGGAAAAAGGGAAACGTGCCGGCCAGAATAATCAACAGAAACAGTTGGGGGATGCTGCCGAGCGTCTGAATGATCGCATTGATAATATCGTCAATAAAGGTGGCAGCGTAATAGCCGCTGATCAGGCCGATGATTACCCCCAGCGTCATCGAAATGCCGGCCACGTAGGCTCCGATGCGCAGCGAAATCCGGCCCCCATAAATGCCCCGGGTTAATACATCCCGACCGGCCTCATCGGTGCCCAGCCAGTTACATTTGCCGAACGGAGAAGAAAAACAGATTTGGCGTCCCTCGGCGGTGAGCCAGGTAGGGGGTTTATTGCGGGTGCGCAGATTGGTATCAATGGGGTCAAAGCCCAGTAAATTGCCGGCAATCCAGGGGGCGGCCAGGGTAATGATAATCATAAAAAGCAGCAAAAATACGGCGGACATGGCTATTTTGTCGCGCCACAGTTTGGTTCCGACAGCGCCCCAATAAGTTTGCTCCTGTACCTGCGGGGCAGCTTTAGCCGCCTTTTTGGGCAAACCCAAAGGGTCCGCTTCGCGCAGGGAAGATCGGCCTGTGACTCCGGCGTCTGAGGCAAAAAGAGGAAAATTCTGAACACCCGTTAATGTGTGGAGAGCCATAATTTATCGTTAAAGGTTGAAGGTTAAAGGTTAAAGGTTAAAGGTTATATTCGACTCGGTCTTCACGGACGCGGCGGGCGTTTGGTTGAGACTTTAAATATTCCATAAATCGGTAAATTTGGCGGCTGACTTTGTCGGTCAAGTTATAAGCTTGATCGAACTGGACCTGAGTAATGTAACTACGGTCGAGAGCAAGATAGAGCTGAGAGCGAACCTCACCGGCAGAACCCTTAGCCCGTCCCAATAAGTCAATAAAAATTGCTTGAGTATGACTCTCAAACCCCTCGGCAATATTGCTCATCACCGATACTGCCGCTCGTTGAATTTGATTCTTTAATCCGTAATCCCTTTCAAATTTACCGCTTTCAGTCAAATCATAAATGATATTAGCCAACTGCCTCGCGGTCTGCCACGCCTCAATATCTTCAAAACGAGTAATCGTTCCCATAAGTGTTTCACGTTAAAACGTTGAACGTTGAACGTTTGAACGTTTAACCTTCAACGTTTCACCGGCTCACGTCATACTTGACCCTGGGATCAACGACGCTGTACAGAATATCAACCACCAGGAGGCCAATGATACCAAAAAAAGAACCGATGACAAAGATAGCCATCATCACCGGATAATCCCGGCTGTTGATGGCGGTGATGAACAGCCGGCCCATGCCAGGCCAGGAAAAGACGGTTTCAAACAGCACGGACCCCGACAGGAACAAACAAAGATGCCACCGAAGCCGGTGACAAACGGCATGAGCGCGTTCCGCAGGACGTGGCGCAGCATAACCCATCGTTCCGCCAACCCTTTGGCGCGAGCAGTCCGCACGTAATCCTGGTTGAGCACTTCCAGCATTTCAAAACGCAAAATGCGCGAGTAGCCAATCCAGCCCCCGGTCGCGGCGACCAGGGCCGGCAAAATAAGGTGGTGCAGCCGGTCCAGCAGTGAGCCGTCGCCAATGGTGTACATGCCGCTCAGGGGAACCAGGTTGAGGTAGCCGCCCAGGAAAATCAAGAGCAGCAAGCCCAGCCACCAATCGGGTACAGTGTTAATAAATACGGTGGTTAGACGGACAACATGATCGGGCCAGCGGCCTCGATTAAGCGCAGCGAAGATACCCAGCGGGATACCGATGACCATGCCGAGAATAAGGCTGGCCACTGCCAGGGTCAAGGTCGCCGGAATACGTTCAAGAATCGGATCAATAGCCGGCTGGCCTTTGTAGAAAAAGGACCGGCCAAAATCCAGGCGCAAAATGCCCTTGCCGCAGCGGGACTCATCGGTCATGCAGCGGCCACTGCGCCAGGTTTCGTTTTTGGGCAGCCAATCTTCGCCGGTCAACCAGGCGATGTATTGGGCCGGGGGGAAAAGTTTGGGTCGGTCCAGCCCGTACAGGCGAGCCAGGCGGTTGCTGTCGCCGCTGGTAGCGCGGGGGTCATCGTCCAGAAACTGGATCGGGCCGCCGGGAGCCAGTTGATAGACGGTGAAACTGATCAGCGTAGCCAGCCACAACAAGAAAAACGATTGAATACTGCGACGAACAATGTAACGACCCATAAGAATTTACGATTTACGATTTGTAGAAGATTGGAGATTAGAGATTGGAGATTTGTCTGAATCTCCAATCTCTAATCTCCCGGTGACAGGTCAACGCAACCTGTCAACTCACTTCAAGATTATTCCAGCTTGTCTTCGATGTACCACTCTTCCTGGTTCCAGCCGATGCCCAGCACGGTTGGCTCGATGCCTTTGATGCGGTTGTTCTGACCACTCCAGGCTTTTTGATACCAGAGAAAAACATAAGGCGCATCTTCGGCGATGATCTTTTGAATTTCCTGGTATTTCTGTTTGCGGAAGTCAAGTTCGCAGGTTCCTGCGTCGCCGCCGGCTTCGTTAAAGAGCTTTTCCACATCTTTATTGATATAAGCCGGCGCGTTCAGGTCAGGAATACCTTCTTCGGACCAGATCAGGAACATGGCCTGCGGCTCAATGGTCGAGCGCCAGGCCCCCAGATACATGTCCCATTCGCCTTTGTCCTGAGCTTCCAAAAGCTGGCCATTCGAGAG
>JAAUSP010000235.1 GCA_012032575.1 Anaerolineales bacterium | reverse complement strand
AAGAAATCGCTTCACGTGGCTGGGTTGATGTCCCAGGCTTTGAACCGCCTGTTCAAACGCCGCCAGACTTTCCAGATAGCGGCCCTGCGCATCAAAATAGAACTGCAACGGGTAAATGGATTTATGGAGGGACTCGATGTGGGCTGTCTGCACCGCCCACTGCCAGGCCGCCCGAATATTCTCCAAATCGGCTGAAATTTCCCTGATCGCTTCGCGCTGGCGGCGGCTTTCAATATCGCCGGCCCGCTGCTGGAGGAAGTCGGCATAATAAGCGCAGTGCCGATCATAAGCATGAGCGATGTCGCTGGCCGAGCGGGCTAACTGCTCGGCAGCGTATTGGCGCAGCAGTTCGTGGATTTGATACCGCCCCTCGGCTTCCCCGCGCAGCAAAGATTTGTCCACCAGGGCCGACAGCATGCTCAGCGAAGCGCCGGCCACCCGCTCGGCCCCGATCCGGTCAAACCCGCCCCGAAAAACGGACAGCCGCCGGAAAACGCCCTGTTCTTCTTCGCTGAGAAGCTGCCAGGAGTAATCAAAAATTGCCCGCATACTGCGCTGCCGCTCAGGAACATTGCGTAAGTGGGTGGTCAAAAAATCGAGACTGCGCTGAATTTCGGTGGCAATCACCTGGCCGCTCAGGGTTTTTACCCACGAGGCGGCCAATTCCAGGGCCAGGGGCGTCCCCTCGACCAACTGGCAGATGCGAACCACGTCAGCGTATTCATCTTCCAATGAGAAGTCGCGGCGCACCCGCAGGGCGCGTTCCACAAATAACTGAATGGCCCCATAAGGTTTCGGTTCATCTGTTTCTGCCGGAGAATCTTGGGCTGAGTCGGGAAAAGAAAGCCCTTGAACCTGGAAAAGCCATTCCTCTTGCAGGTTCAGCGCTTCGTGTGAGGTGACGAGCAGCTTAACCAAAGGGCAGATTTCCAGAATACTGGACAGCAGGACCGTGCCGCCTTGACCAATGAGTTGTTCAAAATTGTCCAGGACCAATAATACCTGTTTGTCACTGAGATAGGTCAGCAGTTGCAGGTCAGGTTCTTCGGAGCCGCGCAGCGAAACATCGAGCGCCGTGGCGATGGCGGTGGCTAGAAAATTTACAGATTCAATCGGTTGGAGGTTGACCAGGCAAACGCCGGCGGCAAAATAAGTTCTGGCTTCAAAGGTAGCCTGAATAGCCAGGCGAGTTTTGCCAATTCCACCGGGGCCGAGTAGGGTCAACAGGCGGCAGGCAGGGTCGGTTAGCCGGCCGATAATTTCGGCCACTTCTTCAGCCCGACCGAGCAAAGGGGTCGGTTGTGGCGGGATGTGCAAAATATGCGCCCTGGGTTGAGATTTTGACGATTGCAGCATCATTCAACCTGCTCAACAATAGGGAGGGGATTGGTGTGTCAGGATAAATTATAAAATAAAACCCGCTCAAACCAAATTCTGAACAGGCTGCATTTTTAAGAGGATGAGCTTTTGGGCTGGCTTTTTTTTCGCGGCTGTAGGGGACGTTTCCAGGATGGCTCCAAATTGCTAAAGCCGCTGCCCCAGATTTCCTCGGTGGGATTGACCACCACAAAAGCGTGCTCGTCTACCCGGTAAACCAGCGCTTTTAAATGGGCCACCTCGGTGGGAGCGACCGCGCACAGGAGCACGGCTCGCGCCTGGCCGGTATACATCCCTTTCCCTTCCAGTGCGGTGACGCCCCGATTGAGGAACGAGAGCAACTGCTGGCTAACCTCGTCGGGTTTGCCGGTGATGATGATGGCCAGGTGTTTCTGGCGGGAGCGAAAGGGTAAGTCTTCCGGCAGGACATGACTGGCCGCACTGGCCAGGTTTTGGAGCAGGCCATTGGACATCTCCATCATTTCGGATTGAGGTAAAACTTCCCCGGCGGCAGCCCGCAGCCCGGCAGTGAGAATGGCGATGAGAAAAATAACCAGGAAAAAGCAGGCCACCCCGGCCACAGCAACATGACCGCTGATAAAACCAATACTGGCCCGGCTAAAAAATCGTTCCAGGGAATCGGCGGGGGTGGGATGCAGCATCAATTTCACCACCCAAGCCAGCCCTAAAATCAGGTAAATCCAGATGTAATTGCGCCGCAGCCGCCGGCCTAGCGCTTCAAGTTGGCTAATCGGGAATTCGGGCGTGAGGAGGCTGTCAGCGAGCCGGGTGGCCCATTCGGGATGGGGGGCAAAGGGAGGAGTCAACATCGCGGCGAAAAAGTCGGTTTCCAGCAGCCGGACCCGCAGCGTCCACAATTCGTAATAGCGATAGCGGCGCGATTCGATGACCAGAAAAAGCCAGACCAGCAAAAAGCTGATAAGGATGACCACGTGCGAATTGCTGACCGAACCAAAGGCAAAGGTGAGCACCGCGCCTGTTGTAACGACCGCCCAGTTGGTGGTGCTGTCGAGACGCAAGCGCCAGGTGTTGGAACGCTGTACTTCGCCCCGATAGAAATGGACCATGGCCGTATTGAATTCACCCGCCCTCATCCGGTAGCCTCGATGCGTCCAGACACTCTCCGGGCCATCGGCGGCTGAGGAATTGGCGGTTGGGTTGGGGATTGGCTCAGGCATTGTAAATCGCTTAAACCAGCACTAAATTATCTCGATGAATAGCGGTCGGACCGTATTCATAACCCAAAATATCGGCAATCTGGTGGGATTGTTTGCCACAAATGGCCCGCAGATTGGCGGCGCTGTAATTGGCAATCCCACGGGCAATCTCCTGGCTGCGCCCATTCACAACGCGAATGGTTGCCCCCCGTTCAAAATCTCCACTGATTTCAGTAACGCCAACCGATAATAAACTTTTGCCTGCCTGGGTCAGCGCTCTGGCGGCGCCTTCGTCAACTTTGATTGAACCCTGCGCGGCTTCGGTCAGAATCCAGCGTTTGCGGCTTTCAACCTGGCTCACCTGGGTGGGAAAGCGCGTTCCCAGAGCCTCGCCGCGGACAATGCGTAAAATACTATCGCTTTCGTTGCCCGGCGCAATCACCACCTCGGTGCCGGAACGAGTCGCCAGTTCGGCGGCTTCAATCTTGGTCATCATCCCGCCGGTGCCAACAGAGGTGCCACTGCCGCCGGCAATCGCCCGCACTTTTTCATCAATCGCCACCACCTGCTGGATCAACTCGGCCCCGGCGTCACGGCGGGGGTCGGCGGTGTACAGACCCAACTGGTCGGTCAGGATAATCAGCAAATCGGCGTCAATCAGATTAGCGACCATCGCCGATAATTTGTCGTTGTCGCCAAATTTGATCTCGTCCACCGCTACCACATCGTTCTCGTTGATGATGGGAATAATCTTGCGCTGGAGTAACAACAGCAGGGTGTTGCGGGCGTTGAGATAGCGGGTGCGGTGAGCCAGGTCGCCTCGAGTCAAAAGGGCCTGAGCAACCACCAGGTTGTACATTTCAAATATTTGCTGGTACAAGGCCAACAGCCGGCCCTGGCCTACCGCCGCCAGCATCTGTTTATGGGGAATATCTTTGCGCTGGGCCGGTTTGTCCACGCCCAGTAGTTCCCGCCCGGCAAAGATAGCCCCGGAGGAAACAAGGATGGGTTCGTGGCCGTTTTGAAGCAGGCAGGCAATCTGGCGGGCCAGGTCAATCAGCCGGGGCCGGTGGATGCGCTCAGTGCCGGCGCGAAGTACATTGGTGCCAACTTTTATAACAATTCTCATGGTGGGCCAGCAAAGGGTAATGTATCGCCTATCTTCGCGCTTTACCGTTCGCGCATCATTTGACGGAGGTCAGTGTAGGCCGGGCGAGGCGTCCGGTCGGGGTTAAGAATGGCATACCAGCGCATAGGTTCGGCGGCAGGATACCAGGGAACCGTGCTGAAATCAAGGTTGAACAAAAAGAGCGCCCGAACAAAAGGCCATTCCTGCCGGGTTTTTGCATAGGCCCTGGTCAGATACTTGGCCTGCTGCTCCGGTGTCACGCCGATGGTTTCGTGCTCATCGAGATCCCAACTGTTTTGCAGCACCCAGCCGGCTTCGGTGATCCAAATCGGCGTATCGCCGTCGCCATTTTGTTGCATGATCTCGTGCTGGTCCACCACCCGCGCCAAGGATAAACCCCACGGATCGGTTTCGTCAGGGGCGCGGCCATACGCATAGGGATGGCTGCCCAGCGCGTCGAAATAGCCTTTGGCCCCGGCATCGTACATGCCCTGTAAAAACTTTAAATCGCCGTAAGCCGTCTCCGAACCTTCGCCGGTGGTGGCCAATCCCCCGCTGATAACCAGTGCTTCGGGGTCGGTCTTTTTGATAACTGTGTAGGCGGTTTTTAGCATCTCGGCATAAGCGGCCGGGTCGGGCGGTTGGTAGCCCCATTCGTAATCCAAATTGGGTTCATTCCAGATTTCATAAGCGGCGATCCGGCCCTTATACCGCTCTACGAGCGCAGTCATAAAGGCAGCAAAGTCAGCCACGTCGTTTGGGGGGTGGCTCAGGGCGCTGTCTGCGGGACGCGCCCAGGCCGGGACGCCGTGTACCCGCAGCAAAATCTTTAGCTGTTGGTCGCCGTAAGCCTTGACAATATTATCCGGGTCAACCCATTGGAAATCGCCCTGCTCCGGCTCAACCGTGCCCCAATTAACGTAGCCTTTGGCCCAATCCAGGCCCATATCGTTGACCAGATAGGCCAGACCCAAATCGGCCAGGTTGGCTCCGGTGGCAAAATCTGGCTTGGGCGGCAGTTTCAAGGCGGGGGCCGCCTGAACTACCTGTTCAGGCGGGGGTGGCGTAAAAACGGCTTTGGGATTAATCGCCAGAAAATCATCCCAGCCCTCATTGATGGTCAGCCGGGTGGGCTGACCCCCTTCCTCGCTGAGCGCATAGAGTTCATGGTTGCCTGCCTGCCATGAAGTAAATGTCAGCCATTGACCGTCAGCCGACCAACTAAGTGACCCCAGCCAGGCACCGTTACGATCAGAGTCGCCCTGAGGGTAAAGCATTTGTAAATCATCTGCATCCGGGCCGATAACATAAATGCCCGGCATATCCTCTTCATCCCAGCCAATAAAAGCCAGGCGTTCACTGTCGGGCGACCAGGCCGGCGACGTACCTTTCAGCGGCCCAGGAGTGACCACCTGCTCATCCGTCCCATCGGGGCGGACCCGGTAAATCTTCTCGACCCCGTTTCGTACAGCGGCAAAAGCAATATATTTGCCATCCGGCGACCACACCGGCAGGCGATCCATTTCATTGTTGAAAGTCAATTGAATCGCCGTATCCCCTTCAAGATGCTGGACAAAGATTTCCGCATCGCCGTCCCGTTCTGAGACAAAAACCACACTCTGGCCGCTGGGCGACCAACTGGGGCTGTACTCCCAGGCGGGATTGTTGGTTAAATTTCGAGGAGCGCTTGTTTCTTCGTCGGGGGTGGGCAGCGTGAGCAGCCAGATGTCGCTGTCGCCGGAGCGCTGGCTGGTAAACGCCAGCGTGCGCCCATCAAACGACCAGGCCGGGTCCCAATCAGCGCCGGGGTGGTTGGTCAGGTTGATGATTTGACCGGCCCGGTCGAGGGCAAAAATATCACCAGCGCCACTCCGGTCCGAGGCAAAGGCGTAACTGAACTGAATCGTTTCTTCTTTAGGATAACAAGCCGACAGGCCGAAAAGTCCCACCCCGACGATGACGATGAAAACTCCGGCCAGTATTTGGCTTACATGTTTCTTTAGCATACCTGATTTTTAGTATAGCACTAGTGATTAAGCCGGGCAACAAGAGCTTAATAAAACATAACAGATTTATTCGTAAGGGTGGGGCCGGATAAGTACTTTTGGGCAAATTTTGCTTGCCCACTTGGGCAAAAATTTGACCTGTTTTGCGGTATTTTCCGGCTAATAATAAGTGACTATTGGGCGAGAGGGAAATGACTTTTGGAACTATTCAGCCAACGCCTTTTGTTGTATCCTTGATTCATATCCAATGGAGTGAACAAGGAGACCCCTGTGACTGAACTTGCTATCATCATCTTGACCATGACTCTCCTGCTGGGGACTGTAATTGTAGAGGAATTACAGTTACAGGCTGATAATCCAGAAAAAAAGCTCACTTCAAACTGGTTAAGTAAACTTTCCAACGGACGCTCGCCCAAAAACTAATTTCAACTCCGTCATCGTTCATCATTCAGGACACGTTACCCTTAAACTTCAATTCCCATCTCAACCTGTCCTCCCCCTTCAACCAGAATAACGACCAGATCGGGCGTCTGGAAGGCTATAAAAATAAAGAGTCGGCTTACAAGCCGGCTCTTTATTTTTTTTGGCTGCTTTGCATTTTTGGGAAAGCCGTGTAAAAATAGGGCGATTGCCAAAACTTTTCAGGAGACGTTGTGAACCAAGAAAAGCCAACCTACACAATTGCTGTTATTCCCGGTGATGGAATTGGGCCAGAGATTGTTTCCGCAGCCTGTGCGGTTTTGCAGCAAGTGGCGGCAGTGGATAATTTCACGATGAATTTTATTCAATACGAAGCGGGCGCAGGGGCTTATCAGAAATACGGCAACGCTCTCCCCGTCGAAAGTATGGCCGGCTGCCGCGAGGCTGATGCTATTTTCAAAGGGCCAACCGGACTGCCGGATGTGCGCCTGCCCGATGGAACCGAAGCGGGGGTATTGGGGGGACGTTTCCGCAACGGGCTGGATTTGTATGTCAATTTGCGGCCCATTAAGCTTTATCCTAATGTGCCTTCGGCGCTGGCTAACCGCCAGCCGGGCGAAATTGATTGGGTGATGGTCCGCGAGAACACGGAAGGGTTATATGCCAGCCGGGGAAATGGGGTGGTGGCCACATCCGGCCAGGCAGCCACCGATACCCTGATGATTACCCGGCTTGGCACCGAACGGATTGTCCGTTATGCCTTTGAGGAGGCGCGGCGACGGGCTAACAAAAAGCGGGTCACGTGTGTGGATAAAAGTAACGTGTTACGCTCGTTCGCCTTTTTTCGGCAAATCTTTAGAGAAATTGCCCAAAATTATCCCGATGTTGAGGCCGACACGATGTATGTGGATGCGGCGGCCCAGGCTTTGGTGCTGGAGCCGGATCGCTTTGATGTGCTTGTCACCGAAAATCTGTTTGGCGATATTCTGAGCGACCTGGGCGGGGCAACTGTCGGTGGAATTGGGGTGTGTGCCGGGGCCAACATTGGCGATCAGTACGCTTATTTTGAACCGATTCACGGCTCAGCGCCGCGACTGGCCGGGACGGGGCGTGCCAATCCCATGGCGGCTATTCTGGCCGGAGGACTAATGCTGAACTATCTGGGCCGGCGCGACTCGGCGGCCAAAATTGAGCGGGCAATTGAGCAAGCTTTTCAGCAAAAAACTATTGTACTCAAGCCGGATGGCTCCGCTGGAACCGGCACGCAGGCGGTAGCAGAAGCAATTTTGAAGCAGCTTTCAGTATAGGAGAGGTTGATGATAAAAGTTTTGTTTGTGTGTATGGGGAATATCTGCCGCTCGCCTATGGCTGAGGCCGTGTTTAAGGATTTGGTGACCCGTGAGGGTCTGGCGGATCAATTTGAAATTGACTCAGTGGGCACAGATGCCTATCACGTGGGTGAGCCGGCCCACAGCGGCACCCGGCGTATTCTGGCCGTCCACAATATCCACTGTGACAGCATCTCTCGCCAGGTCACGCGGGCCGATTTGACCCAGGCCGATTACATCATCGTAATGGATCGCTACAATGCTTCGGGTTTGCAGCGAGTTATGCCCAAAGACGGGTTGCAGGGCCGCTTGAATTTGCTGCTCAACTTCGCCTCCGGTCGCCGCCAAGGTAACGCCCTGGATGTGCCTGACCCCTACTACACCGGCAATTTTGAAGAAGTGTATCAGTTGGTTCAGGATGGGTGTCGGGGGCTGCTGGCCCATATTCGCCAGGAGCGAGGAATTTAAAAACGGCAGGAACGTTAAGGATAAGTTCCTTTAGTTCCCTCAGTTCCCCTGTTACATGATGATTTTACCAGACGCACTGATTTCAACGCTCACATCTCTTTTGGGGCCGGTTACGGCAGCTACGCCGGTGGGCGGCGGCGATATCAGCCGGGCGGTACGGCTGCGTCTGACCGATGGATCACAGGTTCTGGTCAAATGGCGCACCGGGTCGCTGCCGGGTCTGTTCACCGCCGAGCGGTGCGGGTTGGATTTGTTGCGTTCGGCCCAGGCGCTGCGAGTCCCGGAAGTGCTGACCCAGGCCGAGGCCACCGCTGACAGCCCTGCTTATATTGTAATGGAGTGGCTGGAACCCGGCTCAAAGTCAGCGACCAGCGCCGAAGCTTTGGGGATGGGATTGGCGGCACAGCATCGCTGCTTTGGACCGGCTTTTGGCCTGGATCATGATAATTTTATCGGCGCGAACCCGCAGCCCAACCGGCTGATGGATAACTGGGTTGACTTTTTTCGGGAACGGCGACTGGGTTTTCAAATGGAGTTGGCCGGTCGAAACGGGCTTTTACCCCCGCCTCGTGCTCGCCATCTGGAGTCGTTGCTGAAACGGCTGGCCGATTGGCTGCCGCCTCAACCGTCAGCTTCGTTGCTGCACGGCGATTTGTGGGGCGGCAACTGGCTGACCACCGCGGCGGGTCAGCCTGCCCTGATTGACCCGGCCGTTTATTATGGCCACCGCGAAGCCGATCTGGCCTTTACCGAACTCTTCGGCGGCTTTCAGGGGGGCTTTTATGCCGCTTATCGAGCTGCTTGGCCGCTGGACCCCGGCTACGGGGAACGCAGCGAGTTGTATAATCTCTACCATTTGCTCAACCACCTCAACCTCTTTGGCGAAGGTTACGGCAGCAGCGTGGATTCGATTTTGCGGCGGTTTGTCGGATAGCCCAGAAACTATGGCGATGTTCAGGCGGTGCGCTTCATCTTCAGCAGCGCCTGAATTTTAAGCAGCAGTTGCGGAAAATCCACCGGCTTGGTGCTGTAATCATCGCAGCCGGCGGCCAGCGTCTTCTCCCGGTCGCCCATAATTGCGTGGGCTGTCAAAGCGATGATCGGGATGCCCTGAGTGTCGTCGTTGTCTTTAATCTGCCGAGCTGCCTGCCAGCCATCCATCACCGGCAGGCTCATATCCAACAGGATCAAATCGGGCCTTTCTGATCTGGCCATTTCAACCGCCTGAAAGCCGCTAACCGCCCGACAGACCTGAAACCCTTTCCGCTCCAGCCTTTCCGAAAGCATGTCCCGGATCATTTCATTGTCTTCAACCAGTAATATCCTGGTCATCCGTGATACTCCTTTTGATGGTGAGCTATGTGACAACATATAGTCCGGTTTTAAGTCATTTCGTTACATTTTCACTGGCTGGAATATGCTGGCCCGGTAAATTTGAAAGGAATTTAGCCTAAAAATTTGACCTGAATAGAATAACAGTGTATCGTTTTTAGCGGGATGTGTTCTGAGATTGGAAGTTCAGGGGAATAACCTCCTGTATTAAATTCTCATTCCCTGGAGTCGTAATTTCAATGACCAAAATTCTCGCCATCGAAACCTCCTGTGACGAAACCGCGGCGGCAGTGATCGAGGACGGTTTTCGGATCAAATCAAATGTGGTGGCCTCGCAAATTGATATTCACCGGCGCTATGGCGGAATTTTTCCCGAAGTGGCCTCGCGCCAGCACGTTCTGGCCATCGGCACGGTGATCCAGGATGCGCTGATCGAGGCCCGCACCGGCTGGAATGAGTTAAACGCTGTGGCGGTCACGCACGGGCCGGGGCTGGCCGGCAGTCTGCTGGTAGGGGTCAATGCCGCCAAGGGCATTGCCCTGGCGCTCGACCTGCCTCTGGTGGCAGTCAATCACCTGGAAGGACATCTGTATTCCAACTGGCTGGATACCGAACGCCTGGGCCAGCCGCCGCCGATCAATTTTCCGGTGGTGTGCCTGCTGGTCTCCGGCGGTCATACCGAACTGGTATTGATCCGTGACCATGGCGATTACGAAATTCTGGGCCGGACCATTGACGATGCCGCCGGTGAAGCGTTTGACAAGGTGGCGCGTATGCTCGATATTGGCTTCCCCGGCGGGCCGGCCATTCAAAAAGCAGCCGAAGGCGGCAATCCCAGTGCTTACAGTTTTCCCCGCGCCCGCCTGGGCGATGGCTTTGATTTTAGCTTCTCCGGCCTCAAAACGGCGGTGCTGCGGGTGGTCCAGCGTTACACTAACAGCGAAAACCTGCTGCGAGCCGGCACGACCGCCCACGCGCAACTGCCCCTACGAACCATGCCGATAGCCGATATTGCTGCTTCATTCCAAATGGCCGTGGTGGATATTTTGGTGGCCAAAACAAAAGCTGCCGCCGAGCAGTATGAGGTGAGCGAGGTTCTGCTGGCTGGCGGTGTTTCGGCCAACACCCTGCTGCGTCAGAAGATGACCGCCGAAGTGAAGCAGCCGGTACGAGTCCCACCCCTATCGCTCTGCACCGACAACGCCGCGATGATTGGCGCGGCGGCCTACTGGCGGCTGCAAGCCGGCCGCGTGACTGATTGGGATTTGGATGTCAAGGCCAATTTACGCCTGGGATATGATACGATTGACACCGTGATGATTTGGCAGCATAATTTTAGAAA
>JAAUSP010000234.1 GCA_012032575.1 Anaerolineales bacterium | reverse complement strand
GCTCCGGCAATGGCTAAGGGCAGCGCGGCGAAAGCCTGCATCTCAAACCGTTGGGCAAAGGAGGATATTTCCGGGCGGTCTGCCGTGTTCTCGATAAAATCAGTGCCTTGTTCTTCGGCAATCTGCCCGGCAAAATCTTCGGGGCTGGGCAAGGCAGAGTTTTCGATGCGCTCAACCCTGCCCTCACGCCAAACGGATACCCCACTGGTAAAAGTCGAAGTGGCCTGATTGTACAGGTAAACGCTGGTCAGGGCGCTGTTAGTAATATCATTAGTAGCTCTGGCAATCAGTTCTAACACTCCATCGGGGTTCTGGCTGGCCTCAACCATGCGCTGGCTGATTTGTTGGAGGGTTTGAAGACGTTTTTGCCTATCGTGGGCAATCCGTTCAACAAGTTCATTTTCAATGGCGCGCCGGAACAGTCGAGCATTTTCAATAGCCACGGCAGCCTGACTGGCGATAGTCATAAGTAACCCTTGATGGTTACGGTCAAACACCCCTTCCTGTTCAAAGTTTTGCAAGCCAATGACGCCGATTACCTCATCACGCAGCAGCATGGGTGCACCCAGCCAACACTTAGTTTCCATATTAAAAACTTTGACGTCATGCGCTCCAGCCCAGCCCTCAAAATCTTTCTCAATCAGCAGCGACCCTTTATGCCGGATTATCCATTCGGTTAAGCCGCTGCGTTCACCAAAGCGGCGCGGTCCCCACGAACTTCTCGGTACTTTCTCGTCATCCGGTACCAGTTTACCATTCTGGTAAGCCAGGGGAAATTCGATCATCATTGTGTCTTTATTGTAGAGAGCAATATACATATTCTGGGTGTCCATCAAACCCGACATCACCTCGATCGCTGCATTGTAAATTCGCTGAAGGGTTTCTTGCAACTGTTGAGATTTTGTCATAACACCTCTACATGAATTGACGCTTTAAACAGCACTAGAATTACATCGAAAAACTGCTTATCTTTTGCTGAAATTTACTAACAGCTTCAAGTTCTTTTATCCGGCGGGCCAGTTGATTATTGATAAGGTCATACTGATAAGCGTTGTCAATAGCAATAGCTGCTTGACTGGCAATCATCATGAGCAAATCTCGATGATGCTGGTCAAACACCCCCTCATTCTCGAAGTTTTGCAACCCAATGACCCCAATCACTTTATCCCGTAGCAGCATTGGCGCACCCAGCCAGCATTTTGTTCCCATAGAAAAGGCTACAACATCTTCTTGCGTCTCGATCCAGGTATCAAAATTTTTCTCAATCAGTAAGGGTTGCCTGTGGCGGATGACCCACTCGGTCAAACCTTGACGTTCACCAAAACGACGTGAATTCCACACTGGGTTTTCCCTGGGTACAGGTTTTCCTACCTCATACATTAATGCAAATTCAATTATTGTTGATTTTTCATCATACAGCGCAATATACATATTACGAGTATCCATCAGTTCCGACATAGCTTCGGCGGCGGAGTCATAAATATCTTGAAGTTCCTGCTTCACCGAACCCACATTACTGATTTGCGCCTGGAATTTACGCACCGCATCAAGTTCTTTAACTCGCCTGTCCAAAAGCTCGTACTGCCGGGCGTTATTAATAGCAATCGCCGCCTGGCCGGCCAGAGTGACCAGCAAAGCCCGTTGATTTTCATCGTATACTTCTTCCTGCTCCGAATTGAGCAGGCCAATCACGCCAATCACTTTATCGCCCAGCAGCAGCGGCGCACCCAGGCAGCACTTGACCCCTTCCGTCAGTATTTCAATCTCCGGTTCGGTTTGCAGCCAGGTTTCAAAATCTTGGGCCACCAGAAGGGGCTGCTTATGGCGGATCATCCATTCGGTCAGGCCCTTGCCCCCATCGAGGCGGCGGGCAGTCCAGGGCAGACCTTCCGTTTGCTTTTCTTCGTCAGGCACACGCCGACCCTTGTCGTAGGCCAGAGGAAATTCAACAGTTTTTGTTTCTTCATCATAAAGCGCGATGTACATGTTGCGAGTATCCATTAGCTCGGCCATCGCGGCGGCAGTGGCATCATAAATGATTTGGAGCTGCTCCTCCACCGGGTTCACACCGCTTATTTTCTGTTGCAACTCGCTAACCGCTCTCAATTCCTTAATCCGGCGGCTCAGTTGGTTGTTGATAAGGTCATACAGGCGGGCATTTTCTACGGCAATGCCGACATCCAGGGCCAGAGTTTCTAAAATTTTTAAATTGTGCTCGGTAAACCCGCCAATCTCATCCTTATCGGCCGAGATGACGCCAATAATTTCTTCTTCTACTTTAATCGGGGCTAATATGATTGAACGGGGAGCAGCCAGAGGTTTTACGTTGCCTTCCACAAAACGCGCATCGGCGGCGGCATTATTGATCAGCAAGGGTTGGCCGGTCGCTATTACCTGCCCGGCCAGCCCTTCGCCCGGCTCAAAGCGCCGCAGGTCGGCGCTGGTTTGGGGAGTTAAGCCCAACCGGGTCTGGGCCACCAATTGACCGCTCTTTTTATCGAGCATAAAAATAGTGCTGTGTTTACAGTGAAGAGTTTGGATAGCAAACTGAACGGCTGTTTGATAAATCTGTTCCAAAGTGGCATGTTTAGCCAGGTCAGTCGCGGCCTCGTGCAATACCCGGAAATCCTCAAAAAATTCGATGTTTTGCAGCACGGTTCCGCTGTGCAGAGCCAGGGTATTGAGCAAGCGGAGGTCATTTTCATCAAAAGCCTCCACCCGATCAAAATCGGCGGAAACGACTCCGATGATTTTTTCGCCCCGGCGCAAGGGGGCTAAAATCATGGAGCGGGGTTTGATTATTGTTTCGGTGGGGCCAAGTTTATAGCGAGGATCGGCGGCGGTGTTGTTGACCAAAAGCGGTTGGCCTTGCCGATAGACCCACCCGGCCAAACCTTCACCCGGCTTAAACCGAAGCTGAGGCGGCTCCCCAAACAGCTTGCCCGCCGAAGCATAGGAAACCAACATATTGTCTGCATCGGCCAAAAAAGATTGTGCCATAATCACATTCCAATGTCTGGATAACCGCATCCAAAACTGCCCGAAAGGCCTGGTCAGCCTGCGGAGCCTGCGCTAATTTGATGGCTGACTCATTTAACACTTCCAGGTCACGGTTGCGGCGTTGGGCCACCGAAAAAAGCTGGGCATTGCGAATTGCTACCGCCACTTGATTGGCAAAAGTGGCTACAATCGCCCCTGTCGCCTGAGTATAATAACCCAACTTTTTATGATCTATGGTTAATAAACCAATAACATTCCCCCCAAAAACGAGCGGAGCGCCAATCCAGGATTGGATATGAGCCGTTTGCGGCACAATATCCCATAGCGGCTCATCCTTAACATTACTGAGCACCATCGGCTGCTTTTCTCGTACAATCCTGCTTACCAACGGGTCTTTGGACACATTCTTAAGCAATTCCACCGGAGAGTCCCCGGCAAAGAAGCCGCGACTCCCCACAATCCGGCGGTGCTCACCCTCAATGAGTTGAACCGAGGCGCTGTCATACTCAATCACCTGGCCCAATTGGTCCAAAACCAGGCCGCTAACTTCCTCGCTTTCCAGGGTAGAATTGACAATGCGGGTCACTTCGCGCAGCGTATCTGCTATCTGACGCTGGCGTTGTTCCAACTCGATAAGCCGGGCGTTGTGCAAGGAAATGGCAGCACGCGGGGCAAGCCGTTTAATAAAATCCTGATCGGCTGAAGTGATACCTTCTTCTTTGAAGGTAGCGACGTACAATGTCCCTACCAATGCTTGCCTGGCCAACAGCGGCACACAAAAGGCGCGTCTAACCTTGTCGTGCCAACGTGCATAGTGAAGGTCCGCATCTGGCTCGGTGAGAAGGTAAGCTTTTTGGTAAGGGCAACGTAACCATTTATGCTATGCGAGTCTATCGTTAGGGTAGATTGAGGAGGATGCCATGGAGGGCCGACGGTATAAAATGCTTTTAGCTCTAATTGGGTTACATCAGGATTGGCCGACCATAAGGTAGCATAAGTAGATTTTGTAAGTAATACGACTTCTCGAGTGATGATTTGCCCAACTTCATCAAGATTGCCGCTAATGGCTGCTTCGCTGACAATTTGCAGAGCTTTTTGTTCCCGCAATCGCCGCCGATGAACCCGCGCATTCTGCAAGGCAATGGCCGCCTGATCGGCAAATAAGCGCAATAGAACTTGTCGTTCTTCATTAAACTCATACACATCTTGCAGATTAATAATTAAGATACCAATCAGCGTCTCTTGACCTTTTGTACCAATCAACAGGGGCAAGTTAGCAAATGCTTTGACTCCCTGAGCCAATGCTTGCTGACTCAGGAGGGGTATATCGCGGGGCATGGTTTCGATACTATTCACGAACAGAGGTTGTTTGGTGCGGATGGTAAACTCCCCTGTTCCGCCGGGGCGAGGTTGGTACTGCTTCATATATTCTTGCAAGGGGCCACTCGCCTGGCCGTTAGAAAACCCTTCATCCTCATCATAGATATATATGGCTGCTGAAACTTTTTGATCAGTTATTACTTCCTCGCCTACTTGCCGCAAAATATCGGCCAAAGTACGCTCCAGAGCACTAACCGGGTCGGACTCCTGCCAGGTTTCCAGCAGTCTTTGACTCATGCGGCGGACAGCATCAATCATAGCCAGAGATTGGGTTAACTGAATTGGATTATCAGGGTTCTGAGTCACCATAGGCGAAGTTTCCTCCACTATCGGCCAAAACAGAAAAGCAAAAAAGGGTCAAAGATTCTTAGGGTCTGCTCACCTCTCAAGCGCTCTTGCGCTGCTCTCTATCAGAAGATCGAGGCACCTGCTTGAGCACCGACCAATCACTCTGGGACAGGCCGCTGTGAGCAGCAACGGGGGCGGGCTTGGGGCGAGTTTCGCGGCTGGCGGTGGTGGAACGAGATTCAGTTTCGCTGTGGCCCAATCTCACCTTTGGCTTGGCTACCACCGTCGGGGCTTCGTCTTCGGTCATGGGGACTTCCAGTTCCACGTGGGCTTCGGAGGCGTCGTCCTGCTCCAGACGCAGCCGCTGGACATTGCCCACATCTACCCCGTCAATCGAGGCCAGCATTTGATCGAGCACGGCGTTGGAAATTTCGGGGAACTGCTGGCGCAAATCGTTGGCATATTTGGTCAGCCATTTACTGTCAATCTGGCGGCCTTGCATACGCTTGATCGCCTCAATAATTACATCGGGGATGACGCGCCCGGTCAGGGTGATCGGCTGGGTGGTATTTAAAATGACGCCCACAGAGGGCAAGCTTTTTCCAGTTCTGCCTTCACCCCGGTGAGCAGCAGGTTGTAGCGCTCCGACCCCGGAGCCAGGGCAATCACCCCATCGAGCGGGGTTGACCCCTGCGGCAGCGGTTTGTGCTTCTCCAGATCGGCCACTTGATGCACCAGCGCCTCGCGCATTTTGACTTCAACCTGCTTGCGGCGCTCACCCTCGTTGATCTGCACCAGTTGGGCCAGTTTGGCCTTGTTGCCCCCGGCCGCCCGGATCAGATCGAAGCTGCACCAAACGTCAAGCGTCAAATCGTTGGGCACACCGTAAGCAAAGATGCCCGGCACGGTCACTTCCAGGGGATGGTCGCGCACTTCCAGCATGCGGACCACCTGATCCAGTACGGGCAGCACAAAAACCATACCCGGCCCGGCCACCCGATTAAAACGACCCAGCCGATAAACCACCAGCCGCCGCTCCTCAGGCACAATCCGCAGTGAAGAGATAAACAGCCGGTATATGATCACCAGCAGGATAATAACGAGAATAACTATGACGATTATCCACAGGTTATCCACAATTACACCCTTTTACCCTTCATAATTGGTTAAAAATTCATCCAGCAATGGGCTAAACAATTTGTTTGTATCGGCGCTCAGCACCCCCCGCCGAACCAGGTGCTTGACCACCGCCTGATCGGTATCGGTGAGCGCGTCCCTGGCCGCCCGGGTTAAAACGGCTTGCTCCTCAGGGTGCAGTCCCTGCAAAATGCGGCGGCACTCCTGCTGCACATCCGGCTGCTCGGCCAAATAGGTCAGCGGGTTGATGCCGGTCATTCCTTCGGCGGCCCACAGTTCAAACACACTTTTCAGCAGCAGCGGGTGTCCCCCGGCCAATTGACGAATCTCGGCCAAATCTTTTTCCCGCAGCGGACTGCCGGCCGCCTCGTTCAGACGCTTCAGCATATGATGCGCGTCTTCCGCTCCGTAAGGCTCCAAAGCGTAGACATGATGCCGGAACAGATCATAAAATTTGGAGGCGTCGGCCAGGTTGTAACTCTGGCCCAACACGTGGGGCAGGCGCTTGGTCAAAATCAGGTAACTCAAAGCGTCGCGATTGCCTTCGCTGCGGAAACCGTTCAGCCGTTCCAGCATGGCCAGAGGACCGGCCTGAATAACCTCGTCGAAATCGTCCAGCACAATCATCACCCGCTGCTCCAGTTCGATGCACAGCCAGTGCAGCCGCGAGCGGATCAGGTTCAACACCCGTTCCTCTTCGGAAATAGGGATAACTTTCTGCGGCTCCGGCGGCGGCGAAAGCTGCGCGCTGACCTGGTTGAGGGCGTCGAGCAAGATTTTCCACAAGCTGAGCGGCGTACCTTCCCAATAGGTGGCGTCAACCACCGGAAAATGCAGCCGGGAAACATCCTGCCCTACCTGCGCAGATTGCTGATTGATTTGGCGCAAAAAATTAACCAGGTTGGACTGACCAATGCCGGCCAATCCCACAAAGGCCAGCGAATCGCCTCGTTGGGCGAAGCGGATAATTAATTCGATTTCATCGCGGCGAAAATTTGCTCCGTAGCGGGAGGTAGGGCTAGTGGGCATGTAAACTCCATTGATGGACTGCTAAACGGTGAGTAGAGAATGAGGGCGGCAGGCGGCTTAATAGTAGCTTACAACACAACTAAACCCCTGTCAAGTTATCAAAAATTTCAAATTCATTCCAAAATAATAGAGACGACCCGCAGGCCGCCTCTATTTGTGAAGTTAATCGGCTTATCTTATCCCCACTACTTCTTTTACCCCAAAACTTGCCAGAGTGAGTATAATACCTGCATTAAATTGTGAGGGCGAGGCATGGCATTTACCATTCGTGACCTGCAAAGCTATGAGGAAATGCTACGGGTACACCAACTCCAGCGCCAGATTTGGGGCCTGGCCGAACCGGATGGGGGCCTTTATCCGCCGCTGCTGGTTTCGGCGGCCAAAAATGGGGGCATGGTCCTGGGCGCGTTTGACGACATAACCGGCCAGATGATCGGCTTTCTGTTTGGGTTTTTGGGACGAGAGCCGGGCGGACCGCTCAAACTGTGCTCCCAGACCATGGGCGTGCTGAAAGCATGGCGCGGGCAGGGGGTGGCCGAGGCGCTCAAGCTTACGCAACGCGAGCGAGTCATCGCCCAGGGGCTGCCGCTCATCACCTGGACCTATGACCCGCTGGAAGGGCCAAACGCCCATCTCAACCTGCACAAGCTGGGGGCCATCAGCCGGACCTATTGGCACGATGTCTACGGGGTCAATTTCGGTGCTTTGAACGCCGGCCTGCCCACCGACCGGCTGTTGGTCGAATGGTGGGTCAATCAGCCGCGCCGTGAGGCTGAAACAGCGGCAGCCTTTGACTCGGCTCAGCCCATTTTTGAAGTCGCCGGAACCGGCCCCGAGCGGCGCGTGGTCCGGGCCAACTTAACCCTTGCTACCACCCCTTTGCAGCTCGAAACCCCCGCCGACATCCAGCCCCTCAAAGCCGCCGACATAAACCTGGCCCTCGATTGGCGCTTGCAAGTCCGCGCCGCGTTTGAAGCTTACTTTGGGCAGGGCTACCAGGCCACCGATTTTGTCTCGATAACCGGGCAGGGAGACGACGTAACTACTACCTGCTCGAAAAGCCCCAACGATTTTCGGGCGGTGAGGTATAAAATGTGGAGATTGGAGATTAGAGATTAAATCAATCTTTGCAACGGGAAAAGGCAAAGGATTATGAATAACCCAAACCAATATAAAGTAATTGTCATCGGCGGGGGGCCGGCGGGCGTCACGGCTGCGCTGCACGCCCGCGAGTTGGGGGCCAGCGTCGCCCTGGTCGAGCGGGCCAATCTGGGCGGGACGTGTACCAACGATGGCTGCGTCCCCACCCGTGTTCTGGCCAAAGCCGCCCGGCTCGTCCGCGATGCCGAGCAGTTTACCGATTACGGCCTGGTCTGCGAGCGGCCCCAGGTAGATTTTGCCCGGCTGATGGCTCGCACCCAACAGGTGGTCTACCAACTTCACGAAAAGAAACAACTGCTCGACCATCTGGCGCAGGCCGGAGTGCTTGTGTTTGGCAACGCCGGCCCGGCTCACTTTGTTGACCCGCACACCCTCGCCCTGGCCGATGGAACCCAACTGTCCGCCGAAAAGTTTATTCTCTGCGCCGGCGGACGCCCCCGGCGGCTGGATTTTCCCGGCAGCGAACACGCCCTGACCCACAGCGATGTCTGGTCGCTCAAAAAACTGCCGGCCTCGGTGGCCATTATTGGCGCGGCGGCCACCGGCTGCCAGTTGGCCTCTATTTTCGCCGCGTTTGGCGCGCGGGTTCACCTGCTGGAATTGGCCCCGCGCATCCTGGCGGTAGAGGATGAGTTGGTCTCGCAGACCATCGCCCATGCTTTTCAACAACGCGGCCTTGAGGTCATCACCGGCATCAGCGGTATCACCAGCATCGAGCCACAAGCCGGACAGCTTCAGTTTGATTACAGTCGTAACGACCAGCCTCACAGCCTCACGATTGAAGCGGTAGTGATGGCCGTCGGCTGGCCGAGCAATGGTGACACCCTCAATCTGGCCGCCGCCGGGGTCAACAGTGAGCGCGGTTATGTTGCCGTGGATGACACCCTGCAAACCTCGGTTCCGCACATCTTTGCTGCGGGTGACCTGACCGGGCGGATGATGCTGGTCCAGAGCGGCAGCTACGAGGCTCGTATCGCTGCCGAAAATGCGGTGTTGGGCCTGAAGCGGGCCTGTATCCACCAGATTGTGCCGCACGGCGGCTTCACCGACCCAGAATATGGCAGCGTCGGCCTGACAGAGAGCCGGGCGCGGGCCAGCGAAAGCGACTGCGTGGCCGCAGTTGTGCCCTATGCCGACCTGGATCGAGCGGTGATTGACGATAATCCCGCCGGCTTTTGCAAGTTGGTTGTCTCGCGCCGGTCGCGCCAGGTTTTGGGGGCGCACGTGGTGGGTGAACAGGCGGTGGAGATTGTCCAGATTGTGGCCGCAGGTATGGCCGCCGGGACACGGGTCGAACAATTAGCCGATTTGGAGTTGGCTATCCCACCTTCACCGCGATTGTCGGCCTGGCTGCCCGGCAGGTGGTGCGTGAATTGGACGGTGCAACCCTGGCCCCCCAGTGGCGCACACTCAAACCGCTCAGTCCCCGCGCCGTCGAGTGGGAACTGTCGGCGGCCTGAAGCTGAGGAAAATGGCTCAAACCCACGCTTACGATGCGATTGTGATTGGGTCCGGTCCAAACGGCCTGGCCGCAGCGATTACCCTGGCCCAGGCTGGCTGTTCGACCCTGCTGCTTGAGGCCAAAGCAACCGTCGGCGGCGGGATGCGTTCGGCGGAACTGACCCTGCCCGACTTTGTCCACGATATTTGTTCGGCGATCCACCCGCTGGGGGTTGGCTCGCCTTTTTTTCGCCGCCTGCCCCTGGCCGATTACGGCCTGGAGTGGATTTATCCCCCCGCGCCGCTGGCCCACCCCCTCGACGATGGCACGGCTGTGGTGCAGGAACGGTCCATTGAGGCTACCAGCCAAACCCTCGGCCCGGATGCGGAGGCGTACTGCCGGCTGATGACTCCGCTCGTAGCCGATTGGGGTAAACTGGTCGAAGACCTGCTTGGCCCCTTCCCTTTCCCGCCGCGCCATCCGCCGGCTCTGGCCCGCTTTGGCTTGAGCGCCCTCCGCTCCGCTCGCGGCCTGGCCGAAAGCCGCTTTCAGGGCGAACGCGCCCGCGCTCTTTTTGCCGGGCTGGCCGCCCACTCGATTATGCCCCTGGAAAAACCGCCGACTGCCTCGTTTGGGTTGGTGCTGGGGATTCTGGGCCACGCCCTCGGCTGGCCACTGCCCAAAGGGGGTTCGCAGCGCCTGGCCGACGCTCTGGCGGCTTATTTTCAATCGTTGGGGGGAGAGATAAGCCTCAACAGCCCGGTCGAGTCGCTGGACGCGCTGCCGCCCGCCCGTGCGGTCCTGTTCGACGTGGGACCGCGCCAATTTCTGCGCCTGGCCGGGGATCGTCTACCCGCCGGCTACCGCCGCCAACTGGAAAAATACCGGTACGGCCCCGGCGTTTTCAAAGTGGATTTTGCCCTCGATGGCCCCATTCCCTGGCGAGCGGCCGAGTGCCTGCGTGCCGGAACCGTCCACGTCGGCGGCCCGCTGCCCGAAGTCGCCGCCAGCGAGCGGGCCATGTGGCATGGCTCCCTGGCGGAAAAACCGTTTGTGCTGGTTGTCCAACAGAGTTTATTCGACGCTACCCGCGCCCCCGCCGGCCAGCACACGGCCTGGGCTTACTGCCACGTTCCCTCCGGCTGCCCCGTTGACATGACCGGCCGCATCGAGGCCCA
>JAAUSP010000233.1 GCA_012032575.1 Anaerolineales bacterium | reverse complement strand
CGGGGATAATATTTTCCATGGCTCTGACCCTCATCTATGGAATAGGGAGAGTTTACTCACAATTCGCCCTCGTGCAATTTCAGTTATGCGCTTTTTAAGGTGCAGTCAAGGGTAATGCTAACAGAACTACAGAAGTAAGTTTCGTGGTACTCTACACAAAACACATAACCACAAAACCCTGCCAAACCGCCTCGGCTGAAAGCGAATCTAACAGGCCAGTGCCGCAATATTGGCCGCGTTACGTGGAGAGTTTGTGAAACGGTTACAAGCCTTGTTTGATAATCTCAAAATTACAGAGCAAGACCGCACCTGGGGCTAACCCTTCCGTTTCTGGTAACGAAAGCGGGCATAGTCCAAAAGTTCTTTTTGATCTTCCGGGGGGAGATTGCGGGCAAGCTCTATCAATTCTTGCAAAGTGTCATTATCTGAGGCCGGAGACGATGGCAGAATCCCGGCCAGTCGCAAAACTTTTTCAGGGGATTCACTGAGGGCGGAGGCGATTTTTATACAAAAGTCGGCACTTGGGGGCATATCATCTGAAAAGACCTTTGATATGAGACTATGGGAGATTCCGGCCCGTCTCGCCAATTCCCTATAAGACCATCCGCGCTTTTTTGTTGCCTCAGATGCCCAAGTTCCTAAATCGCTCATAGGCCAATTTTACCCTAAAGCCCCCTGGCTTGGAAATTGATTATTGACAATCAATATCTTTTAATTTATACTGGTAATAAAAATATACATTATGGAATATTTTATCACCACAGGAGTATAATTTATGTCAGAATCTATCACAATCTCTTTTGTCGGCACTACCGAGCAAAAGACCTTGCTCGAAAGATGGGCCAAACAGGATGATCGGTCAATATCCTGGGTGATGCGTCAAATTCTCAAACAGGAAGCGCAGCGCCGCAAGGCTCAAGCACAAAAACCAGTCGAGCAACCCCACTAAACAAAACGAGACGCGCCGCCGTCGCAACCGGCAACGCGCCTCTAACATGACAGTAAAGGAAACTTACTGCAATGTCTTCACAGAATTTAACACAGAATCCCCAAGCCTGCAATGGGCAAACCGTGCCCGATTCGGCGCAATTTTCCCAAAAGGTCAACCCAAAACACCTAAGAGCTTGCCTTTGTCCTGATTGTCTTTTTCTCCACGTGTAAAGGATGCTAAGTTTTATCTTCATTGGGTAGAGAACCGACTCGCCAAGTCTACCCCACGTTGGCAAGAACATTGGCAGCAGCAGCTTAATTATGCCTGGCAATCGCTGAATTATTGGCAAAGGCAATACGAGGCCGATAAAGCCAGAATCGAGACCCGGCTATGAACACCAAAACTATAGCCTGGGTAACTGGCTCTTTAACCCTTCTAATGGCTCTGTTTTCCTTCATTCTTAGTTTTAACGCCTTAACCGATCTGGCCGCCAAGCACAGCGTTTCGATTCCGCCCTTGTTTCCGTTGGTAGTCGAGGCCGGGGTTATCATCTTCTCACTTAATGCTTTATACCGCTCCATACATGGCGAGTCGGCTAAGTGGCAATGGGGGCTAATTATTGGCTCATCTTTGCTGGCTGGCCTGTTCAATGTGCTACACGCTGAATCTGATTTAATCAGCCAGTCAATGTCGGCAATGCCGAGTCTATTTCTGCTCTTAAGTTTTGAGACATTCCTGGGTCAGATTAAACACGCGGTTAAGTTATCAGCCGTTGTTAAATCTATTACCAATCTGACAATCGAACTTGAGGTCAAGCGCCAAGAGCTTGACAAGATGATAGCCGACAAGCAAGCCGAGCTTGACGCCCTTGTGTCAACCAAGCAAGGGGAACTAAACAACTTGGCGCAAGAGGTTGACACCCTCTCACTAAAGCGTGGTGAGTTGACCACCCAAATTGAAACTTTGAAAGCCGACATACAAAACGCGGCGTTAAATTTCCAGCAATTTTCCCCGAAAATTGACACCCTGAATGATGCCCGGCAAGCCAAGCGTCAAGAGCGCCTTAACATCCTGTTACGTTACCTATCAAGCAACCCCTATGCCAGTTTGAGAGAGGCCGCCCAAGAGCTTGGCACAAGCCGGCAAACAGCAAGCAATTATGTCAATGAATTAACCAAGTCTGGCAAACTACATCAAAATGGCAACGGATGGGAGGTAACAGCATGACCTCCATTAAAGCTACCCCCACCGGCACTTTACTCAAAGAATATATGAATTATACCTTGATGACCGGGGCCGCTACAGGCTCGCTTATTATTGCTTACAGCGCCGCAACTGGTGATTGGCCGGAACCATACATCGTTATTACTCTAACCGGTAGCCTGTCGGCCCTACCTGCTATTGCCCTGGCCGCTCGCTCACTAGGTAAAATGTGGACGCTTTCAGAAACGCCATCGCCCGCCAGCGTATTGTTTCAGGCGGTAGGCAGCAAGTAGAACGCAGCGTCAACGGCGTAACTGCTTTCTTTCATACGGCCCGGCTTGCTTTTGACCCTTCCCTAAGAAACGATCCTGATATGCAACCCACGAAGGTAATTAAGTGGAAGGAAAAGCCCGCGCCTATGAAATATTGGGGATATGTAGATAACCCGCCCGCTCTAATCGCCTGACTATTATTTACTGTCCGTTTATATCAGGATTGGTAGAAGAAATTGTATTGAAAGCCTGGCGAGCGCAAGAGGGGGTATGGCCCTGTCGTCAAGTACACCCCCACCCCCTCAGCCAACGTTACCTATGCTCACTGCATTATCGGACCGTTGACCGCCGTTTGTGGGTTGAAGAATATTTGGCTTTTGTGACATTAGGTGAGCAGCATCACATTGTCACCGGGCGAGGGCAAGGGACATCAGGCCGGCTGGCCGGGGGCTTGCGTTACTGTTATGAACACCTGGGGATAGCCCCCTACTCTGAGGAGTATGCCAAAACTTCTACCACGTCAACTAGCTAGGAGAAGTGGCAATAAGTGGCAAAAGTGGCATGAAGTGGCAGAAGTTGATAGAACGGGTAGAAAGTGACAATTAGGGCAATGACACACGCAGCAATTTACGACAGAGCCAGCACAAAGCTACAAAAAGACAACTATGCCGAGTGAACGCCCGTGAAGTTGGAATCAGGGTAGCAGAGCAGAATAATTTTACCTGGGAATATATCAAAGAAATTGGCTCAGGCACTACCCTAACCGGCAGGCCGGAAATGATGAAAATTTTGGACCGGATAGCCGCAGGGGAGATTCAAGTTATCATTGTTCAAGACTTGGACCGGCTGGCCCGGCCAGAGGAAGCGGTAGTCTATACCACGATTAGAAACGTCATAATGGAGTATGGCGTCATCATTTACACCCATACAGCCCGGGTTGATCTGAATAATGATGATGACGACTTTTTGGCTGATATAACTATGTCTGTAGCCAAGAAGGAACGCCGGCGGACACTTAAGCGCATGAGAAGGGGAATAGAGGCACGAGCTAAAAGCGGTAAATTTGTAGGGGGGCAAGCGGGGCTAGGTTATATCATTATAGGACAAAGAGAAACGGCTGATTTTGCTAAAAACCCGAATGAGGTTAAATTAGTAGAATTGATTTTTTCAACCCTGGAAGCAACAGGGGGAAATATGACCGAAACGGCCAAACGATTGAATAAGGCCGGGTATAGAGGCAAAAAGGGCAAGTTATTTACTCAAAATACCATCCACCAAATAATAAAGAACAAATTGTATATTGGTATCTTTGAGAGCAAAGTAACCGACAAAGTAACCCACCGCCCTGACTTGCAAATTATCAGCCTAGACCAATTTGAGCGAATAAAAGAATTGATTAAGAGCCGCGCCGGGAATAGAAAAGGGCTGGGGCGTAGGGGCCGCTATATCTTCACCGGTTTTGTTGCCTGTAGCAATTGTGGCAGTGTAATGGTAGCAGGCAAAAGCGGAAATGGGCCAGTTATTTATCAATGTATGAATCGGCGCAAGTTTGGGGTAGATGTTTGCTCAACCGGACAAACTATAAGCGAGCATTTAATTTTACCGCCCATTATAGAATTTTTGACCGATTTTATTCAAGGCCAGATTGATTTTCCTGACAGCCTTTACAGCACCGCCGCCCAATATGGCAAAAGCATAACTGAGGAAGCTATAGAAGCCGCTATACAAGGCGAGTTAGCCAGCGTTCAGGCCGGGAAGGAACGGTTAGTCGAAGCGATCAGCCTGGGTATACTCACTAACCAAGAGGCCGCCGCAAAGCTGGCTGAACTGAGAGAACAGGAGCAACGTTTGACGGTTGAACTGTCCAGCATTGCCGAAAAAGCCGTGATAATGGCAGAATGGCAAACGGCCATAGAAGTGTTAAAAGGGCAAAACATAGCCGATAGACTTGGCAAAATGGCCGAAACGAAGCCGATAGCCTTTAGGCGGTTACTCTCCTTTGTGTTTGAACCTAACAGCGTAAAGGTAAAAACAGAACGGACACAAGGCCGGCAATGGCAGGGAACATTAGTCGAGTATCACCTAACCAAAGTTATAAATACCCTATCCCTTGATATTCATCCTTGAGGATGGAAGGGATTTTGATTTAAGACCGAGGACGAAAGACCGGAGACCGGGGTCTATTTTTCCGGTCCCCGGTCAGCTCAGGAGCAATAAACATGCCAAAACAACTACCCATTGACCCCAATGATATGGCCAAAGCCTACGAACCCAAATTGTTTGAACAGCCCATCTATGACTGGTGGGAAAGCAAGGGTTATTTTAAACCGGAGATCGCCGGCCCCAAAGCCGAGCCGTTTGTTATCTCGATGCCGCCGCCCAATGTGACCGGCGCGCTGCACCTGGGCCACGCCATCACCGCCTCGATTGAGGATTTGCTGATCCGCTACCAGCGCATGCACGGCAAGGCGGCGTTGTGGGTTCCCGGCACCGATCACGCCGGCATCGCCACCCAGTTGCAGGTGGAACGCGCCCTGCGCAACGAAGGCACCAGCCGCGAGGAAATTGGCCGCGAGAAATTTCTGGAACGGACCTGGGCCTGGAAAGAGCAGTACAGCGGCACTATCCAGCAGCAGCACCGCCGTTTGGGTGCATCGTGTGACTGGGACCGGGAAAGATTTACGATGGATGAGGGCCTCTCGCGGGCGGTGCGCGAAGCGTTTGTGACTCTGTACGAGCGCGGCCTGATCTATCGGGGCGAATACCTGATCAACTGGTCGCCGGGTCTGCAAACCGCCGTCAGCGATCTGGAGGTGGAGTACAGCGAAGAAGAAGGGCGGCTGTACTACTTCAAATATAGGCTGGCTGACCCCCTCCCGACCTCCCCCTCGGAGGGGGAGGAGGAGTATATCGCTGTGGCGACCACCCGTCCCGAAACCATTTTGGGCGATACCGCCGTGGCCGTCCACCCGGACGATGAGCGCTACCAGCGGTTTGTGGGCCGCATGGCGCTCGTGCCCATGCTGGGCCGCCAGATTCCGGTGATTGCCGACCCCTACGTGGACCGCGAGTTTGGCACCGGGGCGCTCAAAATTACCCCCGGCCACGATCCCAACGACTTTGAAATTGGCCGGAAACACAACCTGCCCATCATCAATGTGATGAACAAAGACGCCACGATGAACCAGAACGCCGGCCCGTATCAGGGGTTGGACCGCTTTGACTGTCGCCGCAAACTGTGGGCCGATATGGAAGCGGCCGGGCTGACCCTGGAAGTCAAACCGCACCGGCTGCAAGTGCCGCGCTCGCAGCGGGGCGGCGAGGTGGTCGAGCCGCTGGTTTCGACCCAGTGGTTTGTCAAAATGAAGCCGCTGGCCGATAAGGGCCTGGCGGCAGTGGCCAACGGCGATATCAAGATCATCCCGGAGCGCTTTACCAAAATTTACAACAACTGGCTGGATAATATCCGGGATTGGTGCATCAGCCGCCAGCTCTGGTGGGGCCATCGCATCCCGGTCTGGTACTGCGCCGACTGCGGCGGCATGACCGTGGCCCGGCAGGACCCGTCCGAGTGTACCCACTGCCACAGCCAAAAAATCGAGCAGGACGCTGACGTGTTGGACACCTGGTTTAGCTCCGGTTTGTGGCCTTTCTCCACCCTGGGCTGGCCCGAAGACACGCCCGACCTGCGCCGTTACTATCCCACCTCAGTCATGGAAACCGGCTACGATATTCTCTTTTTCTGGGTGGCCCGCATGATCATGAGCGGGTTGGAATACACCGAGCAGGCTCCGTTCAATACTGTCTATTTGCACGGCCTCATTCGCGACGAGCATGGCCGCAAGATGAGCAAAACATCCGGCAATGTAGTTGACCCGCTGGAGGTGATGGACGAGTACGGCACCGACGCCCTGCGCTTCACCCTGCTGACCGGCTCCGCGCCCGGCAACGATATGAACCTGTCTATGGAGCGCATCGCCGCCAACCGCAACTTCTGCAACAAAATCTGGAACGCCACCCGCTTTGTGGTCAACAACACCGGCACGGCCTTTCAATCGGGGGCGGGAACGTGGAATTTGTCGGGGCTGTCTCTGCCGGATCGCTGGATTTTGAGCCGCCACAACCGCCTCGTCACCGATGTGACCCGTTTGATGAACGAGTTCAACTTTGGCGAGGCCGGCCGTCAGATCTACGAATTCTTCTGGGGCGAGTTTGCCGATTGGTACATCGAGATTGCCAAAATCCGGCTCTACGGGACCGATGCCCGCGCCCAGGCGACCGCCCGGCGGGTGCTGGTCTACGTGCTGGAACACGTCCTGCGGCTGCTCCATCCCTTTATCCCTTTTGTCACCGAAGCCGCCTGGCAGCACCTCCCCCACGAGGGCGACAGCCTGATGGTGACTTCCTGGCCGCACCAAAGCCATACGGGGATTGACGAAGAAGCCGAAGCGCAGATGGACCTTCTGATCGAAATGATCCGGGCCATCCGCAATATCCGCTCCGAATACAATGTCGAACCGGGCAAAAAGATTGCTGCCACAATTGCTGCCGGAGCTAACTACGAGTTGATCATCAAACACCAGGAGATTGTGATCGCGTTGGCTCGCCTGGAGAAAGATGATTTCCAGGTGGCGGCCACGCTGGACCAAAAGCCGGCTCAAGCCATAGCCGAGGTGATTAGCGGCGGCATTGAAATTTATTTACCGCTGGCGGGGATGATTGATTTGGAGGCAGAACAGGCCCGCTGGCATAAGGAAGTGGCTCAACTCGAAAAGCGAATTGCCGCAGGTAGAGTTAAACTCAGTAATCCCAATTTCACCCAAAAAGCCCCGGCCGCCGTGGTAGAAAAAGAGCGTGAACAACTGGCCGACCTGGAACTTCAGGCTGCCAAGATCTGGGAACGGCTAAAGGAGTTGGGGTAAATTAAGGAGATGAGAGATTAGAGATGGGAGATTCAAATTAAAAATCTCCAATCTCCAATCTCCTCCAAGGGGGGTAGGGGAGTTTTTTGTCTTAAAACATGAAATCCACCGTTGATTATTCAAAGCTGGACGACGCCGAACTCATGACGCATATCACCTGCGCCCAACCGGACGCGCTGGGCGAATTGTACCAACGCTATCACCGTCTGGTTTTTAGCCTGGCTTTGAACTCGGTGGCCGATCACGCTGCCGCCGAAGAAATCACGCTGGACGTTTTTACCCGGGTTTGGGAAAAGGCCGAGACCTATCGAACCGAGCAGTCCAAGGTGACGACCTGGCTGTTGAGTCTGGCCCGCCATCGGGCCATTGACGTGTTGCGCCAGCGCCGGACCCGGGTGGAACAAAACCTGGTAAGCTGGGCCGATGTCCCGGAAACTGCCGGATTTAGCAACGGCCCGGAAGAAACAGTGGAACTTACCCTGCGGCAAGAGCTTATTCGGGCCGCCATCGCCCAACTCCCGGCCGAACAGAAGCAGTCGCTGGCGTTGGCCTATTTCAAGGGCTACACCCATCGCCAGATTGCCGAGATATTGCAAGAGCCGCTGGGGACCGTTAAAACCCGGCTCCGCTCAGCCATGCAGAAACTCCGCCAGATGCTGCACGATGAATAATGTTTGTCTAAATCCAAAACATTTCGATTTGCGTATGAATCTACAGAGTTGTTGATTCGGGTATTAGGCCATGACTGCTGACGACCATTTTTTTGAATTACTGCCAGCTTATGCCCTGGGGAGTTTAGACCCGGCTGAGCAAATAGCGGTGTCTGAGCACCTGGGAAACTGCCCCGTTTGTAAGGCAGAACTGGCCGTTTATGAGGCCGTAGCGGCTGACCTGGCCCTGGCTGCACCTGATGCCCTGCCCTCGACCGGCTTAAAGCGCCGTTTGCTGGCGCGAGTACAAAAGCAGCCCTCATCTCCCCTCAGCCAGGCTCCGGCCCCCTGGTGGCAGCACTGGCCCAATTTCAGCCAGCGGGTGGTACTGGCCTGGGGAGTCGCCTCCTTACTCTTGATCCTGGTATTAATCGCCAGCAATTTCTTGCTCTGGCAGCGCCTCACTCGGCTTGAATCTGGAGCTCATTCGGGTGGGATGCGGGCCATTCCGCTCATCGGGCTGGCCCCCGGAGCAGCCGGTTTCGTACTCATCGGCGCGGATGGAGAAAACGGCGCGTTTGTGGTGGATGCCTTGCCCACGCTCGAACCCAATTATCAGTATCAATTATGGCTGCTGCAAAATGAATACCGCACCAGTGGCGCTGTTTTCTCGGTTGACGAATACGGTTATGGCGGAGGGCGGATCAGAGCGCCCCAAAACCTCTTTGAATATTCCGGCTGTGATGTCAGCGTCGAGCCGACCGGCGGCAGTTCCGAGCCGACCGGCGAAAAAGTCCTGGCCGGTAATCTCAAATAAATCTCTCCCCATCTGCAATTAATGTATTTACCCCTTCCTTCGGTCGCCGCAGTCTCAGTGGATCGGTTCTGGTTAAATTTCTCAGCATATTCTCAGCATTTAATCGGCAAAATCAAATCCAAAATTGTTTGGGCTACGTATCTATTTTTGACAAACAGACTATAGTCACTATAATCCGCTCGGCTGATATGGACTATAGTCCACTTATCACCGGTATCCCAAATGGATAAACCTTAATCAAAGGGAGGTGGATTTCCAAAAATTTGGTATCAGCAACTCCACATTTGTTTAAGAAACCAAACACTTTATTAAGGAGGGTTTTTGATTCACATGCGAAGATTAATTATTTTGCTTCCGGTAGTTCTGGTCTTACTCATTATGACCACCTCGGTGGCCCTGGCCCAAGACCCCGATGCCGGCAAAACAGCCTGGGAACAACAGGTTTGGCAGTGCGCCGCCTGTCACGGGCCGGCCGGCGAAGGGACATTTGCCCGCCCCTTATCGAATAGTACCGCTACCGCCGACGAATGGATTGCCCAGGTCCGCACCCCCCGCCGCTTTATGCCCGGCTTCTCCGAAGCCCAAGTGTCGGACCAGCAGATCAAGGACATGCACGCCTACATTACCGCCCTGCCCGACCCCACCGGTGATTTTCAACGGAAAGACCTCGGCGTTACCGCCACTCACCCGGGGCAGGAACTGATGCTGCAAAAGACCTGTGCGGCCTGTCACACCGATGAAGCTTCAACAGGCAAAGGGCGGATGATTGATGGGTTTGTGCAGCGCGGTATTACGCCTACCGCCGAGGGCGTTATCAAGCAGCTTCGGACCCCGTTCAAAAACATGCCCGCCTACAGCGAAGCGCAGGTGAGCAATGACGAAGCCGCTCAAATTGCCGACTATCTGAACACACTCGTTTCCGGTCAAACTCCGCCGGCCAGTCTGCCCCAATCCGGCGGCAGCGCCAGCAATACCTGGCCTATGGCCCTCCTCTTGCTCGGAGGTGGCCTGGCGCTGATCGGATTTGTGCTGCGCCAGCGCATGGTTAAAAATTAAGTTCTGCTCTCAATTCCCCTGACCTAAAGGTACACTTTCTCAAGTGTGCCTTTAGGTCCATCAAAAAACCCTAACTTTATGGAATCTATCACCGGTTTGTTTAATACCATCTTCGACGTGCATCCCTGGCATGTTCCCACAGTCCATTTCCCCATTGCCCTGACCGCCGTGGGACTGCTTTTGCTGCTTTTGGCTTTGTGGCAGCGCAATGAAGCGCTGGAACGGGCCGCATTTTATAACATGACCCTGGCCGCTCTCAGCACCCTTGTCGCCGGGTTTACCGGCTATCGCGATTACGTGGTTCGGTTTGAGGGCGACGCGCCTTACATCAACGCCAAAATATTTTTAGCCATCAGCCTGTTTGTTTTGACCACTGCCATCACTGTGGCGCGCTGGCGGCAGCCCGAAGTGCTGTGGCGGCCCGCGACGATGGTGCTTTATGTCGCCGGTTTTGCCGCCAGTTTTATCCTGGCCTCGGTTCTGGGCTTTTTGGGCGGCATCATTTTGTATGGCTTTTAGGAGGGGAGAGTCAGGAATATGAGCAAATCTCCCTGGAAAACCGGGTCTGTCCCGCAGCGCCGGAGCAAAATCGTCTGGCCCGGCTTGACTCAATTGTTGAGCCAGGCCGTCATTATCGTTATTATTGCCGGGGTGTGGGGCGGGTTGTTGTTTAGTTTTTTACGCTGGACATCCGTCCCGCAAACCGAAGCCCTGGCGGCGGCAGAAGAACCATCACCTGCGCCAACGGTTGCGCCCACCGCCACCC
>JAAUSP010000232.1 GCA_012032575.1 Anaerolineales bacterium | reverse complement strand
GTCGGGAATCGGTTTGTAAGGGGACATAGGAATTTCCTTTGACTAAGTCAGGTTTACTGATACAAATCGTTCTCAAAGGTAGCGTATTGCTTCGGGTTTTGTTTCTTTATAGAGTCAAGTAATTGATCAAGTAATTCCTTCCGCTCGGCATATTCAATCAAATATTGAATAACTCGAGATTTGCCTGTGTCATGTGAGAGTTGTTCATATACAGGACGAAATTCAGGATAGTCAAAAACAATTCCCCGTAGCTCTTCATCTGAGAATGCTAGAGTTAAGAGTTGACGAATGGCACGAATATTGTAACCGCGCCGAATATGGATAACCTCGGACTCAGTAGCCAGATTGATAATGTTTTCATCATCTACTTTGGCTAAAATCCAGTCAACAAATAACAAAACTACAAACCAATAGAGATTATTATCTAATTTAAGGATTTGCTGCTGAACTAGGTTGTCAAATGTTTCTTGTTGTTGTTGTCGAGACTGGATAATACTCTTTAATTGAGGCAAACCAGCAATCAAAGCCTCAGCAGTTCGAGGATGTCCTTTTTTAGCCAGGGCATACAGAATAATTCGTTGTACTTGAGATGCTCCGCCCCAAACATAAGCAAATTGAGGCGAGAGGTATTCAACACTCTGTTTGATAACTTCAGCTACATCTTCTGGGTAAACTTCGTATCGCTTTTGTCGATTCAAGGTCTCAACTAAATAATGGGCCATGCCTTGAATGAAGTAAGGGCTGTTACCGGCATAACGCAGGATTTTGTCAACCTCAGTCGACGGAATTTGCATCCCAATTTGGTTCGCCGGTTCCTCTATTAACTTTCTGGCAGCCCTAGGAGTTAAGGGATGTAATTCAATTGTCTTAAAGATATTGTAAAAAGGCGAGCCATAATCTTGAGTTAGCGAATAGAGTTGTTCAGCCCCGGATACAACAAAAATGATATAAAGCATACTTTGAATAAGGCCTCGAAACCAGCTCAAAATATCCGCCCCACCGAATTCTATAAGCAGTTCAACCTCATCAAACATCAAAACTAAACGCGGTAAATTTTGAGAAACTATCACTTCATTCAGCCGAATCATATCCTTTTTAAAGGTATAAAATTCTAAATCTACAGGAATATTATCTGGTTTAAGTGTCACAAAAGACGGCAAATGTCTAGACCATATTCCTTTTTTGCTATAACCATCTTCAATTTTTTGCATTACTTCAAAGAACAATAATCGAGTTGTTCTAGGTTTAATACTCTGAACATCTATATATACTGAAACAAAATCTTTTCTTGGGGTTAACAAGTCAACGAGACGATAAAGTAATGAAGATTTTCCAATCCGGCGTGGCCCCATCACAACCAAATCTTGCTTTTGTCCACGAGGTACATTTTCAAGGGTATCAAAAATAAGCTGTAATTCTTTCTCACGCCCAAAGAAATTGTCCTTACCCTGGACAGGTACGCCGAAAGTATAGGGATTTTGTAACTTAGCAAACTGATCTTTTATCCTAAACATTATAAATTTCCTACCTAGTGCATCGTCTATGCTAAAAATTCGGGCTATTTCCACCGCAAAACCCGAATTTTAACTCTGGATAATGCACTAGTCTCTACTTTCAATCACCCTAATCAAGTCTGTCAACTCATTAACCAAATCCGTTGTAAGTTTTTCTGTGAAAATTTTTTACCTTGCCGATCATTATAATCAATCAAGGTAATTGACAACTCAGCCAGTCGTTTAGATAACTCTGGCTTGCCTATCCGTCGTCCCAAGCGATGAAGCGCGGGATAGAGATTACCCTTCACAACAGCCTCTTCCCACAGGTTAAAGCGAACCGCCTCTTTTTGTTCTATCCCTTTACGAATCGCTTGCAACATTGCCAGAGTAATACCGGCAACTTGTTCCTCTTGTTGTTTTTCTTCTTGCCGCTGCTTTCGCCATTCCGCAAACCATGCTCCTACCCAGCCAACTACAAGGCCGATGATAAGCGGAATTAGATAAGCCGGCCAGTCAAAATTAAACCACCAGGGAATAACCTTGGCTACCTCAAACTTAGTAGCCGACACCGTTTCAATCCATTGATGAACCAAACCTATGTTTGGATCATCCCAAGAATATTGTACCGCAAAAGTAACATTGTGAGAACCGGCAACCTGGCTTTGGAGAGTATATTCGGCTTGGGTGCTACTGTAAGGAGATAAAGTGTCGGGTAAGTTGGTTAAATTGAGAGTTTTGAAGGCCGTACCCTGAAATTGAGCGGCGATGCCGGTCAAGGTATAAGGCGAAGTATTACGCAAGATTAATATAGCCTGGCTCGAGTCACCTACATTAAGAGTCGTGCGGTCAACGGTAAGTTGAATTTGGGCCGGTGGAGCTTTACTTTCTTCCTGAGCAAAAGTGGGGACGGCAGAGAAGAGACGCAACGGCAGAAGCAAAATGAGAAATAGAAGTACCAGCCAAAAGTACGTTTTCATCCACAATATCCTGCCTTACCCCCTCGAAATAATGCAGCACTTCCCTCGGCCAGCCAAAATGCGGTTTAAAGAAAGGTAACTGGAGATAACCCAAAATGTTCAGACAAGGCGCGAATCTGCGTCACATTCAATTTATGTTTCCCGATCAGTATTTCTGATACGGTTTCTGGAACACCCAATTCGGGTAAAAAGGAAAGGGTCAAGTGGTGTTCATCCATGAGAAATCTTAACACATCCCTACTCACCACATCATCAACAGAATGATGAATTTCTTCATAGGCTGCTATCATTATACCTAAAGTATCTAACAGTTCATAGAATGGATGATTTTCATCTTCACCCACAATCTCCAACAAATTATCCAAAGTTTCTAAAGCCTGGGTGTAATGCTCTTCAGTGTATAACACAGGGATTTCTCGTTCCGCTTCGCTTCACTCGAAATGACATGATTTCTTAGCCTCAGCCTTAGCCTTAGACTCTATCTACAGCCCCTTCTCGTCCACAATCTCTAGCGCCACCCACTCAAAACGGCGCAACCCGTCGTCGAGCAGCCGCCAGATTTGAGTGTTGAGCGGTTTGCCTTCATGAACGGAAGCAATCAGATAATAGACATCCTCAAAGGCGCTGTCCATATCGGTTTGAGAGGGGATGGCGGGCCAATCGGGGTGGGAGTGATAGATGCCGATGATGTCCACTCCGGCCTCGTCGGCGGCGAACTGGACCTGCCCGAACTCCTCGGCGCTGATGACAAAACGGTCGGTACGCTCGGTGTTCTGATTGGTGGCCCGGCGGACTTCGCGCACCAGGCCGCCGTTATCAAAACTGCCCAGCAAAAAGCCGCAACATTCCGCCGGATACGCCTCTTTGGCGTGAGCATAGATTTGTTTGAGTTGGGCATCGGTGATTTTCATGTCATTTCGACCGCATCGAGAACCTTCATCGTACCTACTCACTCGTGTCATTTCGAGCGACACGCTACGCAGGGAGCGAGAAATCTTAGAACCCCGCGTGTGCATATAACCGGCTCGAAGATTTCTCGGCCTATGGCCTCGAAATGACAGGCATCAGCGCACCCGTCTGACCGGCACTCTGGCCCTATTGGCCGCGCCGCGAGCGGGCAGGCCGCGATAGCTGGGGGCCATAATTTCAAAGGTGGTGCAGCGGCCCACATCCAAAAAAAGCGATTTGAGACGCGGTTTGAGGTCAATATCCTTGGCCATGGTGATGATGGTCGGCAGGCGACCGTTGTAGCGATGGTTGAAAAGCTGGTACAGTTTTTCCTCGGCCCAGGGGGTGGCGCTTTCGGTGCCCAAATCGTCCAGCACCAGCAGCGAGGCCCGGCGCACTTCGTCGAAGCGTTTGTCGTAGGGGGTCAGGCTGTTGGGATTGAAGGCGGCGCGGAGATGGTCGAGCAGGTCGGGCACGACCACGAACAGGGCCGGCTCGCCCCGCTTGGCTACTTCGTTGGCGATGGAAGCGGACAGGTGCGTTTTGCCGCAGCCGTAGGTGCCGGTAAAAACAATCCAATCCTGGGGACGGACGGCGTAGTTGCGGGCGCGTTCAAAGGCCCGCTTGAGGTTTTCGGCTTTGGCCGGGTCTAACTCACCTTCGCGCAAGCTAAAACTCTCAAAGGTCTGATCGGCGTGCAGCGACAGGCTGGACAGTTCCGAACTGCCCTGGGCCACCCCAATTTGGCGGAAATCAGGGGCCAGAATTTTGATAATTTGCGCCAGGTCGGGGTCCACCATGCGCGAACGGATGCGAATGTCAATCTCTTCCAACTCGTGGTTGGAGGTGACAACGGTGGGTAGTTGGGCATTGTAACGATAGTTGAACAACTGGAACAGCTTTTCCTGCGCCCAGGGCGTCGAACTATGCGCGCCCAAATCGTCCAGAATCAGCAGGGAAGCATTGCGAATCTCTTCAAAGCGCTGGTCATAAGAGGTCCCGCTGTTAGGCCCATAAGCTGCCCGCAGGTGATCGAGCAGGTCGGGTACCACCACAAACAAGGCCGGCTTGCCCTGGCTGATGGCGTGATTCCCTATGGCAGCGGCCAGATGCGATTTGCCACAGCCGTAGCCGCCCAGCAAAATCAGCCAGCCTTCGGGCTGGTTGGCAAAGTTGTAGGCCATGTCATAGGCCATGTGCAGGTTGCGCCGCCGCTCATCGGTCAGCCCATAACCATCGGGGACAAATTTATCAAAAGTGTAGCGAGTCATCTTGTCCATGTTGCTGATGATCCGAAGCTGATTCAGCCGCTTGCTTTCCTGTTCCTGCAAGCGGCATTGGCAGGGGGCCAGTTTGCCAAAGTTCGGATGACCGACCGGCACATCCTGGCGCAAATAGCCGGTGCCGCCGCAAACAGGGCACAGCCACTCCTCATCGGCGGGCAACAAAATTTCAGAATTACTTCCGCTGGGGCGCTCATCAGGCCAGTAATTTGTGTTGCGATTGAGAATTTCGTCTAATCTGTCCATTGGGTGAATAAGTGAATGAACGAATGGCGAATGACGAATGGCGAATACAGAGTTTTCATTCGCCATTCGCTATTCGCCATGCTAATGTTGGATCAACTGTTTAAACTCTTCGTCGGTGTACCAGGGCTTGACGCCTTCCTCTTTTTTGCCTTTACCGTCATCGCGGCCGGCTGTAGCCATCCGTTCCAAAATCGCCCGGATGTAGCTCCACTTGCGGACATTGTTTTCCACGGCAATCTTGAAGGCATCCTCAATCCAAATCTGCGGATAGGTGGCCTCGGCGTCTTTCAATTCGTCCACAATGATGGGCGAAAGCAGGCCAATGTTGGCCTCGTACAAATCAAAAATGTTGGGCCGCTTGACTGGCGGCACAATTTCCGCCCCACTCACGGCGACAACGCCCATTTCACCGGCTTCAACTTTGGCGTGCGCCTGCCGACCCCGCTCGCTATTCAGAAAGTAGAGATCATGCAAACCCGCATCGTCCTCAACCTGGGCATACAACAAAGCGCCCCGTTCGACGGCCCGGTTCAACCCCTGGCTCAGGGCGTTTTCTACATCTTCGTCAATCAAAGCCAGGCTGTGGACCAATGTTTCATCGGCCAGCAGTTCATTCCTGGCAATCACCTGCCGGGCCTGCCGATAATGCACCCATAGAAAATGAAGCGTGACCTTCAATTCGGCCAGGCTGTCAATTTGAGGCAGCAACCGGGCAAAAAACAAATCCGGCACGGAGGTAAAGCGTAATTCGCCTGCGGGAAAACCGTTGAATTTCTCCATACTCGATGAATGGCGAATGGCGAATGGCGAAAAGAAGTTCTTTATTCGCCATTCATCATTCGCTGATTCCCTAATACTCCATCGCTTGTCTTTTAACTTCCAAATCTACAAACTGGGCCAGATGCTTTTTGAAGTAAACGGAGAAGATGCCGGTGGGGCCGGAACGATGTTTGCTGACAATAATCTCGGCAATATTGGGAAATTCGGTGTCGGGGTTATACACGTCGTCGCGGTAGACAAACATCACGATGTCGGCATCCTGCTCGATCGAGCACTTTCTCTCAAATCCGAGAGCATCGGGCGCTTGTCGTGGCGCGATTCGACCTGGCGGGACAACTGGCTGAGGGCCAGAATGGGCACGTTCAGCTCGCGGGCCAGGGCCTTGATCGAGCGGGAAATGTAGCTGATTTCCTGCTGCCGGTTTTCGCTGCGCGAATCGCCGCGCATGAGTTGCAGGTAATCTATGATAATCATATCCAGGCCGTGTTCGGCGTGGAGGCGGCGGGCTTTGGTCCGCAGTTCCAGGGCTGAAATGGCCGGGGTGTCGTCAATAAAAATAAAGGTATTGGAAAGGAGGGTGGTGGCTTGCATAAAGGTGGGCCACTCGTTGTCTTTAATGTCGCCCAGGCGCAGGCGCTGGCTGTCAATGCCGGTTTCGGCGGAGATGAGGCGCTGGACCAACTGCTCATCGCTCATTTCCAGGCTAAACAGGGCAATCCGTTTTTGCCAGCGGCGGGCGGCATGGAGGGCCATACTCAAAGCCAGCGACGTTTTACCCATACCAGGCCGGCCCGCCAGAATAATCACATCCGAGCGCTGCAAGCCGCCCAGCAGTTTATCCAGGTCAGACAGGCCGGTGGGGATGCCGACAATCTCGCCGCGATGGTTCCACAGATACTCCACCCGGTCGTGATATTGGTCGAGAATCTGGCGGATGGGACGTAAATCCCGGTCCACCCGTCGGGCGGCGACACCAAAAATAATCTCCTCGGCCCGATCCACCACTTCGTCGGCGTCGTCGCTGCCTTCGTAGGCCAGCCGGGCAATCTGTCCGGCAGCGTCAATCAGCCGGCGTAAAACCGCCGTGCGCTCGACAATGCGGGCGTAAAACTCAACGTGGATCGAGGTAGGCGTGGCGTTCATCAGGCTGGTCAGATAGGCCGCCCCGCCAATTTCAACCATTTGACCCCGGCGTTCCAACTCGTCGGTCAGCGTTACCAGGTCAGCCGGTTCACGCCGCTCGTGCAGGTCACGAATGGCCTCGAAAATCCAGCTATGGCGCTCTACATAAAAATCAAGCGGCTGCAAAAAGGTCGCAATACGGATAATCGCGTCGGTATCAATCAACAGTGCGCCCAGAACCGCTTCTTCAGCTTCGACATTATGGGGCTGTAATCGGTCGGGCACAGTGCCCGGTAGAATATCAATCATTGTTTGATTCCCAGAACAAAAGTTCTGATTTACAATAATAACACGAGCGCGGGGGTTCGTCAAACAATAGATTTCAACGACCTTCCGCGCACGCGAGCCAGCCAGAAACAGCAATAAATTTTAAAGATAATGACTAAAAACAGTTAGCGCGAGGTAAACTCAGTATTTGACGAGGGTTGACTGTGCCCCGCCGTTTGTGCTCATCAAATGCCAGACGGGCTGTCTAATTCTTACCCAAATCGTCCAAATCAAGTTCGTCAATAAAATCGCGAAAAACGGCCAGCTTCTCTACTTCTTCTTCCGACAGCGGTTCGCTTTCGACATCCATGCTGGACTCTTCCAGACTTGTCTCCGGCACAATCGAGGCCGCCGACATGACATCTTCGGCCACAAACAGAGGCGCATTGGCCCGAACCGCCAGGGCGATAGCATCACTGGGCCGGGCATCAATTTCCATGCTCTGCCCATTGACATCCATAACAATCCGGGCAAAAAAGGTATCGTTTTTCAACTCGCTGACCATCACATGAGAAATGGTCGCGCCCATTTCATCAATAATACTTTTTAACAGATCGTGCGTGAGCGGGCGAGCTACCTGAACTCCCTGCAATTGGATCGTAATGGCATCGGCCTCAAAAGGACCAATCCAAATGGGCAGGTAGCGATCTGTGTCCACATCTTTCAAAACTACCACACGATGCTGAGACATTAAGCTAACCCGAATACTATCTATTTTGACCTCAATCATGCCCATCCTCCTGCCCGCAGGCTTTCAGATATTATTATCATTTTCAATGCCAGGTTAAGGTGACACCGAATTGGCTGGATTATACCACATCCCAAATTGGCTTACAAGTGACTATTGGCCTATAAATTAGGCTATAGATATAATTTAAGATATGAATTTAGGCAAACAGAAGTCCTCATTTTTGATCCTCAAATTTCTATACTTTATTGCTCTGGCGCTCAGCCTGAGCGCCTGTGCCCCGGCCAAATCGGTCGGAGTCGAGACGGCGCAAGCGGCCCTGCTTGCAGCCTGGCAAGCTGACCAGCATATCGCCTGGGAGCTTGACTGGCCGGACGCGCCAATGGGCGGGCCGCTGACCGTAGCCACATGGCGGGCCGGCTCGCGTTACCGATTGGAAATTTTGGAAGCCGTCGCGCCTGATCTGGTGGGCCAAACCCTGATTTTTGACGGCACAACCGCCTGGCGCTACCGGCGTTTTGACTCGCCACCGGCCGCACCTCAGCCAACCGAAGCCCGGCTTTCGCCGGTGACGGATGCTTTTGCCATCATCACCGGGCTGCTGGCGGCCACTCCGGCCAGCGCCACCGAAGAACCAGTTCAGGTGGGACGCGCGCCGGCCCAAAAAATCACCCTGACGTTCACCGGCGGGGACACCCTGGCCGTCTGGCGCGACGAAGCTACGGGCCTGCCGGTTCGCCTCAGTTTTGTTTCGGGCCGGCAGCAGGCTACACTGCGCGCCCGCAGTTTTGAGTTGCTTTCAACCCCAGCGGAGGGACTGTTTGAACCATGAAAATTGCCATCAACGCCTGGTTTTGGGATAATCCCACCGTCGGCAGCGGCCAATATTTGCGCTGCCTGCTGCCGGCCCTGCTGGAGACCGACCCCAGCCTGGAGATCACCCTTATCGCCCCCAAACCTTTTGATCCCGACCCGGCTACCGTTCAGCCCCGGCTAAAATCCCTGGTGGCCTCGCCCCCTTTTGGCGGCTCCTCATCGAATCTGGCTAAAGTGTGGTTTGAGCAGGTTACTTTTCCCCGCGTCTGCCGCAGGCTGAAGGTGGACCTGGCCCACGTGCCCTACTTCGGCTCGCCGCTGGCTCCCGCCGTGCCCACAGTCGTCACCATTCATGATGTGATCCCGATGGTGCTGCCTGAATACCGGGGCGGCTTGCTGGTGCGGCTGTATACCTCGCTGGTGGCGGCGGCGGCCGGGCAGGCCAGCCTCATCCTGGCCGATTCGGAGGCCAGCCGGCGGGATATTCTGGCGAAGCTCCGCTTGCCCGCCGAGCGAGTTCGCACCATTTACCTGGCCCCCGCGCCCCACTTTCAGCCTGCCGAAACCTGGCAGCAGCTTGTCGAGATCAAGAAAAAGTACAATCTGCCGGAGAATTTTGTCCTTTACCTGGGCGGCTATGATGTGCGTAAGAATGTCAGCGCGTTGCTGCACGCCTATACCTGGGTCAGCGCCACCCTGGGCGACCAGTATCCGCTGGTGCTGGCCGGACGCCTGCCCGAAACTGATACCGCTTTTTTTCCCGACCCGCGCCGCATGGCCCGCGAACTGGGCCTGGAAGAATTTATCATTACCCCGGCTGGATTGCCGAAGAGGATAAACCGCTGCTCTACGCGGCGGCGGCGGTGTTTGTCTACCCTTCGCGCTACGAGGGCTTTGGTCTGCCGGTGCTGGAAGCGATGGCCTGCGGCGTCCCCGTTGTGACCACCAATGCCGCCTCGATCCCGGAACTGGCCGGCCCCGCTGCCTTTCAGCTTGACCCCAGCGACACCAAGCACATGGCCGCGCCCATTATTCGGCTCTGCACCGAAGAGGAGTCGCGGGATGCCATGATCGAGCGCGGCTTTACTCAGGTGGAGAAGTTTAGCTGGGCGCAGACAGCCCAGGAGACGTTACAGGCATATCAAGAGGCAGTCTTTAAGAAAGAGGGTCGGCAATGACCTTAAAGTTTGAAGAATTAGGGTAACTTGTGCTACAATCAATAGCAGATAATAGCCTACCCCATGCTCAAGTTGAGGCATGAAACGTCAGGTTTGACGAATTTAAGGGTACGTTTCGCGCTTCACATTTCACTAAATTTCTCGCTAAAGCAACTGAATTTACACCTGATGAAAGTTCTCATGCTCTCCAAAGCCTGCATTGTGGGCGCTTATCAAAAAAAACTCGAAGAGTTAGCGGCCATTGATGGGGTTGATTTGACGGTCGTGGTTCCGCCTTCCTGGGATGACCCCCGCGCCCCGACTCGCCTGGAAAAGATTTACACCAAAGGCTACAACCTGCTGGTGACAGATATTGCTTTTAACGGCAATTACCATCTTCACTTTTACCCCAAGCTGGGCAAGATAGTACGCCAGGTGCGGCCAGATATTTTTCATATTGACGAAGAACCGTATAATTTAGCCACATTTCTGGCGATGCGGCTGGCCCGCTCGGTGAAGGCCGGGACGGTGGTTTTTAGCTGGCAAAACTTGCAGCGCCGCTACCCGCCCCCTTTTAATTGGATGGAGCGTTACGTACTCAACCACGCCGATGCCCTGCTGGCCGGCAACAGCGAGTCGGCCCAGGTGTGGCGGCGGAAAGGCTACACCGGACCCATTCATCTCATTCCGCAATTTGGGGTTGACCCGGGCATCTATTATCGCCGCCAGCGACCCACCCCGGCAGGGGCGGATCAGTATCTTTAAACAGAGGACCACCCCGCC
>JAAUSP010000231.1 GCA_012032575.1 Anaerolineales bacterium | reverse complement strand
GCCAGATACTCTCGCCTCCCAAGCAATAATCCGCCACGAATTCACACAAATTAACACGAAAAAAGAAAAATAATTTGTGAAATTTGTGTAAATTCGTGGCAAAATAGCCAATTGTAGCCTTGGGAGTTGAGAGGAACTGCACCCAATTCAAATCATAAAAAAATCCCGAAGGAAAACCCTTCGGGATTTTTTGCGTCTTTAGCTTTATGACTAATTTCTGAGCAAATCGAACTGCGTTTCAGCCATCTGCGCAATAGATTGGCCGATACTGAGCGAGGCGGTGGCAGCGGGCGAAGGAGCGTTCAACACGTGGATCATGCGCTTGGCCTCGACAATCCGAAAATCGTCCACCAGCGCTCCACTCGGTTCCAGGGCCTGGGCGCGGACCCCGGCCCCAGCCGGATGGACATCCGCCATCCTCAAATCCGGCAGCAAACGCTGCAAAGCTTTCACAAAAGCCTGTTTACTGTAGGAGCGATGAAACTCGCCCAGGCTCATGCGCCAGTGCTTTCCGGCCAGGCGCCAGAAGCCGTTATACGTGGCAATTTCCCAGGCATCGCCCGGCGAGAAGCTGGAGCGCTGATAGCCTTCTCGCTTGAAAGCCAGGACCGCATTGGGTCCGGCCTCGACGCCGCCGTGGATCATGCGGGTAAAATGGACCCCCAGAAAAGGAAACTGCGGGTCGGGTGCCGGGTAAATCAGGTTTTTAACCAAAAATTGCCGCTCCGGGATCAACTCATAATATTCCCCGCGAAAAGGCACAATCCGCAACCCCGGCTCAACCCCGCACAGCCGCGCCACCCGGTCCGATTGCAGCCCGCCGCAATTGATCAAATAACGGCAGCGAACTTCGCCCCGAGTCGTTTCCAGACGCAGCTCGTTGGGCTGGCTGTGACAGCCCAGAAAACGAGCCTGGGTTTGGATGGTTCCGCCGGCTTGCCGGACCAGGCGGGCGTAAGTTTCGGTCACCTGGCGGTAGTCTACAATGCCGGTTTCCGGCACCAGCAGGCCGGCCAGCCCGGTCACGTGCGGTTCATACGCTTTTATTTCCTCCGGGCCAAGCCGTCGCAGCCCCCTGAGACCGTTGGCCCGACCCCGTTCCTCCAGGCTGTGGAGCCGGGGCAGTTCTTCCGGCTGGGTCGCCACCACAATTTTGCCACAGCGGTCGTGGGCAATCTGGTACTCCTGGCAAAAACGATACAGCGCCTCTCGACCGGTCACGCAGTTGCGTGCCTTCAAGGAGCCGGGTTTATAATACAACCCCGAATGGATAACACCGCTGTTATGGCCGGTTTGATGGGCAGCCAGGCGGTCTTCCGCTTCCAGAACAATCAACCCCAACGACTGCTGCGAAGTCAGGGCCAGGGCGGTGGACAGGCCGACAATCCCTCCCCCGATAATTGCAACATCGTACACAGTTGTTTCCATCCAGCCTATTTCCTCCGGCGTCTGACTTCAATAATATTCGGGAGTTGGGCAATCAGGGCCAGCACGCGGCTCAGTTGGTCAATCGTAGCAATTTCCAGGGTAGCAAATACTTTGGCCTTAAGTTCCTGGCGGCGGGTGATAACGCTGACGGTGCTGATATTTATTTTTTCGTTGGCAACCACCGCTGTAATATCGCGCAGCAGGCCGGGGCGATCAAAGGCATCAATCTCGATGTCAACCGGATAGGTATCATCCCCTTTGGTGTCCCAATCCACCTCAATCAGTCGCTCGCGGCCTTCCTCATTAAAGCGCAACACATTGGGGCAATCCCGGCGATGAATTGTCACCCCCCGGCCGCGGGTGATAAAGCCGATGATCGAATCGTCACCGGGCACGGGCCGGCAGCACTGCGCCAGATTGGTCAAAAGATTGCCGACTCCCTGAATCCGAATCCCGGTAGGGGAAGTGGGAGCCGTAGAGGGCGAGGTCAGTATATAAAGTTCTTTTTCTTCTTTGGGCTGGGTTGCCTCGATAATATCGTTGATCGCGCTGACAATATGCGACGGGTTAATATCGCCCCGGCCAATGGCGGCCAGAAAATCATCCACTTTGCTATAATTGAATTCACGGGCCAGTTTTTCGTGGTTAACCTCGGCCACACCCAGCCGGTGCAGTTCTCGATCCAGAATGGTCCGGCCATGGGTTACGTTTTCTTCATAATTAAGCCGTTTAAACCACTGCCGGACTTTGGCTCTAGCCCGGGCTGTTTTAAGATAACCTAACTGGTTGTTGATCCAGTCCCGGCTGGGGCCGCCGCGTTTGGCCGTTAAAACTTCTACCTGCTCACCGTTCTTTAATTTGTAGGTCAGCGGGACAATCCGGCCATTTACTTTCGCTCCCCGGCAGCGATGGCCGATTTCAGTATGGATATGGTAGGCAAAATCAATCGGCGTAGCTCCGGCGGGTAAATCAATGGCATCGCCCTGCGGGGTCAGCACGTGGACTCGATCCTGAAAGACTTCGGCCTTAACCTGGTCAATAAATTCGGCGGCGTCGGCAACATCGTCTTTCCACTCCATCAATTGGCGCAGCCAGGCCACTTTGCGATCAAAATTAAGATTGGACCTGGCCCCCTCTTTATATCGCCAGTGAGCCGCCACGCCCAATTCGGCATCCTGATGCATTTCGTGGGTGCGAATTTGAACTTCGATGGTTTTGCCTTCCGGCCCAAACACCGCCGTGTGGAGCGAACGGTACAGGTTGTCTTTGGGGGTAGCAATATAATCATCAAATTCACCGGGGATGGGCCGCCAGAGCGTGTGGACAATGCCCAGAGCGGCATAACAGTCGGCAATTTCGTCTACCAGTACCCGCACCGCCTGAACATCATAAATCTGATCAAAATTGACCCCTTTCCGTTTCATTTTGCGCCAGATACTATAAATGTGTTTGGGCCGACCTGTCACGTCAGAGTCAATCCCTCTGAGCTGCAATTCTGTCTTTAACTTATCGGCCACCCGATTAATATACTGCTCACGGTTAATCCGGCGCTCATCCACCATGCCAGCAATTTGCTTGTATAATTCTGGCTCCAGGTAACGAAAAGAAAGGTCTTCCAATTCCCATTTGATTTGCCAGATGCCCAGCCGGTTGGCCAGCGGCGCAAAGATGTCGAGCGTTTCTTTGGCGATCCGTTGGCGCTTCTCTTCCCGTAAATGAATCAGAGTGCGCATATTGTGAGTCCGGTCGGCCAACTTAATCAATACCACCCGGACATCATCAACCATAGCAATCAGCATTTTACGCAAACTTTCGGCCTGAGCGCGTTCCTTCTTGGTTTTCCGCTCCTGGCCGCGATACTCCTGAATCTGGCCCATCTTGGTCACGCCGTCAACCAGTTTAGCCACCGTCGCGCCAAATTCCGTTTTCAATTCCTCCAGCGTAACGGGCGTGTCTTCCAATACATCGTGCAGCACCGCTGCGGCCAGTGTCTCTGCATCCAGCCGCAAATCGGCCAGAATGTTGGCTACAGCCAGGGAATGTTGAAAATAAGGCTCACCCGAAGCCCGTGTCTGGCCCTGGTGAGCCTGCTGCGCCAGCCTACAGGCACGGCGAATGAGATCCATATCTGTTTTTGAACGGCCTGGCTCAATCACCTTGAGCCAGCCTTCAAATTCTACGGCGTCCTGGGCGGTTATTTCAGATTTAACGGCAACCATCACTGTTACCCTGCTTCAACGTTATTCAGTCAAAAACCCAATAGATTAATCCGGCATGAAAAAGCATCGCTGGCAACACCTCTCCATACCGGAATTTTTAGGTTTCACTATAGTTTTGAGTGTATCGGATAAGTATACTCCAGCGCCCCCATTTAAGCAATGGTTCTGACTCATAAAACATCGTCCTATATGTGACTTTTGTCACTATCTAATAGTGATAAAAATCACTACCGTTGCCGGGGAGTTCGTGTTACACTGTGCTTGCAGCATCGGACAGAGACAAGAGGGCGACACCTTTTGACTCTCCTCCTTAGACCGGCAGGTACCCCCCCTTACCTGCCGGTTTCTCTTTTTTCTCCACCGGCGACCAAATTTCCAGGCGATGCCCTTCCGGGTCATAAAAATAAAAGAGCCGTGCTCCCCAGGCATGATCTTGAAGCGGTTCTAATTCCAGGCCGCGCGCGAGTAAAGCGGCCCAGGCGGCATCCGTATTTTCCACCTGCAAGGTTAAAGTAATACCAATCCCCCCGCAGCTCTTTACTTTTGATCGTCGCTCATCGGCCACACTCAGCCGGGCTGTCGGGCCTAATTCAAATTCCACAAACCAGTCTGAGGCAAACAAAACCGGCAAGGCTAATTTCTCTTGATAAAAAGCCACAGTTTCGGCCCATTTTTGGCAATAAAGAATGGTGTTAGTTGTTTTAAAGGTCAATGTGTTATTCAAACTATTAATCTCCGGGAAAATATTAGGCTTTTGGTCAGGAATGACTTGCACTTCGATGCAGGAATGTTATAATCGAAATAGACTCTTTTTGCTAAAGAACCACCCCCTGACGGAGAAGCATTTTTGATGAAAAAGAAGACCGCTGAAGATATTATCAGACAGTATAAGAGTGGCTATCGCGAATTTAAAGGCTTTACAGTGGACCCTCCCGGTAATTTTGCCAAAAACAGGTTGACCGGCATCATTTTTGAGGGCACTAATCTCATGGGCGCCAGTTTTGAGCGAGCTATATTGGAGCGGGCCAGTTTTAGCGCCGCCAACCTGCGCGGGGCTAACTTTAAAGGGGCTAACCTGGCCAAAGCCAATCTCAAGGGTGCCGATTTTAGAGGAGCGATCATGCGCGGCGTGGATTTGAATGGCGCTGATCTGCGTTGGGCCAACCTGGAAGGGGTTGATTTAACCGGCTCGATTATCGCTTCGGCTAATTTTGAGGGCGCGAACTTAAAAAATACCTGTCTCAAAAATGCCGATCCGGGCAAATGGTGGTGGAAAGCCAAGCTGGCCGACGCCAAAATGGATGGTACTATTTTGCCCGATGGAACTGTCTTTAGCCAACCCTTCCTTGAAGGAGGCGATGAATTTATTCGCGACTCAGTTGAAGTGGCGGAGCCGGATGAACCGGCTGGCCCTGACTACAAAAAAGCCGACCGCCTCTATTATGAGGGTCTGGGCGATATAGCCGGTATTCAGGCGCAAATTCAATCGGGCATCCCGCTGACCCACCCCAAGGTGCAAGATTTAATCAAAAAAGCATCCAAAAATTTACCGAGGCCATGGCAGTGAGCGATGCCAACTGGCCTCGCTTTGCCGATTGCGAGAAACAGGTCGCTAATCTTATGGCTGATATAAAAGTCCAGACGCCCAAGTAAAAATTTGGCTGATAACCTTTATGATTTTACCCTATCTCACCGCCGACCTGCCAGGTATTGGGGGTCAACTCAAAGCTGAACCGGAAGATTTTTTTGTTGAAGAAATTCCACTGTATGCCCCTGCCGGTCAGGGTCAGCACATTTATGTGGAGATAGAAAAGCGGGGACTGTCTACCTATGTGGCGATCAAAATGATGGCCCGCGCCCTGAGTATTTCGCCCGGTGATATTGGACACGCCGGGTTGAAAGATGCTCAGGCTGTAACCCGCCAGACACTATCCATTGATCGGGTCACACCCGAAGCCGTGGCCGCCCTCAATATCCCCAATATAAAAGTTCTGCGGGTGAACCGCCACCATAACAAATTAAAAATCGGTCATTTAGCCGGCAATCGGTTTATCATCCGGGTGCGCCAGGTTACACCCGATGCCCTGCTTCAGGCTCAAACGGTGATGGCTGTCTTGCTGCAAAAAGGCGTGCCCAACTTTTTTGGCGAGCAGCGTTTCGGTCATCGCGAGAACACCCACGTTCTCGGCGAAATGCTGGTGCGGCGAAATGCCGCCGAATTTGTGGCGCACTACCTGGGCCGGCCGCAGCCCCACGAAGCGCCCCATATCCAGGCTGCCCGGCAGCTTATAGATGAGGCTCGTTGGAGTGACGCCCTGACCCAATGGCCCAACAACTTGCCTGACGAGCGACGTGTTTTGGCAGCCATTGTCAAAACAGGCGGCCAGCTTGAAGCGGCCTTTACCGCCCTGGATGGCAAGTTAAAAAGTTTCTTCGTCTCGGCATTTCAATCGCAACTATTCAACGAGCTGTTGGTCAACCGGCTTGACCGCCTGGACTGCCTGGAAAATGGCGATGTGGCCTATATTCACGGTAAAGGGGCGGCATTTGTAGTGCGCGATGCAGCGGTGGAACAGCCTCGCGCTGACCGGTTTGAAATCAGTCCATCCGGGCCGCTTTTTGGCCCCAAAACCCTTATGGCCGAAGGCGAGCCAGGCCAGCGAGAGCAAGCTACCCTGGCAGCTAAAGGGTTAACTCCTGATGACTTTAAACTCCCCGGCCTCAAAATCGAGGGGGCGCGCCGGCCCTACCGCATCAATCTAAAGCAGGCCAAAGCCTGGTGGGATGAAGACCTGTGGGTCTCCTTTGAGCTTCAGCCAGGCTCGTATGCTACCACGGTTATGGCTGAGATTATGAAAAACCAGGCAAGGATATGACCATGCCCCCTTTTGTTGATTTGCACGGCGACATTCTGTACGATGTGACCCATCGCCGCGAGTTTAAGGGCGAGCGCGGCACCCTGGAGACCTACCACCTGGAACCGCTCCGGCAAGGCGGGATCAAAATACAGGTCCTGCCGATTTACTTTGACACGATCAACTTGCCCGAAGCGGCTCTGCGTCAAACCCTGTTGATTGTCAATGCTTTTTTACAGGAGTTGGACGAAGCCAGCGATCATTTTGCGGTCATCAAAACCAAAGCGGATTTGGTTCGGGTACTGGAGAGTGACAAAATTGGCGTCTTATTAGCAATGGAAGGGGCTGAGGGATTAGGGCGCGACATCAACCTGACCCGGCTCTTTTTTGAATTGGGTCTACGCATGATTGGCCTCACCTGGAATCGGGCCAATGCCCTGGCCGAAGGCAGCGGCGAAGATACCGGCGCAGGGTTGACCTATTTGGGACGGCAATTGGTCGCCCGGCTGGCCGATTATCCCATCATCCTGGATGTTTCCCACCTGAATGAAGCCGGCTTTTGGTCGGCCTTAGAGCACAGCCAGGGACCGGTGCTGGCCAGCCATTCCAACAGCGCGGCTGTTTGTCCCCATCACCGCAACCTCACCGATGCCCAAATCAAGGCTCTGGCCGAGCGAGGCGGACTGATCGGCCTGAACTTCTATCCTGAATTTGTCATTCCTGGAGGGGGCGATTTGCTGCCGGGTTTACTGAAGCAGGCGGAGTACATCGCCGGTTTGGTGGGGGTGGAACACCTGGCACTGGGACCGGACTTTACCAACTATCTGCCGACTATGGAATTAAGCGCCCAGGAATTAGCCACCTTGAATATCAGCCCCGGCACAACCCCGGCGCTGCCCGATGTAACCATTCTGCCCGATTTTTACCAAGCCCTACAGACGCATGGATTTTCAGCCGATGACGCCGCCCTGGTGATGGGAGGCAACGCCTTGCGCTTTCTGGCCCAGGCATTACCGGATTAATAAAAAAAAGCCACACCCGGGTGTGGCTTTTTAATATCGGCTAAAAAACAGTCAGGACCCAGCGCCATCGCCATTGAGCGTGGCGAGTGCCTCCTCGACGGAGGGGTAAAGATCGGCATATTGGGTCAGCCCCACCATCCTGAAAATCTTTTGAAAGTGGGCGCTTAGGCCCGTCATCAATAATTTCTGGTCGCGTTTGCGGGCTTCGGTAACAACGCCAATAAGTATAGCGATGCCGGCGCTGTTGATGTAATCATTCTCGCGAAAGTTAAAAATAATGTTGGTTGCTCCATCGGACGACGCGCTTTGATAGGCCTGATTGATTGCTTCTTCAGCAAAAGTCGTCACATCGCCAACCAGGTCTATAACTGTAGCGCTGTTCTCCGTACGAACCGAGACCTGGATCTCGTCACTCATGGGGTCGTGCCTCCCGTTTTATCCGAACCTGATTTTTCGGATTTATTTTCTTCATCGTCAACCCGGTAGATGACCATGCGGAATTGATTTCCTTCATCTTCGTCATCTGCCTCAACAAACCCTGCTTCGTCTACAAGTTCCCGGATAATATACAAACCCATTCCCCCAAACCGGGCTTTACCTTCGATCATACCATTGATGTCCGGAATCGTCACATCGAGTGGGGGTGCGCCGCCGGCGCCAGGGTCCTTGATCAAAATATCGAGTTTATCTTCATCGGCTGTGAGGACCACCACTACTTTCATGCGTGCATCAGAGCCACTGCCATAACGGATGGCATTGGTGCAAGCCTCACTAATAGCGGTTTTTATATCCTCAATTTTTTCTTCACCAAAATTGAGGCGACGCGCAACAGTAGCCACAGCCTCCCTGGCAATCTTTTCGTAACCCAACTCGCTCGGAATTCTGAGTTCGACAACTCTATTACCTTGCGGGTGCATCCGCTCTGTGGCCTCCTTGAACAGCAGACATTGTTAGCCAATTATACCATAAATTCTTTCAACGCAAAAGTAGAATTTTGCAGTCGGGTCCATTTTTGCCTTATTGTTGCGCCGGTTGAGCTGGTACTGTAGGGATAGTAGGACCATTGTCGCGTGGAACTTTCTGGGCCGTCCAAAAATCCTGCACATTAGCCCCTGCCCGCGCTTCGGTTAACCAATCGTTGTAAGCCTGGCGCTGCGCCGTCCGGTAATCGGTTGGCGATAGTTCGCGCTCCTCGCGTTCCAGAACTTCAATAACGTGCCAGCCAAAATCAGACTGAATTGGCTCACTGATCTCACCGATGGGCAAGGTAAAAACAGCTTCATCCACAACCTCGACAAAACGGCCGCGCGGGACAAAGCCTAAATCACCGCCCTGAGCGCCGCTGCCGGTATCGGTTGACAGCTCTTCAGCCAGGACGGCAAAATCATCACCTTTATCGAGGCGTTCAATTACCGCTTTGGCTTCTTCTTCCGTTTCGACCAGAATATGCCGGGCACGGGCTTGTTCGGCCATTTTGGGCGTCTCATCCCCAATCGCTTTTTGGAGTTTATCCTTTAGCACCGTTACCCCAATAATCTGGCGATATTGGGTTTCATCGAGGCCGGTCGCGTTGGCCAGGGTGGTCAGCCAGTTGGTATAACTGGTCTTGAGCGTATTTTCATCCAACACCACCAGAGTAGGGGTGGGGGCAGGAGTGGGGGTATTGGCCGGCGTTGCCGTAGGCGTAATCGAGTCGGTCGGGGTCAAAACTGCGGTGGGGGTGATGGTGGGCGAAGGGGTGAAGGTAGGGGTGGGTGTCCACAGGGCCGCGGTAGCCGAGGCCTGAGCCGCTGCCGTAGCCGTTTCAGTCACTTCGAGGGCGGTATAGCCCCCACCCTGCTGGGCTAAAATCCGATTGATGGCTTCGGTTACTTCTTCGGGCGAGGCGGTGAGGCTTCTGTTTTGCGCTTCAGCTTCAACCAGACGATCCTCAATAATATTTCCAGGGCCTGGCGTCTACCGCGAGCGCTGAAACTGAAGCTGTTGGGCCATTTGCTCAAACTGTGGCCCCAACATTTGGGCCAACTGCTCGTTGCCCGGTTGAGATAAGGCCACCTGCTGCTGCAAAAGCTGTTGGATCTGGTTATCTAACAGAAAACGCTCGTAACGAACCCGATTTTGGTATTCCCGCGTCGAAATTTCATTCCCGTTCAGGTTGGCTACAGGAGAATTGGGTTCAAGTACATAGGTTTGGAACAGGCCAATGGCCAGCACAATCAGAATCAGTCCTGTTACCACGCCCAAACCGATATAAATTAGACGAAGCTGCTCTTTTTCCCGGCGAGAAAGCGCAATTTGCTTGCGCGTTGGCGTTCGACCGGGCTGAGTTTGCGGTTTAGCCATAAAATCCTCAACAATACAAGATGATTTCGAACAGGGACAAAACCGTCCCTGTTTGCTTCAACAACAAAGGGGCGACCCCGGAGGGTCGCCCGCATGCGCCGATTAGATCGCTCGGAAGGTGATTACCTTCTGCCAGTACCGGAGAGTCGAATATGCTCGCCGGTATAGGGCAGCAAGGCCATGTGCCGGGCGCGTTTTACCATCACCGCTACCTTGCGCTGCAATTTGGCATTGGCCCCGGTTTTGCGGCGGGGACGAATACTACCGTCATCGCTCACAAAATAGCGCAGGCTGTCCATGTTCTTCCAGTCTACTTCTTCGTATTTGATCGGGCAGACGCGCCGGCGGCCCGGAAAAAAGCCACCTCGTTTACCACCAGGGCCGCCCCGGCCGCCATCACCATCGCCTTGCGTTCCATCACCTTCCGCGCCTTGCCCGTAACGTCGCCTGTGCCACGGTAACGGCAAGGGTGGTTGGCAGGGTGTTCTTGGGTGCCGGCGGCCAGATGCGCTATAGGCAGCGAATGCGTCCCCGTAGCTCAGCCGGATAGAGCACAGGATTCCTAATCCTGGGGTCGTGGGTTCGAATCCCGCCGGGGACGCCAGTTTGGTGCTGAACCGCGAACCGGTCCCGCCGGGAGCACGACGCCGCCGGCGCTGGTCAACGCCCGCAACAGATTGCTCTTCGACCCCATGATCCGGACTTCCCAGTCGGCAACCTCGACGCGCTGTGCCAAGGCCCGAAGGTGGTCGCGCC
>JAAUSP010000230.1 GCA_012032575.1 Anaerolineales bacterium | reverse complement strand
TAGCAGCGCAGAAGAGTAGCACTTAATCAATCTCAATTCAATCAATAAAATCATTATAACCCAGAGGAGGATTTACAATGGTAATGAAGGTAGGTATTGATAGTTACTGTTTCCACAGATTTTTTGGTGAGGTTTATCCTCAGCAGGAACAGCCTCCATTCCGTATGACGCTGGAAGATTTTCTAAAATTTGCCGTTGATCTGGGCGTTGATGGCGTCTCGCTGGAGTCTTGTTTTATCCCTCAGCGTGAGGACAAGGGGTATATGGCAAACATTAAAGCCATCTTGAATGACCACAATCTTGATCGCGTATACGCTTGGGGCCATCCTGATGGATTGGAAGGCGGCAAAAACGAAGCAGAATACCAGGAGATGATTAAGAGCTTTGAACATGCCCAGAATATTGGGGCTAAGGTAATGCGGGTGGTTGGCAGCAGCCTGATGTTTGTACGAGAACCCCATCAACCCCAAATTGAACGTTTGACAAGGATGTTTAAAGAAGCGGTAAAAGTGGCGGCTGATTACGACATCAAAATGGCCGTTGAAAATCATATTGACTTTACCTCTGATGAAATCCTGCAATTGCTGGAAAGTGTTGATTCACCTTATTTGGGTTTAAATTTTGATACTGGCAACTTCTTGCGGCTATTGGATGACCCGATAAAGGGCATGCAAAAACTGGCAAAATATACTTATGCCACCCATATCAAGGATTTGAAAGTGCAAAAAGGAGCCACCCCTGACGAGTGGTTCTTCTTTTCTTCAACCCCGGTGGGTGAAGGGCTAGTGGATAATCAAAAACTGGCTCAAATGTTGAAAGATACCGGGTATCAAGGATTTTTGGCAGTTGAAACTGATTTCTTGCATCCTGATTACAACAATGATGAACACGCGGCAGTGAAGCAAAGTGTTCAAGAACTCAAGCGGATTGTTAACAGCTTGAGTTAGTTGATTTTAAAAATCTTGCAGAAAGAGGTTTAGATACCTATGAAAGAATTAAACGTTGCTATTATTGGTTACAAATTTATGGGTAAAGCCCATAGCAACGCCTGGAAAAATGTCTCGCACTTCTTCGATCTTAATATAAAGCCTGTGTTAAAGGTGGCCTGTGGCCGGAATGAAGGTCCTCTAAAGGAATTTGCCGATAAGTGGGGTTGGGAAGAAATAGAGACCGATTGGGAAAAGGTAATCCAACGAGACGACATAGATATTGTTGACATCTCCGTACCTCAGGCGCTTCATCGTGATGTAGCAATCGCAGCGGCAAAAGCCCGGAAACACATCTTTTGTGAAAAACCGATGGCTCTAAATCTGGCTCAAGCGAAAGAAATGTATGAGGCCGCAGAAAATGCAGGTGTGACTCATTATCTCAACCACAACTATCGGCGCTGTCCGGCTGTAACTTTGGCGAAACAGTTAATTGATCAAGGCAAAATTGGCCGGATATTCCATTGGCGGGGCGCGTATCTGCAATCCTGGATCGTTGATCCCAACTTCCCCCTTACCTGGCATCTGCGCAAAGAAACTGCTGGCTCCGGCCCACACGGTGATTTGAACTCCCACAGCATTGATCTGGCCAGGTATCTGGTGGGCGATATCAAAAGTGTTACAGGTATGACAGCAAATTTCATCAAGGAGCGTCCCCTTCCTGATGAAGTAGCAGCCGGTACTTTTAAGGCAGGTTCTGTGGGCAAAGAGAAAGGGGAGGTAACAGTCGAAGATGCCGCCTTTATGGTGGTTGAGTTTGAAAATGGAGCGCTAGGCTCTTTTGAGGCCACCCGATTTGCCCCCGGACGGAAAAACTACAATCACTTTGAAATTTATGGTAGTGAGGGCAGCTTAATCTTCAATTTGGAGCGGATGAACGAGCTTCAGTATTATTCGGCAAATGACCCCGATTATGCCCAAGGATTTAGAACAATTCTGGTAACTGAGTCCGTTCATCCCTACGTGGCAAACTGGTGGCCGCCCGGGCACATTATTGGCTATGAACATGAATTCCATCACGCTGTGGCCGATTTTCTAACGGCGATTGATAAGGGTGAAACCATTGCACCAAACTTTTACGATGGCATGAAAGAGATGGAGGTTCTGGAGGCGGGCTTGAAATCAGCGGAAACAGGGCAGAAGATAGTTCTGAGCGCAAACGTTCTCTAATACCCTTAAAAGGATGATCCATGCAAACAGAGTTAATATCTCCCGAGATGACGAATGAACCCCACCAGAGTGATAGGTCAAAGCAATTGCGTAAGCTGATGGGGCAATCAGCCATCTATATTATTCTCCTGGTGCTTATAGTGGTTGCTTCGTTGATTTCTCCGGTGTTTCTGAGAGCCAGGAGTATCACTAACTTGCTTAGGCAGGCTTCCACTCTGGGAATTGTATCGGTCGGGCAGACATTTGTCATTCTGACAGGGAGTATAGACCTGTCTGTAGCCTCGGTGATGGCTTTGATGTCAGTTTTGGCTGCTAATTTAATGAAAGGTGAGGATAGTTTAGCGTTACCGGTGGCTCTGCTTTGCCTGGGTGTTGCAGTAATCATTGGCTTGGTCAATGGTTTAATGATCACTAAACTTCGCATCCCGGCTTTTATTGCTACATTGGGGACTATCCTGATTGTCCAGGGCATTCGTTTTGTGTATACAGGGGGAGCGCCAAAAGGCTCTATCCCGGAAGCGCTACGATTTTGGGGGCGAGGCGCGTTGGGGCCTATTCCTACAGCAGTTATCATCTGGGTTGTCATCATCATAGCCGCTGTAGTTATTTTACGCCAAACAACCCTGGGGCGAAGAATCTACGCGGTAGGAGGTAATCCCCATACAGCTCATCTTTCAGGGGTAAATGTTCACGGCGTCATCATTGCCAGTCATGTGATTTGTAGTTTTCTGGCAGGAGTGGCGGGGTTAGTTCTGACCGCTTACATTGGGCTGGCTGATAACTGGTTGGGACGAGGTTTTGAACTGGATTCCATCGCCACAGTAGTTGTAGGGGGTACGGCTTTGCAAGGGGGAAAAGGTAGCGTTTTGGGGTCAGTAGCCGGCGTCTTGATTATCACGATCCTTTTTAATCTCGTCTTACAGTTAAATCTGGACGAGGAGACCCAACGCATTGTCAAAGGTATAGTCATCATTGCGGCTTTGGCTCTATACGTTCGGCTACGGCCCCAGGAGTCGTAGCTGCTTAGGCCAGCCTGTTCAAACTGTTCTCGAAAAGTTCAACACTGCTGTAGAATGGAGGTGTAACCAGTTATATCTTCTTTTAAAATAAATAAAAAAAGGGAGATATGGCTAACTTGGCGGTCTGCAATATCTCCCTAATGGAAATTAGCGCCCAAAGCGTATCCAACGTATTTATGTTGGGACACGGTATTGTTCGCTATGTTAATTAATTATATCACATCATAATGAAATGGTGAAAGCAACCCCCAAAGGAGGGAAGAATGTTTCGACAAAGGAAAAGTTTTTACTGGATATTCTGCCTGGTTATATTGGGAGCTTTAATTGTTACAGCTTGCTCGCCCGCTCCTGAGGCTGCTAAAGAAGAACCTGCACCAGCAGTGACCGAACAACTGGCAAAGGAAGCAACGGAAGAAAAAGTACCAGCCACCGAAGCCGCAGCCGTTACAGAAGAAGCTCCAGCCACCGAAGCCGCCCAGCCGGCCGAAGTGGAGGCGGGAACAGCAGACACGGGCCAATACAAAAAAGAAGGGCCATACACGTTCTGCTTCAGCAATGCATCGGTATCAAACTCTTGGCGGGTTTCGATGGTGGAGCATTTGCGATATGCGATTGAGCAGCATCCGGAGATTGAAAACCTGATCGAGACAGATGCCAATGACGACCCGGCCAAACAGATCAGTGATACTGAAGACCTGTTGACGAAGGATTGTGACATTCTGATCATCAGTCCGGCGACACAGGAAGCCTTGACGCCGGTGGCAGCCAAAGCGATGGCGGCAGGGATTCCTGTGGTGACATTAGATCGGAATGTATCGGGTGAAGAGAACTATGTTTCCTATGTAAACTCAAGCAATTGTGAGATGGGCAAAGCTCAAGCGGAGTGGTTAGTGGAGACATTAGGTGGCAAGGGTAACATTGTGCTGTTGTCGGGCATTGCTGGGGCCAGTCCAGCTGAGGAACGGCTGCAATGCGCACGGGAAGTGTTTACCCAAAACCCGGACATCAAGGAGCTGGCTCAAGAGTATGCCAACTGGTCGCCGGTGGAAGGCAAGCAGATAATGGAGAACTGGCTGGTCCAGTTTGAGCAGATAGATGGGGTTTGGGCCGACAGTGGATTGCAGGCATCGGGGGCAGTGGAAGCCTTTGTCGAAGCCGGCTTGGATGTGCCCCCGGTGACGGGTGAAGATTTCAACCGCTACCTGAAGCAGATGAAGGAGATTGGTTTTGAGGGAGTGGTCGTCACATTCCCGGTCAATCAGGGTGGGGTAGCTGTACAGATAGCCCTGGACATTCTGGCTGGCAAGCCGGTGCAGAAGAATGTGGATGTGCCCCGTGAAGTTATCACCAAAGAGAACCTGGACAAGTATGTCCGGATGGATTTGCCCGATGACTACTGGGCCAGTGCTCTCCCCGAAGTCGCTCAACGTATGTTCCCGGAATAGAAACGGGGTAATCTGTTAATTAGTGGATGATAGGTAGTAGATAGCAAGATTATTTTTATCAGCCTTGTTATCTACTACCTTACCCCGACTGCCTGGTGAAGGATTAAATTATGTCAGATAGTTATCTCAGAATGGAAAATATCACTAAGGATTTTCCCGGTGCACTGGCTCTAGACAATGTGAGTTTTGACTGCCGTTTGGGTGAGGTGCATGCGCTCTTGGGACAGAATGGGGCAGGAAAGTCTACCTTAATGAAGATTTTAGCAGGGGTCTATCAACCAAAATCAGGAGAAATCTATCTGGATGGTCAACCTGTCGCCATTAACAGCCCTCATGATGCCCAGCAACGCTTTAGTATCAGTATCATTTATCAAGAATTGAACCTGCTACCTGATCTAAATATAGCTGAGAATGTATTTTAGGTCGCGAACCTCGCAATCGTTGGGGATTTGTCAATTCTCTGCAACTTGAGCGGCAAGCGCAAGAAGTATTACATCGGTTGGGAGTGGACCTCGACCCACGGACCAAAGTGGGCCGGTTAAGTGTGGCTCAACAACAAATGGTTGAAATTGCAAAAGCATTATCTCTCAATGCCAAGATTGTCATTATGGATGAGCCATCGGCTACATTAGGTGGTCATGATTTGGAACGTGTTTTTGAGGTTATCTCGGCGTTGAAGCAGCAAGGGGTGGCTATTATCTACATTTCTCATCGTTTAGCCGAAGTATTTCAAATAGCAGACCGGGTGACGGTGATGAGAGACGGCCGGGTAGTAGATACTCTCCATATCAAAGACCTTGATCGTGCATCATTGGTCAAAATGATGATTGGCCGTACCTTTTCTGAAACTTTCCCTCCACGGGGAGATAGTAAAAAACCAGGTGAAGAAGTTTTATCAATCAATAACTTATCCTGTCAAAATGTATTGAAAATATCAATCTCACCCTTCATAAAGGTGAGATAGTTGGCCTTGCTGGACTGATGGGAGCAGGGAGGAGCGAACTGGCCCAGGCTATTTTTGGGGTGCGGAGTATCAACCAGGGTGAGATCAAGATTAAAGGCCAGGCGGTCAAAATAGGTAATCCGCGGCAGGCAATGCGGCATAATATTGGTTTTTTGCCCGAGAGCCGTAAAGAAGAAGGAATTGTGGCGGGCCTATCAGTCAGACATAATGCCGCACTGCCAAGTTTAGCTCAGCGCCAACGGTGGGGGCTTATCAAGCAGATGCAAGAGAAGAATATCGTTTTAAAAATGGTTAAGGATTTAAATATCCGTACTCCCGGCTTGGATCAAGAAATACAGTTTTTGAGCGGTGGCAATCAACAGAAAGTAGTCTTAGCGAAATGGCTTATTACTGGTTCAGGTTTGCTGATTGTGGACGAGCCAACTCGTGGTATTGACGTGGGTGCCAAGGCAGAAATCTGGCGCTTGATGCGCGACTTGGCTGCCGAAGGTGTGGCCATCTTGATGATCTCTTCTGAAATACCAGAGATAATCGGCATGAGCGACCGCATTGTGGTAATGCACAAAGGACGTATGGCCGGGATTTTGCCAGTGAAACGGCTACGGAAGAACAAGTCATGAACCCTGGCCACTTACGGAGCGGATTATGACACTAATACCCTGACTTGTAAAGCAGCGGCGAAACCAATTACAGCAGTTTATGCATGACCATGCAGACTTGGTTAAGATTTACGCTATTTTGTTGCTCATTGTCATGGTTGCAACGGTCATCTCGCCCAACTTTCGTACTCCTCAGAATATTTTTAATGTTTTACGCCAGGCGGTGGCACTAGGAGTGGTGAGCATCGGCCAAACGATGGTGATTCTCACTGGTGGTATTGATTTGTCGGTTGGATCAACTATTAGCCTGGTGGCAGTTTACGCATCAGGGCTTATGGCGGGTCAGCCTGGATTGGGTGTTATTCTTCAAGTTGTGCTGTTAACTCTGGGTGGAGCCTTACTGGTGGGTTTGATTAATGCGTTTGTTATTACCCGTTTGAAAGTAGTACCCTTTATTACCACCTTAAGCGTGGCCTCTATAGTCCAGGGGTTGGTACTTTTATACGCCAAAGCGCCAAAAGGCTCGATTAGCCCAGGATTTAACTACTTTGCAGAGGGCATGGTTGGCCCCGTGCCTTTTCCGGTTATTTTTTTGGCCCTGCTAGTAATCATCACGTTTGTTATTCTGACCAAGACTGTTCTGGGCCGTTACATTATTGCTACAGGTGGTAGTGAAGTTATTGCCCGTTTATCGGGCATCCGTACCAAGCCAATTATTCTGTTTGCCTATATGTTTTGCAGTTTTACTGCCGGAGTTTCGGCACTATTCCTGATCAGTCGGATGGGTATTGGCGATCCTCAAGTGGGTGGATTAAATTTTGATCGTTTTGATTTGGACTCAATTGCCGCCGTGTTAATTGGGGGTACTCGATTAGGTGGCGGCAAAGGCAGCGTAATGGGTACCGTGGCCGGTATTCTCATCATCTCTGTTCTTAATAATATTTTCAATTTGGCCGAAGTATCATCTTTCTATCAGTGGATTGTCAAGGGGTTTATTATTCTTGGGGCGGTGATGGTCTATACCATCCAAAAACAAGGGAAGGATATATAACTCTTCACCTCGGTCTTCGGCTTATCCAGAATATAAGTGAGAGGAGGAAAAATAGTGAAGGCACGTCTGGTTCCGCTTTATTTTCCAAGTAGAGACAATGATTTTGATAAGCAGGTTAATACCTTAAAAAGTTTACTTGTTAACGAAGCAGAGGTACTGGCACCCACCGCGTTGGGCGCAGTCCTCCCTGAGGCTGATGCGGTGGTTTTTCCCCAAATGTTGGGGGATGCTTACCGGCAGGTTGAGGATTTCAAACAAATCAAACTCCCTATCCTGATTATAACCTCCGAGTTTGGCACCCTATCCATGTGGGATTGGGAGATTGCCAGCTACCTAAAATCTGAAGGGGTGGAAACAATTGCCCCCTACAACCTGGAGCAGACGCAAAGAATCTGCCGGGCACTGAGGGTCAAAAGAGAACTGAGCCAGACAAAATTTCTGGTATTCCAGGATAATCCCGGTGAGGGGTTTCAGGCCAGTATTTTTAAACGTTTTTACTGGTGGGAAGATGAATGTACACAGCGCATCCTGGCAAAGTTTGGCCTGACTATCGTCAAGAAGAGTTTTAAGGAATTGGGGGCAACCGCCAAACAGATTTCCGATCTCGAAGCAGCGGAGGTACGCCAAAAGTGGTCTATAAAATCGGAGGGGATCACCCCCCGCGCCCTCGACAGCGCCATTAAAGTTTACATTGCGCTAAAACGTGAACTTGAGCAAGATGAACAGATCAGGGGTATGGGCATTAACTGTCTCAATGAGTCCCATTTCTCGGATACCACCCCCTGCCTGGCCTGGAATATGCTTTACCAGGAAAAAGGATTGATCTGGGGTTGCGAAGCCGATACCCTTTCCATGATAACCAAATACATCTTGCATAAGTCTCTTGATGTGCCAATTATGATGACCAACCTCTACCCGTTCCTTATGGGGCAGGCGGCCCTTAAGCATGAGCGGATTGCCAATTTCCCGGAGGTAGAGGAACCTGAAAATCACATCTTGGTCGCCCACTGCGGTTACCTGGGGGTATTGCCTACTTCTTTTGCCACAGAATGGTCCCTCAAACCCAAAGTGTTAGCTATTGTTGATGAAAATGCGACGGCAATAGATGCTCGTCTTCCCGTCGGGAATATTACGTTGGCCAAGTTAAGTCCCACCCTCGAAAGCATCATGGTCGTGCAAGGAAGTCTGACTGGTTACGCTCAGTAATCCCGGCTCTGACTGTTTGAATGGAGGAGTCATTAAAGTTCCGAATGGTCCCAAGTTGGTGAATACCCTTGCCTCCCACCATTACCTTCTGATGACCGGGCACAACCTGATTGACATAGAAATACTGGCCAAAATATTCGGCTTTAAAGTTGCCGAGATTTAAAGCTGCATAGCGGAACAAATTGGAGAAAGTGGTGAACGAAAAGTACCTGATCGGTGTGGACTTGGGCACCAGCGCGACCAAGGCTGCCTTGTATCGTCCAGACGGAACTCTCATAGCCGAATCAAGCGCGGAAGTTCCCCTGTATTACCCAAAACCAGGTGTGGTCGAGCAGGAGAATAACGATTTTTATCACTCAGCGGCCCATACGGTGCAAAAATGTATCGCCGCTAGTGGCGTTAACCCACGGAATATTGCCGCCATTGCCTTTGACAGCCAGATGGCTGGGGTTGGTTCGGTTGATGAAGATTTCAAACCGGCCACCCGTTTTGACTCCTGGCTGGATATGCGTTGCGAACCTTACATCAAGCAGCTTGAGCAGCACCACGGTGATCTCATTACCCGCTTGACAGGCTGTCCCCCGACTTGCGATCATGGCCCCAAAATTTTGTGGTGGAAGGAAGAACGCCCGGCTGAATATGCCCGGATTGCCAAATTTCTCATGCCCGCCGGCTATGTGGCCGGTGCCATGGCCGGATTGCAAAGCCATGAGGCGTTCATAGATTATACCTTCATTCACTTCTCTGCGCTCAACGATGCCCGGTCTGGAACGTGGTCAAAAGAGTTGTGTGAGCTGTTGGGGGTAGTGGATGACAAACTGCCCCGCATTGTAGCACCGTGGGACGTGATCGGAGAAGTAACGGATCAAGCGGCCAAAGATTTTGGGTTAGCGGCCGGTACGCCTATTGCCGCAGGTTGCGGAGATACGGCAGCCGGGGCTTTAGGTGCAGGAGTGGTCCGTTCGGGGATGCTGTTGGATACAGCGGGGACGGCGGCAGTTCTGGCCGGCTGTAGCGACCAATTTGCGGCTGATGAAAAAAACAGAGCCTTGCTGGTCATGCGTTCGGTGGTCCCAGGCTTATGGCATCCATTGGCCTACATTGCCGGCGGTGGGCTTGCACTGCGATGGTTTCGCGATGAGTTTTTTAACCGAAACCTGGGTCAACCACAAACCGTCCCGGATGACCTGTATGACATGATGATTGAAACGACGGCTAAGATTCCGCCAGGTGCTGAGGGCCTCTTTTTTTCACCTCACCTGGGCGGCCGAATCTGTCCCGCCAATCCGGCCATGCGGGGAGTCTGGGTGGGCTTCTCCTGGGGACACACCCAGGCCCATTTCTTTCGGGCTGTGCTTGAAAGTATTGCCTTTGAATATGCCTATTATCTGCGCATTTTGCAGGAGTTGACCCCTACGCTTAGCCTGCTCGAAGCACGGGTGATCGGCGGTGGGGCCAGGAGTGTTCCCTGGAATCAGCTCAAAGCTAATGTTTTGGGTGTACCCTACCAACGTTTGGAACGCCCGGAGTTTGCCACCTGGGGCAGTGCGCTCATTGCGGGCTATGCTGTGGGCCTGTTTGACGATTTGGCTGAGACGTCTGCAAGGACCACCGCGAGTCATGGCAAGCCTATCAGTCCACAAGACGAAATGACCGGGAAATATGCCCCATTGGTAGAACAGTACATTTCCTGGCAGCAGACCCTTAGCCGTACGTTTTCCTCGTTGGCTATTTCCGAAGATACCTCGTGAGAAGTGGAAATCAATGGCGCAGGGAATTTTGAAGATTCTTATTGTGTAAAAATTCACCAGATGAAAAGGAAGTTTTGAATGTCAAATCTGATTCGAGTATGCCTGATTGGAGCAGGACGCGCGGGGAAAGTCCATGCCAATTCGTTGGTCAAATATATACCGGCGGGAAAACTGGTTGGTATTATTGATCCGGTGGCTGAAGTATTAGACGACACCGCCAACGAATTTGGGATCGAAAACCGATTTGAGTCATTGGAGGCGGCGCTTGAGTGGGGCAAGTTTGAGGCTGTGGTCATCACGACCCCAACCTTCACCCATAAATCGTTGGCCGTCACGGCAGCAGAAGCCGGAAAGCACGTTTTTCTGGAAAAACCCATGGCCCTGACCTTAGCTGAATGTGATGAAATGATAGAGGCAACCCAACGAAGTGGTGTTTTGTTG
>JAAUSP010000229.1 GCA_012032575.1 Anaerolineales bacterium | reverse complement strand
CTGGCCCGCCCGCTGTTCAAGCGACTGCTCTTTTCCCGGCCCGTCCCCGCCGATATCCTCGACCGTTTTTTTGACGAGTACCGCCACTGCACTGTGTTTGGGCAAATGTTCGAGCTGATTACGCCGGCCTGGTTCCGCTCGCTGCGGCCCATTGATCTGCCTGCGGCCTTGCTCTGGGGCGAGCGCGAACGGGTGTTGAAGGTGGATCAGGTAGACGATTACCGCACTTTAATGCCCCAGGCCATCATCCACACCATCCCCGGTTGGGATCACTTCCCCATGATCGAGCAGCCGGAAGAATACGCCCACGAGATTGCAAAATTGGCTCGCAAGCTGACTCCATGAAGGAGATTGGAGATTGGAGATTGGAGATTGGAGATTGGAGATTGGGGATTGGAGATTGGAGATTGGAGATTGGAGATTTAAAACGCATTGCAGCTTGCGCCGCCAGTGAGCCTTTGGTTCGATTCCGTCCGTTGTATCTCACTCAGGCAACACGAATCTTGAGTGATTATTTTCCTGGAACTGCCTTATGCTATAATTTCTCCGGATGAGTGATAAATATTCCAGCAGAGACAACACGCCACACCTGTTGCCGCTGGGTTCCGGTCAGGCAGCCGGGCTGGGCGTGGGTAATAAAGGGGCGCTGCTCGACCGGGCAGCCCAGGCCGGACTGCCGGTTCCCCAGGGTTTCATTCTGCTCGACTCGGCCTGGCACACAGCTTTGGCCGCCGGGTTGGTCAAAGTTGAAGGCCAATCCGTCACCATATCCGACCCCTCCCGCCTGCTTAGTGCTCTCCAACTCGACTTTCTTAACCCCCCTCCTTTGCTCGCCGTGCGCTCGGCCTTTTCCGCCGAGGACCGCGAGGGCGAAAGCCTGGCCGGACATTTTACCTCGCGCCTGTTTGTCAACCCCACCGACCCCGCTCACCTGGCCGCCGCCCTGGCCGATGTCTGGAGTTCAGCCTTCCGCCGCCCCGGCGACTTTCGCCGCGATGTTCTTTTGATGCACATGGTCGCCGCCCGCCATGCCGGCGTCGCCTTCAGCGAGCGGGAATTCGAGGATGATCTGATCAACTTCACCGGCGGCACCGCCGACAAATTGGTTTCCGGCGAGGTGGAGGGGGAGCAATTATTCTTACCTAAACTACGAGCTTGGGAAAGGAGATTGGAGATTGGAGATTCTTTTAATCTCCAATCTCCAATCTCTACCCCAAGTGTCCAATTTCCCTTCTTTTCCCGGCTGCAACGTCTTCTTCGCAACATCCGCCGGGTGTTTGGTGCGGGGGATTGGGATATTGAATGGGCAGATGACGGCGTGTGCTGCTGGCTGGTTCAGCTTCGCCCGGTGACGCGACCCAGCCGCCGCAACGAAACTTTTACCATTGCCAACCACAAAGAAATCCTGCCGGAGCTGCCGTCGCGCTACATGAGCAGCCTGATCGCTTCCTGCGCGGGCGGCCTTTTTGCCTATTACCGCCGCTTCGATCCCAGCCTGCCTGCCCGGCGACCCTTTATCGAGGTCTTTTATGGCCGGCCCTATATCAACCTGTCGCTGCTGAGCGAGATGATGCGCAGCTTTGGCCTGCCGACCCGCCTGGTCACGGATAATATCGGCGGGGAGACCGGGCAGGTTTTTGGAGCCAACCCGGGCCGCCTGGTCCGCAAAATACCAACCCTGCTGCGGCTGGGGCTGGCCCAGTTCGGCGCGGTGGCCTCATCGCGCCGGGCCATCAAGGCGATGCTGGCCCGAACGGAGCAGCCGGGCAGACTTTTGGCGCGTGTGGCGAAACCCTGGCTTGGCTCTACACCATCCTGGTTACGGAGATGTTCTCGCTTACCTCGGCCATGAGCGGGCCGCTGTCATTATTGCGGCGGCTCGGCGTACTGGCCGAACACAACGCCCGCCAGCAGACCATCAGCACGGCCATGTTCACCGATCTGGAACCGCTGCGTCGTCTGGTCGCCGCCAAGCCGGAGCTTCAGACGGCCCTGAGCCAGGGCAAGCTGCCCCCGGATGAGACTTTTTGCCGGGTCTGGCAGGCTTATCTGCAAAAACACGGCCATCGCGGCGTCTATGAGAGCGATATTGCCCGGCCTCGCCTGCACGAAGCCCCGCAAGCGCTGCTCAAGAGCCTGGTTCAGCCGGCCGGCCAGCGCTCCCCCCCTGCCGCCGCGCACATTGCTGGGCTGGCTCACCTGGCCGGTCTGGTGGCAGGCCAGCCGGACCATGCAGGCGCGGGAGCAGATTCGCTACCAGGCCATGCGCGGCTTCGACCGCATCCGGCGGCAGGTGTTGTTGCTGGCCCAGACCGATGTGATTGCCGGCATCTTGCCGGATTTGGACTCACTGTGGCTGCTGGATATTGACGAGGTCCGCCAGTTGGACAGCGGCTGGGTGCCCGACGCAGCCTTTTTTGAGCAGCGTAAAACCGAAATAGAACAGTTACGAAGCTACCACCTGCCCGACCTGTTCCACCGCTTTGACGATCTGGAACCGTATCGGGCCGGAGCCGCCAATACCAGCCCGGAAACCCGGCTGCGGGGAGTCAGTCTGACCGGGGGCGAGGTACGAGGGCGGGCCTGGGTGCTGGCCGAACCGAGCACCGCTTTGCCGTCCGGCTTCACCGCCGAAACAACCATCCTGGTGGCTCGTGCTGTGGACGCCGGCTGGATTCCCACCTTTGCCTGCGTGGCCGGGGTGGTGGTTGAAACCGGCGGCGATTTGTCGCACGGCTCGATTATTTTGCGGGAGATTGGCCTGCCCGCCATCACCAATGTGCGCGGGGTCACGCGGGCCATTCAAACCGGGGAAACGTTGTCGCTGCGGGCGGGGTCGGGAGTGGTGGAGAAGAGTGACTTGACCAATCACCCATAACTCACTATACTGCCACCTGATTGTTAATAACCAGGGCATTATAACGCCGCACCCTTCGATACGGTTCGCTTCGCTCACCTACTGAGGCTGCTGTGTAACAAAGTTATAGATAACCAGAAAAGTTTTTCCCAACGATTTGGGGCCGGGATGGGAAGATTAGAGGATTTTCTTCTTTATTTTTCATCCCGAAATCCCCTAATCCCGGCAAAAATTTTCCCAGAGGACTATAGCAGGGACGCTCATGAGTAAACAAACCTTGACCGGGTTCTCCCTTCTGATGGGGCTGATAGTGATCTTCACGGCTTGGGGCATCGCTGCCGCAGTCGCGTCGGCACAAGGGGCAGGGAAGACGGCCCTGGCTGTTCCGCCCGTGCTGCCGGCTCAGATTCAGAGCACCCCTACCAGCACGACCACCATCCAGAGTATCCCCAGCGTGATCCTGGTCAGCCCGGTAGCGGACCAGGTGTTTACTCAGGGCGAGATGATCCCGGTCGTATCCCGCTCGGCGGACCCGCAGGGCATTACCCGCCTTGAATTGCGGGTCAACAACAAGCTGCTGGCCCGCATCTCGAATATGAAGCCGCAACCCAGGAAAACTCTGACGGCCACTCAAATGTGGCTGCCCGAACTGGTGGGCAACCAGGTGCTCCAGGTGACTGCTTACAATGCCTCCGGCACTGCCGGCGAGTCGGAGCTGGTTTTTGTGCAAATTCTGCCGGCCACGCCCACCCCCGTCCCGGCGACGCCCACCCCAACGGCCCCCCCCACCGCAACACCAACCCAGACACCTATCCCACCGACCCCCACCGACACGCCGACGCCCACCCCTTCGAGCGGGATTGACTTTCGGGTGGATCGAACCGAAATTCAGCGGGGCGAGTGTGTCACTTTCTCCTGGAATGTGTACGGGGTACAGGAGGTTTTCTTTCAGGGCAAAGGGGTGTCAGGGGATAACCAGAGCCGCCGGGAATGTCCCGCCGAGAATACCACTTACACCTTGCAGGTCAAGCGGGCCGATGGCTCGACCGACACGCGCACCATCCAGATCAACGTGGGCGACGAAGACGATACCTATCTGACCACAACCGTACCCCGCGAGACTAAAATAGATTTCGACAACGGAGCGCAGTCCTCGGCCCAGGATAATGATTTCACCTGGTATTTTGAGGGCGACCAGCCTCTCTTTGTGAAGGCCGACGACGATAATGACCTCAAGCTGGCGGCCTTACCGCCGGGCGACCTGGCGGATTTTCAGGATGTGGACCAGGATACCTGCCGCATCGCCTTGCAGCAGCAGCCTCAACCCCGGCTTACCATTGCCCTCGATCTCATTGTTTGTTTTTCCACCGGCGAGGAGCGGATCGGGAAGCTGCGTTTTACAGGCGGCAGCCGCGAGGAATTAATCATGCAGTGGCATCTGTGGTAACGGGCGCTGCTTGTTTCTTATGATTTTACGCTATAGCGGCTATAGTCGCCATGCCTGACCTTGTCGCTGTAGTAAGCCACGTCGAAGATATCCGGGATCAGGGCCGGGTGATGGCTTTGCCCGTAGTTATTCCAGTGCTGGCCTTGGATCCGCACGTAGTGCTGTTTGTCGGGCAGCACAATACACAGGGAGACGGAACAACCGTCGGGCAGGGCGAGATCGTAAGGCATGTCGTCCTCCGGCAGTTCTTCAAGCTCCGCGATTTCCCTCGCACTGATGGCCTTTTGTTCCGCGCACAGGCGCTGGATGGCGGCCTGGCAGCTCTGCGGATCGGTGACCAGCGAGTGAAAGGTGTTATACCCCCCGGAGCCTGAGCTATAGGCCAGCCAGATGATATAAAAGAACTCCAGTTCAGGCTGATCCAGCAGGAGTTGGCGCGCGGCAGTTTCAGAGCCGTCATCATTATGCCGGCCTCCCGTTATATAAAGGGGACCACGGCGCTCCAACTCTTGCCCGGCTAATTGTTTCACCGGCCGGCAGTCGAGCCACTGTTCGACCTCATTCCAGGCGAGATAGCCTCCGTCGGTATCGGGAACCTCTATCAGCGCGTAACAACGGTCGGCCAGACTCGCCACCCGCTGGAGTTGATCGCCGGGGACACTGCCTGCCGCGCGTGTCAGCACTGCCTGTAACGCATGCAGCGCTTCCCGAGCCAGGCGCGGCTGGTCAAGCGCAGTGCGGAGCGGCTCGACCGCCTGGGTATCGCCCACCCCCGCCAGCGCTCCCGCCACGTAGCGTTGGACATACATTTCGCTTTCCCGGAGCGCGGCCACCAGGGGAATCACCGCCCGCGCATCGCCAATCCGGGCCAGCGCTTCGGCGGCGAAGCGGCGGGTATAGCTATCCTGATCCCGGAGCGCGAGGCACAGCGGCTCGACAGCCACAGCCCCCAAGGCCACTAACCCGCTGACTGCCTGGTAGCGGAGGGGGAATTCACCTCGTGGCGGGTTATCTTTGCTGCCGTCCCTGAGCATCGCCAGCAGCGACCCAAGCTGATCCTCACGCTGAATTTCGGCGGTTTGGGCCAGCAGCTCCCGCACCCAATCCTCCGTGAAGCGATGCCGCCAAAGACCCAGCTTCTCCATCTGCTCTGAGGGCAGGCCTTGTAGCTGCCCGAAATGTGCTAGCGCCGCGCGACAAAAAAACGGCCTTCACTGGGTCCATAGGCGACTTGCCCCTGATGCCAGACAACGGCTGTCTGATCCCCGATGCCGTTGGCGACATCAACTTCCAGGTAGAGCACCGGCGAGGCGGACGAGATTTGGGCGGCCAGTTCAGCCAACGCGGGCGCAAGCGCAAAAAACATAGGGTACGGATCGTCCCTGGCTTCCCCAAAAGTCGCAACGACTTCCTGGTAAAGCTGACGGGTGACCGGGATAAGGGCTAACCGGTCGTCAAGCCGGCAATGGTGCAGATGCCGTAACGTGCCCGGCAGCATGTCTGCGGCCTTATGGTTGAGGATAAATGCTTCGAGTTTGCAGCTCATCTATTCGCTCAATGAGAATCATCGGGGGCTACGCCGGCTTGAGGGAGAGTCACTTGAAACAGAAGTCGGCCTGATGGAGCAGCGCCACGCTCGTATCGGGGCGCACGTGGTAGATTTCGAGGCAAAATTCGCCGACGCCCAGGGAGCGGAAGACCACCCGTCCCGCTTGCCGGCCCGCCGCGGTGGTTTGGAACAGCACGCAGTCTCTTGGCCCGTGCAGCCACATGAACGGCGGTTGGTCGGGGAGGGTCAGCCTGCCGGCAAGCGCCAGCCCGCGCAGCAACTCGACGCCGCCCGCCACATCATCCACATAGGCGAACAGCGGCTCCGCCTCCGGGAAAGCCGCCAGGGTAATCTCGAACTCGGCTCCTCTGGCGATACTGATAAGTTTTACCGGATTGTCGTTGTCCATATCTCGTTGGCCCTACACATTCAACAAGTTTTAGATTTCGCAAGTTGGGTTTCACGATGTTCAATCCAACAAGTTATCTCATCTTGGAAGGAGTTGGGGCTTGGGTCTCGATCCAGCTTACGGGCTACAGTCTGGCTCTAAACTCCCGACAAAAACTGCTGCAATGCTTCCCAGTACGTTTCGTGACCTTCGACCGATTCCCAGAGCGTTTTGGAACCGTGAAACCCTTCTACTTTGGGCTTGAATAAAGTAACCTGCTCGGGACTAACCAATCTCAAGACCTGGCTGACTTCACCAATTTCTTTCCTGGCTCCCGTAACAAATATTGGTTTAGCCAACGGTTTTATTCCTTCGGCCAGGTTTACACCTTTCAGGAATTCGCCCGGACTAAATACAATCACCGCTTTAATTATGTCAGTCTCGGTTGCAAAAAGGAGGACTAATGAGGCCGAATACGAACTGCCAAAAACGATGATCGGTTTATTGCCATTGAGTTTATAGGCATAGCTCACTGCGGACTCAACATCTTGTTTGGCATCCAGATAGCCCGTCGCCAGTCTCTGCTGTTTAGCTCGGACGGCTGTTTCATTGATGACGCCAAACACTTTCATGCCAGAACGTTGGTCAATTGCTAAACAGGAAAAGCCCAGTTGATTCAATTTTGGCGCTGTTTCTCGATACTCGCCACGATTACAATGCGACCGGTGGCAAAGCAGAATTAGGTTTTTGGCTTCCTTCACCGGGTAAAAATCTGCGGTTATGAGTAAGCCATCCTTCGACTCAAACTGTAAGGTCTCAAAGTTGGGTTGGCGTGATTCTTCTTTCATAGTTACCTCATCTCGGAAGGTGTTGGGGCTTGGGTCTCGGCTCAGCTTACGGGCTATCACCCACTTGAGGATAAAGCAAGATTATGGGAATGACTCGTGCCACTTTTTTTTCATATATTGTAAACTGCGGAAATTTGGCGCTTATCTCCTGCCACAACTTGTCTCGTTTCTCTTTGGACGCCACTTCTGCCTTCACTTTTATCTTTTGCCCCTTGATTTCAATCAGCGTATGCGGACGCTTGCTTAAATTATAGTACCAGCCCGGATGCTTCGGTTGTCCAGCCGCCGCCGCTACAATGACATAAGCCTTGCGTCCGCCCTCGCTATCTTCAACATAACCCAGTGGTGTTATATACAATGTGCCCGATCTGGCTCCGACATGGTGCAGGAGCAAGATATTTTGCCCGCCCATTTTGCTCCCCAGCGGCCGCTGCTCAGTTGATAGACCATTCTATGCACTTTGACAATTGTCTTCAAGACTGGGTTCATAATCTCCTCTACCCGACATTGGGGCTATCTTTTTGGTAACAAGACCTCATCTCGGAGGGTGTTGGGGCTTGGGGCTTGGCTCAACCTACGGGCTTGGCAACTTCTCTTTAATGTTCCAAGTCAGTTTCATTATCCTGCTCGACTTTTTCAAATATTTGCTGGATTTTTTCTTGAATACTTGTCGATTGGTAATTTCCCATAAGCAATGAGGTGATAGCATCTACATCTACATTAATTCCCTGTTCTCTACATCCTGAAAGTAATCTACTAAGCATTGCCTCATCTATCGCATCAAATAATTCTTCTTCCTCTACATCTTTCAATTTCCAAAGTTTTGCCTGGTCGGACTCTCTTATGGAAATATCGAATAATTTCCCCTTATAAAAGAGCGAAAGAACTTTCCTTATATCGGTTGCCGTTATACTGCCTTCAACTTGTTCTATGACTTTATCAACAATTTCACTTCGAGATAGCAAAGGAAGTGACTTTATGATTTTAAATATAGTTATAAGGTTTTGTTTAGGAGATATTCTCCAGTCTATCTGTCGGAGAATACGCCTGTAAATTTCTTCTATAGAAAACCGTTCTTCTGTATCGGCAGTGGGTATATCTATCAGGTTAGGGGATTTCGCTTTAGGGGATTTCGCTTTAGGAGATTTCTCTTTAGAAGATTGCACCTTAGGAGATTCATCGAAAGCGAAAGAAGCAAAATAAGCCGTTTTTTCAGTGTTATACGTTATTTTAATAGTGTCAATAGCTTTGAGAAAGGTTGTAAAGGAAGAATATCCTAAAGATTTTTCGTTAAATGCACTGTCAATATTTATTATTTTTTCTTTCAGGTTGGCGCAATTGGCTGGCCCATCAAATGTCCGTAGCACACTTTCGACAAGATCAGCGGCATCATCAAAGGCAGACTGAAGAGAGGCTTTGTCTTTTAGCTTTGTAATCTCTGTATATATGAAACGAGAGCATGAACTTTTGACACTCTCACTAAGGGCTGAATGAGGTCCTACACCAACTACTTCTTTCCCCAATTCCCGAAGACGGCGAAATAATGGACTGAAATCAGAATCACCCGTTGCTAAGACAAACCAACAAATCTCTTTTACTCGCCAGGCATACTCCATAATATCTACGGTCATTTGAATATCTGATGAATTCTTTCCACTTACCGGATGGTAGTTATGTATCAGTTCAAACCCTAATCGATTCAGTTCTCCTTGATAAGGGGTAAGATGTTGGTTTGTCCATTTTCCATACGCTCTCCGAACAATAGCTTGTCCTAACGAACTAATTTCTTTGAGTAATCTTTCTGGGCCACCAGATTGAATCCAGGGGAGTAAATTCTCCGTATCAACAAAAATAGCTACCTTTTGCTCACTCATATTACCGTCTTTCGCAATGGGTAAAAGCCCAACAAGTTATAAATTACCCCCCATCGGTCCAAAAAAATTCTCGAACCGGCAACTCTTTCCATTATATCCGAACTCACCGCTTTGGTAAACCCGATTTTCAAAAAAGTTGAAAGAACCAGCCGAAGGCCAGCCTGGCCCCATTGGGCCACAGGCTAAAAATGAGGAAGCTAACCAGGGTCAGGGGCAGACTGATCAGTTTGTAAACAGCCCCCTGGTAAAATGAGGTTACGGCAAAAAAAGCGCTCAGGCACGACAGGCCGCCGACCAGATACAGGATCACCCCGGTCCAGACAGAGCCGCCGTCAATGTAACTCGGCACCGCCAGCGCGGCAAACGCCGCCCAGCCGAGCAGCAGCAGGCCGCAGACCGCCAGGGCCGAGCCGATATAGGCATTGGCGCGATCATACATATTCATGCGGAAAAACCGCTGAACCACATTGAGCAGCACCGCCGTCACAAAAATGATGAGCCACAAGAAGATATGCCCCTTGAGCATGCTCCAGACCAGGGCGAGCTTGTCCAGCGGCCAGAGCAGCAGGCTGCTCAGGGCCAGGAACACCAGGTTCAGAGCCAGCGCCACCAGAAATTCAAACAGGTCTTTCTGATTGTCGTGAATTAACCATTGGATGAGCGCGTCCATCAAGGTGGCCTTTCTTGAGGTAGTTCCAAGGCAACTACTCAGCCATGTCATTTCGACCGAAGGGAGAAATCTCCGAGGCCGATACAGTGCGGTAGAGATTTCTCGGCCTACGGCCTCGAAACCTGTCCTGAGCCTGTCGAAGGATGACATGAAGGCTGAGGAGTTACAATCTGTCAATCAATCAGGGTAAGAGCGATTACTTTTCCACCGGCAAACCGGCCTGTTCCCAGGCGACGATCCCGCCTTGCATATTATGCACATTTTCATACCCCTGCTCGCGCAGAAAATCGGTGATCTGGCCGCTGCGATTGCCGCTGCGGCAGGTGACAACCACTGTTTTATCCTGGGGGATTTCACTCAGGCGGTCGGGCACTTCGCCCATGGGGATCAGGGTGACGCCGGGGATGTGGCCGGCGTTGTATTCGTCCGGCTCGCGCACATCAATCAGGAGCACATCGGGCTGCTTTTGCAAAGCTGCGGCAGTGGCAACGTCAATCTCCGCGGGAGATTGGCCAGGTCTATCTGGCCAATGGGGGTGGCCGGCGGCGGGCTGCCACAGGCGGTAAAAAAAAGGGCTAACAGAATTAGCGTTAATAGATAGAACGACTTCATTATTTTTCTCCTTAATTTTTTGTTTTATATTCTGCCTCAACGGACCAAATTTACCAAATTTTGGCTGTTAGAGGAGGTCAAGCCTGGTTTTGCTGCTCCCACATTCGGCGGGTCATTTGCATCTGGCCCAGGTGAGTGGCGACGTGCTCCAGGCTGTGTAATAAGGCCCAGGCGACCGTCACTTCGGTGCGGTCCATCGCCGGGCGGCGGGTTTCCAGGTCGGCCAGGGTCAACCTGGCGAGGGTGGCCCGGCTGTGACTGAGCGAGGCGTCAAGCCTGGCCTGGAGCGCAGCCCCATCCACCTTTTCGGTGCGGAATTCGGCCGGCCGGTCCCGCTGGGCCGGGGCGCCGCCGGCTATTTCGCCCACCCAATACCGCTCCGAGCCGGCCACG
>JAAUSP010000228.1 GCA_012032575.1 Anaerolineales bacterium | reverse complement strand
CCGAGCAAGAAGCACAACGGCAGGCCGAAGAAGCCGCCCGCCAACAGGCGGAAGCCGCAGCCCTGCAACTAGCCAGGGATATCCAACCCGCACCGGAGGATGGGCAATAGGAGGAACTCAAGGGAACTGAAAGGGACTAAGGGAACTGGGAGAAATCTCTCGAGTCCCCTTAGTTCCAACGAGTTCCCTCAGTTCCTATGAGTTACGCTCAGGAGAAATATGATGAAACAACTTTTAATCTGGTCATTGATAATTATGCTGCTGCTGACAGTGACCGCTTGTGTCGGCGTCGCGCCGACACCGGCACAATCCGCAGCCGTACAGACAACCCCCGCGCCGACTGAGGAAGCTGAGGTCACTCCAACCAGTGAGGCCACCGAGGCCGCTGCCGAAGAGTCCCTGGTGCCCCAAACGGATACGGTTTCCCAAACAGCCGCAGAAGCCCCGGCCCCCGAAAAACAGTTTGGCCTGGTGGCCGCCCGGATTGACGACCGCGGCTTTGAGCAACTGGCCTGGGAAGGGATGCAGCAGGCCGGAACCGAGGCGAACGCACACGTTCAGGCTCTCCCCAATGCCGATCCGGCCACAGCCGGTTCACGGATCAGTCAATTCCTTAACAATGGCTTCGATGGGGTGGTAACGGTCGGTTTTGAGATGGCCCAGGCCACCAAGGCCGCGGCTGAAGCCAATCCCACCGTGCCCTTTGCTATCGTGGATTTTCCCAGCCAGGCCCCTAATATGAAGGGTATCCTCTTTGATGTGGCGGACCCCTCCTTTATGGCCGGTTATCTGGCTGCCGGCATGAGCCAAACCGGGACGGTCTGCACTTATGGCGGCGTCCCCATCCCGCCGGTTTTGATCTTTATGGTCGGCTTTGAACACGGCGTTGAATACTACAATCAGCAAAAAGAGGCTGAGGTGAACGTGCTGGGCTGGCGCACCGATCCGGCCATTGACATCGGCGGCGAGGGCATCTTTGCCGGTGACTTTGGCAATCCGGCCTTTGGCCAAACCATTGCCGCCGAACTGGCCGGCCAGGGCTGCGACATCATCTTCCCGGTGGCCGGGGCGACCGGCCTGGGCAGCGCCGAAGTCGCTCAAGCCAACAACCTGACCGTCATCGGCGTGGACGCCGATCAGGCCGTCAGCAACCCCGACTATGCCGATGTCTACCTGACCAGTGTGGTCAAACACACCGATTTGGCTGTAGCGACCACCATTCGGAATATGGCTCAGGGTCTTTTCGGCGGGGGCAGCAATTACATCGGCACGCTGGCTGATGGCGGCGTTGATCTGGCTTCCTTCCACAGTTTTGAGGATAAAGTGCCTCAGCCGCTGAAAGATGAGCTGGCGCAACTGCGGCTGGATTTGATGGATGGCAAAGTTGACACCGGCTGGCCTGTCGGCGCATCAAAAATCGAAACCAGTCTGACCGCCGGCGACCTGAACCTGGCGGCGCTGCGCAACGCCACCTATGAGGTCGGCACCCAGGATAAAGTCACCGCCACTTTAACCAATGGCGAGTACCTCGACCCGGCTAACAGTTTGGTTGTTGCCATGGGCGACCTGGTGGCCTACGGCGACTTGACCGGCGACAGTCAGGATGAGGCGGTGCTCTTTCTAATGACTGATTACGGCGGGACCAGTCGTCTTTACGATTTGGTGGTGGCGACCGACCAGAATGCCGCACCCGTGCAACTGGCCGCCGCTGCTTTGGGCGACCGGGTGCAGGTTCGCTCGATCAGTATTAGAGAAGACTTGATTGTCGTCTATATGGTCGAGGCCGGCCCCGATGATGCCGACTGCTGTCCCTCCCAGGAAGTGGTCAAAGTCTTCGGTTTGCAGGACGACCAATTGGTGGAGTTATCCAGCCAGCAGGTAGAGTGATAGTTCTGGATTGCAGGTAAAGCCCAGATGACGACTCAGCCGGGGCAGATATTCGATACAGACACTAATCCTGAACCTGGGGATTGGGGAGGACGTTCGCTCCTGCCCCGGCTGGACTTGTCGGAACGGCTGGCAATTTACAAACAAGTCCGCCGCAATGCCCGCTCCCGGCCCGATTTTTTTATAATGATCGCCCTGGCCGCCGGGATTGCCGGTCTGGGCCTGCGTCTGGACAGCCCGACGACCATCGTCGGGGCGATGATTATTTCGCCCCTCATGGCCACCATTGTCGGGTTGGGTCTGGGTGCGATTCACGCCGATAGCAAATTGCTCTTGATTTCCGGGGGGACCTGCTGCGGGGGATGCTTTTGGCCGTAGCCATGGGGGTGTTGGTCGGTCTGGCTATTCCCGGAGCCGACCCTACCGGCGAGATTATGGCCCGTACAGCCCCCTCCTTGTTTGATTTGGGAGTCGCCCTGTTATCGGGGATGGCCGGCGCTTATGCGCTGTGCCGGCCCAATGTCTCTTCGGCGCTGGCGGGGGTGGCTATAGCTGTGGCCCTGGTACCGCCGCTGGTAACAGTCGGCATTGGCCTGGCCTGGTTTGAATGGACGATTGCCGGGGGCGCGCTGTTACTTTTTCTGACCAATCTGGTGGCTATCTGCGCCGCCAGTGAACTCATCTTTCTGCTGGTCGGGTTTCGGCCCCATCTGGACGGACATGGCGACCTGGCTGTTTTTATCGGTAGCATTTTTAGCTCGATCATCCTGTTTGTGCTGGTGGGGGGCATTTTGGGACAGCTTACCGTAACCCATTTTCAAGAAGTAACCCTGGAAAAGAAGATTGAGCAAGCTCTGAGCAGCGAAATAAGGCAGCTTGATTCAACCGCCCGTCTGGCCGAGTGGAGCCAGGTTCGGCAGGAGGACGGCAGCCTCAAAGTTGAAGCCCTGGTCAGATCGTCACGCAGTTTTAACTATGAGCAGGTGGTTGATCTGCAAAATCGAGTGGCGGCAGCGGTGCAGCAGCCCTTAGCCCTGGTCCTGCTTTACGTTCCGACCACCGAACTAAATCCGGTTATTCCCCCAACCCCAACGTCCACCCCAACTTTTACCGCCACCCCTACTCTGGGGCCAAGCCCCACTCCAACCCCAACCGATACCCCCACCCTGACTCCCAGCCCTAGCCCCACTCTGACTCCCACCTCGACTGCCAGCCCGACCGCCACCCCCACGACCCCCCCCAGCCCCACAGCTACCTTTACCCCGTCTCCCACGCCGCTGCCTGTGCCCGCACGGATTGCCTTTACCGGCGGGCGTGGAGTGAAACTGCGCTGGAAACCCGGCGGGCTGGTGGCCGGTACCCTGGCCGAGGGAACATGGGTCTTGATGTTTAACGAGCAGATTTCGGTAGATTGGCAAGTTTGGGTCAAGGTGACAGATCCGAACGAGCGCATTGGCTGGGTGGTCCAGGATTATCTTTCTACCTCTATCCCGTAAAAAGTTTTTGAATTTCAATCGCAGGATTTGATAGCTTATGATGAATGAAGCCATCTGTGATTTTTTCAGACTGGTCGAACGCGATCTCTACCTGAACGATAGTCCGCAAGCCATCCGGCTTCGTTCGATGGAAGCGCGGCTGTTAGCGGTGCTACTGAGTCAGGCTAACCGGACAGTCAGCCGGGCCACCCTGATGCGCGAAGTCTGGGAAACCGATTTTCTGGACGATACGCGCACCCTGGATGTCCACATTAGCGCCCTGCGCCGCAAAATAGAAGAAGACCCAACCCATCCCCAACGGTTGCTAACAGTTAGAGGGCTGGGCTATTGTTTACTTGTGCCAACAAATAAATTATAAAAATAGGGAGAAAAAAAATGGGTATTTTAGTCTGGATTATCTTTGGCGCCATTGCCGGTTGGTTGGCTCACATCATAACCGGGCGCGGCGGCGGCCTGATTGCCAATATCATCATTGGTATCATCGGTGCATTTATTGGTGGCTTTCTGATGAGTCTTGTGGGTGGTGGCGGCGTCACCGGCTTTAACCTGTACAGCTTTTTTGTGGCCGTGCTGGGCGCGGTGGTGCTGTTGGTAGTGCTTGGTTTCATCAAGCGCTAACCTATCCGGTAGTGATTTTCGTTTTGGTCACAGAATTACAGTTTGACACGTGACACGTGATGCGTGATGCGTGATTTTTTACGTATCACGCATCACGCTTATTCAGAGGAGTCGGCACGAGCCTGACAGCACCCCCGATGGGGAAAATGGAGTCAAAAAGCTGTACTTTTTGACTCCGGTAAAGCTATTTTCAAGGAGAGAACAAGATGACCCCAGAAACGCTACGATTACAAGCGGCCCGTGAGGAAAAAATCCCCTGGAAAAAATGGGGGCCGTACCTGAGCGAACGGCAGTGGGGCACGGTGCGTGAAGATTACAGCCAGTCGGGTGACGCCTGGGGCTACTTTACCCACGACCATGCCCGTTCGCGGGCCTATCACTGGGGCGAAGATGGGCTGGCCGGGCTAAGCGACGAGCAGCAGTTCTCTGTTTTGCCCTGGCCCTCTGGAACGGTCAGGACCCTATTCTCAAAGAGCGCCTGTTCGGCCTGACCAACAGCGAGGCCAATCACGGGGAGGATGTCAAAGAATATTACTTTTATCTTGACAGTACCCCCACCCACAGTTATATGAAATACCTCTATAAATATCCCCAGGCCGCTTATCCCTATGACGAATTGGTGCGCAAGAACAGTTCCCGCAGCCGCGACGACTTTGAGTACGAGCTAATTGATACCGGTATTTTTGATCAGGACCGCTACTTTGACGTTTTTGTGGAATATGCCAAAGAGTCACCCGAAGACCTGTTGATTCAAATCAGCATCGCCAATCGCGGGCCGGAAGCGGCCAGCCTGCACGTCCTGCCGAGCCTCTGGTTTCGCAACACCTGGTCGTGGGCTGCGGATGCGCCACCCAAACCGGTCTTAAAGCAAATCAACGGCCCGGCAAGGTGAGCGTGATCGAAGCCAACCACGCCGAATTGGGCGTTTACTACCTGTACGGCGAAGCCGCCCCGCCCCTGCTCTTTACCGAAAACGAGACTAATACCGAGCGCATTTCCGGCATCTCCAACGCCACGCCTTATGTGAAAGACGGCTTCCATAATTATCTCATCCACGGCCAAACCGGCGCGGTCCACCCCAACCTGACCGGCACCAAAGCAGCGGCCCATTATCAGATTACCGTCGGCGCGGGTGAAACCAGGACTGTCCGGCTGCGTTTAACCGCTCATTCACCGGCCAACCTCAAAAGCTATGGTCGCAGCGGCGCTTTTGGCAAACATTTCGCCGACATCATGCAGCAGCGCCAGGCCGAAGCTGACGAATTCTACAACTATATCACCCCCAATGCCCTCAGCCAGGATGCCGGCCTGGTGCTGCGTCAGGCCATGGCCGGGATGCTGTGGACCAAACAATTTTACTACTACGATGTTGACCGCTGGCTGGACGAGCGCGGGGCGGGCCGCCTGAACTCGCGCCAGCGTTATCTGCCCCGCAACAGCCAGTGGTATCACATGGTCAACGCCGACATCATCTCGATGCCCGACAAATGGGAATATCCCTGGTATGCCGCCTGGGATTTGGCCTTTCACACCATCGCTCTGTTGATGGTAGACCCCGATTTTGCCAAGCAGCAGCTTGACCTGATGCTGCGCGAAACTTATCTGCACCCCAACGGCCAGATTCCGGCTTATGAATGGAATTTTAGCGATGTCAACCCGCCGGTTCACGCCTGGGCCACCATTTTTGCCTACAACGTGGAGGAAATGTTGTACGGTCAGGGCGATGTCGAGTTCCTAAAACACGCCTTCCAGAAACTGCTGCTTAACTTCACCTGGTGGGTCAACCGCAAAGACCCCAGCGGGCGCAACGTCTTTGAAGGCGGCTTTTTGGGGCTGGACAACATCGGCGTGTTTGACCGCAGCGCCCCCGCTGCCCACCGGCGGCTGCCTGGAACAGGCCGACGGCACTGCCTGGATGGCCTTTTTTGCCCAGAATATGTTGAATATCGCCCTCGAATTGGCCGCGCACGACCCGGTCTATGATGATATGGCGGTTAAATTCTTTGAACACTTCCTGTGGATTGCCGCGGCCATGGACCGTGAGGGCGACAACTGCGATGAAATGTGGGATGAAACCGACGGCTTCTTTTACGACCTGTTGTGCCTGCCCGACGGTAGCACCACCCGCCTGAAAGTGCGCTCGATGGTCGGGCTGCTGCCTTTGTGCGCCTCGACCGTGATTGCTCCCGAAACCTTTCAGAATTTGGATTTGTTTAAAACCAGGGTCAGGTGGTTTGTGAAATACCGCCCGGAACTGGTCGCCAACATTCATGATGTGCTGGAACCGGGCTACGGCGACCGCCGCTTGCTGTCCATCCTGAACCGGGACAAACTGCGCCGGGTGCTGGCCTACATGCTCGATGAAAATGAGTTCCTCAGCCCCTACGGCATCCGCGCTCTCTCGCGCTATCATCTGGAACATCCCTTCATCTTCAAGGTAGATGGGCAGGAATACCGGGTGGATTATCTGCCGGCGGAATCAAACAGCGGCATGTTTGGCGGCAACTCCAACTGGCGCGGGCCCATCTGGATGCCGGTCAACGCCTTGCTGGTGCGGGCCTTGCTCAATCTGTATGCTTTCTACGGCGACGAGTTTACGGTGGAGTGTCCCACCGGTTCCGGCCAGCAGATGACCCTGTTTGAGGTAGCCAAAGAAATTTCTGATCGTCTGGCCCGCATCTTTTTACGCAACGAGCAGGGCCAGCGCCCGGTTTACGGCGGCACGACCAAGTTTCAGGAAGACCCTCACTGGCGCGATTACCTCCTGTTTTACGAATATTTTCACGGCGACAATGGGGCCGGTCTGGGAGCCAGCCATCAAACCGGCTGGACCGGAGTCGTCGCCCGGCTGATTCAGCTTTTTGGGGCCACCACCGCCGAGCAAATCCGTGAGGCCGGCTTTAGTGCTGCCGCTGCCGCTGCTTATCACGACTGAGGTTTAATAAACTACTCAGCCATGTCATTTCGAGCGACGTCAGGAGCGAGAAATCTACTAATCCGTGGTTTGCGGACGACGGCCTCAAAGATTTCTCGGCTTTCAGCCTCGAAATGACATGAGGGGTGAGTAGTTACTAGTTGTCAAAATTCTCAAGGAGGAAATATAAAATGAAAAATCTCATAATTTTAGTCATTGCCATCGTAGCTGCCTTGATGACCTTAGCGCCAACAGCGGCCCAAGCGCAGCAGCCCCAAACTGCCTGTGAGAACGCCTACACCGTCCAGCCCGGCGACTGGCTGGGCAAAGTGGCCGCTCAAACCTACGGCGACGCCGCCCTTTACCCGGCCATCGCCGCGGCCACCAACGCCAACCCTGGCCCTGACTATGTCAACTTCATCGGGGCTAATAACGTCATCCTGCCGGGCTGGAAACTGTGCCTGCCCAGCCAGGCCGACGCGGCTGCCCTGGCTGCCGCTGCCACGAACGACCCGGCCACGCTGACCGTGGATGATTTGCAAAACGCTACCTACACCGAGTATGCCGAGGCAGCGCCCGTCACCCTGGTCAACGGTGAGTATCGCCTGCCTGGCCCCGACGGCAGCACCGGCGAAGAGGTTTATTCGCTGGCCGATACCTTTGCCTTTGCCGACTTTGACGGCGACGGCAGCGAGGATGCCCTGGCCGTGCTGATCAGCGACACCGCCGGCACCGGCCGATTCTTCACCCTGATGCTGCTGCTCAATAAAAATGGCGTCCCCACCCAGGCCGATAGCGTCTCTCTGGGCGACCGCAGCCCGATGAAAGCCATCAACCTGGTGGGCGGTGACATTTACGTGGATTACATCACCCAGGGACCAAACGATGCCGCCTGCTGCGCCACCCAGGCCACCAGCCAAAAATTCCGGGTGGAGAACGGCAAGCTGATGACAGGTGAGGCCGACATTCAGGCCAGCCAGACCAGCGAAGCCATGACCCGCGAAAAACTGGGGAACATTGCCTATCCCATTGACGAAGGCGAGCAAATCACCTTTGTCAACGGTAAATACGTTGGTCAGCCTGAAGGTGAAGGCAGCGCCAGTTTCTCCGCCGCCGAAATGCTGGCTCCGCTGGCCTTTGGCGACCTGACCGGCGACGGAATCGAAGACGCCGTAGTCACCTTTAGCTACAGCGGCGGCGGCAGTGGGGACTTCCTCTATTTGGCCGTGGCTGAGGGCAAAGGCACCGAACCGGTGGGGCAAGCCTCGCTGTGGCTGGACACCGCCGGAAAAATCAACGGGGTGGCGGTTGATAACGGCCAGGTGAAGGTGGATGTACTGCGTTTCGGCCCGGGTGATGCCGAGTGCTGCGTCACCGAACGTGCCATTGTAACCTACACCCTGAAAGACGGTGCGCTGGTTGAAGGGGAGGCGCAGGTCATTACCCCCTCAGCAGCGGCCAGTGAAGCCGCTGCTTTAACCGTAGCTGAATTACAAAATGCCACCTACAGCGGCATCTACGAGGAGCCGGTCACGCTGACCAACGGCAAGTATGAAGGCGAACCCTTTGTCGAAGGCGACTCGTCCCGGCCGACGGTGGAGTATTGGGGCGAAGTATTTGGCGACCTCGACGGCGACGGCCTGGAAGATGCCGCTGTTTTTCTGGTCGAAAACAGTGGCGGCACCGGCAACTTTGTTTACGTGTCCGCCCAACTCAACCAAAACGGCCAGCCGGTGGATGCCGGCACTGTTTCGATTGAAGACCGCATCCAGGTCAAATCGGCGGCCATTGAAAACGGGCAGATAAAACTGGAAATTACCACCGAGGGACCGGGCGATGCCGCCTGCTGCAAGAGCCACAAAACGAACAAAACCTACTCGCTGCAAAACGGCACACTGGCCGAGATTCCCGGTCCCGAAGAAACCCCGGTAAAAATCTCTGCCGCCGACCTGAACGGCACGACCTGGACCCTGCTCGAACTCAATCCCGACCAGTCAGCCCTGGCCGATACCCCGGTCACAATCAGCTTTGCGGATGGAAAAATCAGTGGTTCGGGTGGCTGCAATAATTACAACGGCGGCTTCAGCCTGGCCGGGGACAACCCCTTTGGCATGACCGTCGGCCCGGTGGTTTCCACCAAAATGGCCTGCCCTGACCCGATTCTCAATCAAGAAACGGCCTACTTCACTGCCCTGGAAAAGGTCAGCCAGTGGGGCTATCGGATTGGCCGGTTGGTGATGTATTATGACAAAGGCCAGGGCGAATTTGGGACCCTGCTCTTTGCTCCCCCGGCGCAGGAACCCGAAATAGGTCAAGCCCCCGCTCCCGCCCCCGGCGAGCGCATCACCAGCGTGGTCGAACTGACCGCCGTGCCGGTACAGTGGCTCAGCTTCACCGACCCGACGCAGCAGTTTGATATTGCCAACCCCGAAAATTACACCATCGCCTTCAACCCCGATGGCACGGTCAACGTCAAAGCCGATTGCAACAACGCCGCCGGTACCTATACCGCCGACGACAGCGGCAGCCTGACCATTCAACTTGGCCCGATGACGCTGGCGGCCTGCCCATCCGACTCGCGCAGCGACGAGTTTGTGCAGAGTCTCGGCTTTGTGCGTAACTTTTTTATGGAAAATGGTTTTGTGTACCTCGATATGATGGCCGACGGCGGCACCTTGAAACTGGCCCCCGCTTCGGCAGTTGAAGGCTCCATAGCCGAGGCCGGCCAGTTCTTTAATCTCGAAAATATTACCTGTCCGGAGTTCGTCAGCACTTCACCGTTTTTTGCCGATGAAGTGGCCGGAGAAACCTATGAATGTGGCGTGGTTGAGGTGCCGGAAAATTATGCCGCGACCAGCGGGCGGACCATCGAGCTGGTTTATCTCAGGCTGTTCAGCCCGGCCGAGACACCAGCGCCGGACCCTTTGCTTTACTTATCCGGTGGCCCCGTGGGTCGGCGTTAAGAGAGCCGCCAGCCATGACACGCTCAAGTCCAATTTGCAGTTTGTCAGGGAAAACCGGGACCTTATATTCTATGACCAACGCGGGACGGGGTTAACGGCCCCGCTGAATTGCGGGCCGGTCCAGGCGGCCATCGGCGCAGCGATTGAGCTTTTGCCGGATCTGGCCGAGGAACTTCGAGCGATTGAAAGCGACACTGAAAAGATTGAAAGCGACACCACTAAAGCCCAAATCTTCAACAATGCTGTCTGCGCCAGGGGCTACGCCACGGCCGGGGTTGACCTGGCTCAGTACAACAGCATTGCCAGTGCCAAAGATATGGCCAGTTTGATGAGCGCCCTGGGGTATGAGCAGTACAATCTCTATGGCACCAGCTACGGCACCAAACTGGCCCAGGTCGCTTTGCGGGAAACCCCGGATCGGGTCAGACAGGCGGTGCTGGATGGCACGTCGCCGGTGTCGCAGCCCCAAATGGCCAACTCATTCATTGAGTTTAACGAACAGTATGTCCGCCTCTTTGCCCAATGCGCGGCCGACCCGACCTGCAATGAAGCTATCCCAACCTGCCTGAGCGCTTCACCGCTCTCCTGAACCGGCTCAAAGATAACCCGATTGTGCTCGAAGACCCCATTGTGCCCGTGGGACTGATGGCCCTGCTGGTGGATAAACCCGTTGGAACCATTGACCTGTCTTTCTTTAATACCCTGATAAACGTTAACAATGCGGTCCAGAATCATGAGTGGGGCGATCAATTGAGCATCGCCGGTCAGATACC
>JAAUSP010000227.1 GCA_012032575.1 Anaerolineales bacterium | reverse complement strand
ATCAACAGGATAAACAGCCCAAGCCCCGGAGTCCAAAGCTTGCTTTGGCTCGCCTTTTTCATTTTCCGCCATTCCCACCCAAGGTAAACAAAATAATCTCCGGCGGACAGAGCAGACGCATGCGCGGGGCGCTCAACCCTTCCAGGCCAATACCCCGGCTGATGTAAAGGGTGGTGTCCTGCTCGATGTATGGCCCCATCTCGTATTGTTTGCCCAGGGCGCTGCTGGTCAGAATAGCGCCGTACAGCGGGGCGCGAATCTGGCCGCCGTGGGTGTGGCCGCACAGGTACAGGTCAACCGGGTGATTGCGGACGGTCGGCATCAACTCCGGCGAGTGGTAGAGCAGTATCCGGGCCGAGTCGTCCGGGGTCAGGGCTAATAAACTTTCAAAAATGCGGGCATCGCCCTGCAAATCGTGGTCGCAGTCCATGCCAATCAAGGAGAACTTGCGGCCATCGGCCAGGGTGAGCACGGCGACTTCGTCGCGCAGCAGGCGAATGGCCGTGCCCTCGAACAGCGACGGGGTGGTGGCGCGTTTATCTACGGGTGGGCTGCCCAGGGTGGCATACACGCCGTAGGGGGCCTGTATTTTCATGAGCAGCTTACGCACTTCGGCGCGGGCGGTCGGCTCATCCACATAGGACAGGTTGAGAAAATCGCCGGTGATGACAATCAAATCGGGCTGGGCCTGCTCGATCAATTCCAGCAGTCTGGCCTCGCGCCGGGTCAGCCGCTCCACGTGCAGGTCGCTCAGGTGCAGTAGCCGCAACGGCGGCGCGTCGGCGGGCAGGCCGGGGGAGGTGATGGTCCGCTGCGAGGTGGTCAGCGCGAAGGGTTCGTGCAGCGCGCCCCAAAGGTAGACGATGGTACCGGCGACTTGGAGGATAGTGAAGAGGTTGAAGACAGCCGGGGGGATGACCAGGTGACAAGGCGACCGAGGGGACCGGGGGACACCCGGCGCTGGTGAGCAAACTAACCACTGCCAGCACCACGGCCACGCCCAGGCGCGGCGCTGTTTTCAGGTAGAGCTGCGGGCCTATCGGGCCAAAAGAGCGGCCGGAGTGGGGCAGCCACCACAGCAGCAGCCAGTCGCCCAGAGCAAAAATCAGGTAAAGGGCAGCGGCGAACAGCGCAGCGACCCAGCCCAATGGCAGCCAGATTAGCCAGACCACCAGCGCGGCCAGCAGCAGTCCCGCCGCCAATTTCCAAGCCGGCCATGTCGCCGGGATATGGGTGATTAAGAAGACCTGATGCAGCCAGCGGTCTTCCAATATATCCGCTTCCGGCGGAATGCGAGGTTCGGCGGAAGAATGATAGGAGAGAGTAAATGGTGTTTTAGTCTTTTCGACAATCATATATTTATCACCCTTATAGAGGATTATCTTAAAGCAAGATGCAGATTCTGGAGACTGCGACTGAGCTCCTCAGCAATAACTGCATGTCCAGAGGGGGTAAGATGGCGATTTACGGGAAAATAAAGTAAATCTGTTGAACCTTTTATTCGGGCCGCCACTTGCAATGCAGGAGTCAAATCAATAAAGGTATATCCCAAGTTTTGCCCTTCTGTTTTCAAAAATTTATACTGATAAGCGCTAAAAGCGGGCATTAACTCCTGTAAAGCTGGATCATTGAATTTTACGTTATCAGCATAAGCTGTGTAAGCCGAGGGCGTATAGGTTACAATGGGCACAAAGTCATTCTGTTTCGATAATTCGACAAAAGTAGCCAAAGCTTCTTTGACTGTCTGAGCAATCTTTTGTTCATAACCGGGTACCCGGTTTTTTACCATCAGGGCCATGCTAACCTCATCCCGGTCTTCATTCTTGGGATTAAAGGGAACAACTGTATCAGTAAAGACCAGGTTGTAACGAAAGTCGAGGGTGTCATCGGCTGCGTGAAGCTCGATTTCCGCCATTTCATCGGAATCTGTGGATGATAAATCACTAGCATTCTGGTCAAGTGTTAGCCAATATTGGAGGGCAGAATTAAAGAGATTAAACGTGTAACTATACCTTCCCAATAAACCTTCTCGGGATAACTCCACCGCAAAATTATCTGTCAACGAGGTTGGCCGCAGTGCTTCTTCTTTCTGGTTTTCACGATACTTATAAAAATTGATCTCATCCCTTAGATCATTGCCTTCATAAAAATTCATAATCACTATTTGAGGAGATTTTTGCAAACCGAAGTGTTTGAAGATTTGCACGTAACCATGAATACTGGTCCCAATCCGACCGAGATTATAAACTTCAAGCCCAGTCAATTGAGAGAGCTTGGCCGTCCAGGTATCCTCAGGATTTACAGCATAACATGTGGTAAAGGAGTCGCCAAGAGTAATGAGGCTAATTTTAGGTAGATGGTAACTATTTTCGGGGGGATTACAAAAGCCAATATCGTCCAGTACCCGTGTTTCAACCGCCCCTTCATCTTTAACCGGCCAACGGATTTTTATCAAAGGACGATAAACCCATAACTCCGGCCCACCGTCATCTCGATCAAGGTAAATTATATCCCATTTATTGGATAAATTAAGACTTCGCGCAATTTCAGATCTAGGATATTTGTTAAAATAGATTAAAAATTGTAGAGGGATGACCCCGGGGAAAAGATGCAAACCAGCTTCTAGTAGCAGCAGCGTCAATAAACAACTCAAAAACAGTTTGGTTAAGAAAGAAATTTTTTCTTTCATAAAGGGTTATTTTCTACGGATTACTAACAGCGTAAAATCATCGGTCGGCTGAGCAGTGGCACTGAAGGCGTTGACGGCTTCGCGGATTTTTTCGACAATGGTTTGGGGGCCTTCGGCCCAGTATTCCTGCAAAATGGCTTTGAGCCGTTCCTCGCCAAAGGCGGCGGCGGAGGCATCGAATACTTCGGTCACGCCGTCGGTGTAAAAAACCACGCCGTCGCCGGAGGCCAGGCGGCGGTGGTCCATCTCCGGCTCGATTTTTAACTGGACGCCCAGCACCAGTCCCGGCGCGCGCAGAGCTTCCAACTGCCCCTCGGCGCGAATGAGCAGCGGCGGGTTGTGTCCGGCATTGGCGTAAGTCAGCCCGCCGGTTCGGGTGTCGAGCAAGGCATAGAACAACGAGACAAACATACCCCGCTGCGTGTCGGGCACCAGCAGTTCGTTGATACGCTGCAATACGATCCTGGGGTCGGTTTGGCCGGGCGCGGTTGCCGCAGCAGCGAGCGGGTCAGGGCCATGTACAGGGCGGCGGGCATACCTTTGCCGGCCACATCGGCGATGACGATGCCCAGTTGGTCGGGCGCTACCTCAACAAAATCGTAAAAATCACCGCCGACTTCCTGGGCCGAGCGCCAAAAAGCGGCCACTTCCCAGCCCGCCGGAGCCGGCAGGTGCGACGGGATGAGCTTGGCCTGAATCTCGTGGGCCAGGGCCAGTTCGTGGGCCAGACGCTCCTGCTGCGCCTTCTGATCGTACAGATAACGGCTTTCAATCGTTACCGCGACCTGATGGCCGATACCTGTCACCAAGCGGATGCTCTCCTCGCGCATGGCGGCCGGGCTGGTAAACGTGACCAGCATAATTCCGAGCATTTCCCCATGGGCCACCAACGGCAGCAACAGGAGCGTGTGCAGGTCCAGACCGGCGGTCAGGTCGCGCGGCAGGCGGTAATCGGTGGGCGCATCCACAATGACCAGCGGGGCGCGGGTTTGATCGAGCCGCCGGGCGGCTTTCACTTTTCGATCCAGGATAGGATACCGTTGAAAAAACTGCTCTGCCGCCGGGCTGAAACCGGCCGCGACTTGCGGCTCAAACATCCCGGCGGTTTCTTCCAGCCAGATGGCGCAGCGATCAACCTCGGCGATGAGCAGAGGAATCTGCACAATGGCGGCCAACACTTCGGCCAGGTCGTTGAAACTCTGGTCGGCTTCGGCCACTTTCAGCAAGGCATTGTTGATCTGGGCCTCATCCTGGGCCAGACGAAACAGGCGGGCGTTCTCGATGGCAATGGCGGCCTGGTTAGCAAACGCAGTGGTGATGGCTAAAGCTTCTGAGCCATAACGGCTGGCCTGGCTGTGGCTGAGGGTGAGCAAGCCCAGCATACGGTTCTGCACCCGCAACGGGGCAACAATGGCCGAGTGGTCGTCGGGATAACCCAATCGGGTCGCTAACGGATCGCCGGGATGACCCTCTTGCCGGATAACCGGCTCGCTGGCTTTGAGACCCAGGGCCAACCAGCGATCTTGACTTGGTTCAAAATCGGGGGGCAGTTGCAGTGGATGGGGCGCATCCACCGTGCGCAGTTCCAACTTTTTGTGGCGAATCAGCCAGACCGCCAGCGCGTCCGCCGGCAAGTTCAGCTTCAGTTCGGTCAGGATGTTTTCAAAAATAGTGGTCAGTTCGACATCGGTAATGAGCACGCCGGAGATACGGCGCAAGCTGTCGGCTACCTGCCGCCGCCACCGCTCCGATTGATACAGATTGGCGTTGCGCAAGGCTACGGCAATATTGGCGGCCAGTGTTTCCATCGTCACCTGGTCGTCCTGGCTGAACGCGCCGATTATGTCACTCTGCACGTCGAGCACGCCCAGCACTTCTTCATTATAAATCAGGGGGATGGTCAGTTCCGATTTTGTGACTGCCGGCAAAAATTCCGACGGACGGTAAGCCGGCTCAAGGGTTACATCGTTGACCAGGGCCGACTCGCCGGTGCGGGCCACCAGGGGAATCAGGCCATGCGGGTCATCCAGCGGATAGGCCAGATCGGTATCTTTCAGGGCTTCGGCCCGCAGCCCGCTCCCGGCCCGGTAGACCACCTGCCGCCGGCCAACCTGCACCGTAAAAACCTGGACAAAGGGATAATCAAAATAGTGGCGGATCAGTTCGGTCACTTGCTCCAGGAGTTCGTCCACATCCAGAATGGAAGCCACGGCCCAACTGACCGCGCTGATGGTGGCCAGATAATCGCCGCGGCGGTAAGCCTGGGCGTAAAGGCGGGTATCTTCAATCGCCATCGCCACCTGGGCCGCCAGCACCCGCAGCACCAACAAATCGCTTTCATCAAAATCTTCGGGGTAATCGAGCTGGACATCCAGCACGCCCAGCAACGTGTCTTCAACTTTGAGCGGCAGGGCTATTTCGGCCTGGGTGTGGGGCATCTCCGGGCTGTATTGAAAGCGCGGCTCGCGGGAGACATCTCTGACCACCAACTCCTGCTGCTGTTGGGCCACCCAGCCGATGAGTCCCGCCCCCAGCCTGACCTCAATCCGCTCGACCGGGGCAAAAGCATCGTCCACGGAAAAGGTCCCGCTTGGACCGGCTTGCGCTTTGCTCAGCAGGGCTTCACCTTCCAGAGTAAAAATCGAGACGTTGTAAAATTGGAAGGTCTGGTAAATCAGGCCGACCACCCGGACCAACAGTTCGTCCAACTCCACAATGTTGGTGACCTGGGTGGCCACCTGGCTCAACAGGGCCAGTTGTTGCAGCCGCCACACCTCCCGATGATCGGCCGGGGCCAGGGGATAAGATTCAGTCATGGCTTGCTTCTCGTCGTTTAAACAGGGTTAACCGATTGCCCTGGCGGGTGCCAAACGTAAATTCAGCGCGGTCCACCAATTTGCGGATAAAAAAGAGGCCCATGCCCCCCGGCTGGCGTTCCCCGGCCGGGGCCTGGGTATTCAGTTCGGGGACCTCGTCGGGGTCAAAAGCAACGCCCTGGTCATAAATTTCTATCTGAAGGCCATCCCTTTGGACCGAGCAGGTCAGGCGAATCCGGCCCTTGCCCTCACCGCCGTAGGCATGCTCGATGATATTGGTGCAGGCTTCGTCCACCGCCATCTGAATGGCGTAAACACTCCGCTCATCCAGGCCGGCTTGCTGCGCGGCCTGCTCGACAAAGTCGCTGATTTTGGCTAAATTTTCAAAGGACCCGGCAACAGTCAGTTCGTTTTTTGAGGGCATTGAAACTATGGAAGGGTGGATGGTTGGAAGGGTGGATGGTTGGAAATTAACCAGTCTTCCCCTCGTCCAACCTGCCAAATGGACCAGAATATTTTAACTCCAAGAAAAAGCCGCCACCCGAGCCGTAAAGCCAGTGATGACGGCTGCCTTGCATTCATCAAATGATTTGAGCGGCTTTAGAAATTCCCCACCGCCTCGATTTCGGTATCGTATATCTTGAATAAAGGGGTCAATCCGGCCAGTTCAAACACTTCACGGATACGCGGCGGCATTTCCGCCAGCACCAACTCACCCCGTTTGAGATATTTACAGGTGTTCTGGGTATCAATCAACTCGCTCAGTCCGGCGCTGGAAATGTAGGTTACATCCTTCATATTTAAAACAATTTTGTAACGGCCGGCCTCTTTGATTTTAGCCAGAGCTTCAGAGAGTGTTTTGACTGTTGCGGTGTCAATTCTCCCTTTGGCGATGACCAAATCGCAGCGGCGAAGCTCTTTGGTGGTGACTTCCATAGGTACCCTCCTCTATCCAACCGTCAACCTCTCAGGTCACACAGTTGGTGGATTATATCACGGGCAGATGAATAGGACAAGAAAAACCGGGGAAAGCAGGTGGTTTGATTCGTGTTGCGTGTTGCGTGATGTAAAGCGAACGGAACACGCAACACGCAACACGTTTTGGCTAATTAAATCCTGCAACCGCCTAAGTTACCAACACAATGAGTCCCCCCACCTGATCCTTCCCTCTGATGGCAATCAACTCTTCCCCATTTTGAGCGCGGCTCAACCTGGGCAGCGACCGGGCAAAAACGGTCTTGTTGTTGCCCTTTTGTGACAGCAGCATAACCCGATCCGAGCCGGTGACGGTTGCCGCAGCGGCAATAGCATCTCCGGCGGTCAATTTTAAGACCACTACCCCCTGACCGTGCCGGCCCTGTTTGGGGAATTCGCTCAACTCGACCCGCTTGCCCTGCCCTTGCCGCGTCAGCAAAGCTACATTCCCCCGCGATTTGACCAGCCCGGCCCCGGCCAGTTCATCATTCCCGCCCAGTTTCATACCCATCACCCCGCCCGCCGGCAAGCCCATCGGACGAACCTCCTCTTCGGCAAAACGGATGGCCTGGCCCTGGGCGCTGACCAACAACAGTTCACCTTCGCCGGGGGTGGCAAAGGCGGTCAGCAACGTATCCCCCTTATCCAGCCCGATGACCACCGCCTCGCTGCCGCGCACGGCATCCAGATCGCTCAACAACACCCGCTTGACTTTACCCTGGCGTGTCGCCAGGCACAGGTAGCCGGTGTGTTCCTCGGTGTTACCCAGGGCTAGTCCGGCTACAATCGGCTGGATCGGCCCGGAATTGAATTCGCTCAGGCTGGGGCCATCGCCCGGCCCGCTGCCGATGGGAACCTGGTGCATCGGAATGATGATCGCCCGGCCGGTGGCGGTGAATAGATGCAGGGTATCGCGGGTGTGGGCCGGGACCGCTGCTGCCAGCGGGTCCTTCTGTCTGCCCCGCGCCGGCTCCAACCCTTCCTCGGCGGGCCAGCGGCAGACCCGCCCGCTGTGGCTCACGGCGACCACCACCGCTTCGGCGGGAACCAGATCGCCGGCCATAACCGGCTTGCCGTTGGCCATCTGGTCCACGATGGTGGTCCGGCGAGGCGAGTCGTATTTGGTTTTGAGTTCGGCCAGTTCTTCCTTGATAACACTCAGGATTTTCTTGGGGTTTTTGAGCAAATCTTCCAGATGTTTGATCCGGGTCAGAAGTTCTTTGTACTCGGTCTCGATCTTTTTCCGTTCCAGCGCGGCCAGCCGGCGCAGGGGCATGTCCAAAATAGCCGTGGCCTGAATGTCGCTCAGTTTGAATTTTTTGCGCAGGTTTTCCCTGGCCGTGTCCGCCGATTGAGAGCGGCGAATGATGTCAATCACTTCATCCAGATGGGTCAGCGCCACCCGCAGCCCTTCCAGAATGTGCGCTCGCTGCTGGGCCTGTTCCAAATCATAGCGGCTGCGGCGGGTAATGATGTCCTGGCGGTGCTCGATAAAGAGCTGCAAGGCTCGTTTCAGCGGCAGCAAACGCGGCTCGCCTTCGACCAGGGCCAGCATATTGATGCTGAAGGTGCTTTGCAGCGGGGTCAATTTAAAAAGCTGCTTGACCACCTCCAGCGGCTCGACGGTACGGGTCAACTCGATGACCAGGCGCATGCCCTGCCGGTCGGACTCGTCGCGCAAATCGGCCAGACCCTCGACTTTGCCGTCGCGGGCCAGTTCGGCAATCTTTTCGGCCAGCGCCGCCTTGTTGGTCAGGTAGGGGAGTTCGGTGATGACCAGGCGGTTGCGGTTGCGGCTCATCTCTTCGACATGCACTTTGGCCTGGACGGTGATCCGCCCACGCCCGGTGGCATAGGCGGTTTTGATCAGGTCGTTGTCGCCGTCGGCGGACTTTTCTCCGGCGAAGCGATAGATAATGCCGCCGGTGGGAAAATCCGGCCCCTGGATGAATTTGAGCAAATCTTCAAATTCGACCTCTTTATTTTTCGCCATCTGATCCAGCATGAAGGTCAGGGCGTCGCACACCTCGCCCAGGTTGTGCGGCGGCACACTGGTCGCCATGCCTACGGCAATGCCGGCCGCGCCGTTGATCAGGAAATTGGGCACTTTGGTGGGCAGCACGTCCGGCTCGGTCAGGCTGCCGTCGAAGTTGTCCACAAAATCCACTGTGTTTTGTCAATGTCGGCCATAATCTCGCCGGCCAGGCTGGCCAGGCGGGCCTCGGTGTAGCGCATGGCCGCCGGGGGATCGCCGTCAACGGAGCCGAAGTTGCCCTGCCCGTCAACCAGCGGGGCGCGCATCGAGAAATCCTGGGCCATGCGGACCATCGCCTCGTACACCGCCGCGTCGCCGTGAGGGTGATACTTGCCCAGCACCTCGCCGACGATACGGGCGCTCTTTTTATACGGCTGGCTGGCCCGCAGACCCATATCGTGCATGGCGTACAAGATGCGCCGGTGGACTGGCTTCAAGCCGTCCCGCACATCCGGCAGCGCCCGCGCCACGATAACGCTCATGGCGTAATCCAGGTACGCTTCCTGCATCTGTTGGTCAATATCTACCCGGCGGACAATTCCGACTTCCATAGGGGCCTCCAAAGAAATGGCGAATGAGCGAATGGCGAATGAACGGATTCGCCATTCGCCATTCGCAAATTCGCACTATATCTGGCGCTAGAACAAGTTTTCTACACAAGATGTACTATTTTCATTATAGATGGTTTGAGGGGTGATGGCAATAAATCTGAGAGGTTTTATAATTTTTGATTGATTGTTCTGATTGACAAATCTGGCCGATGCTTCAGCGTCGGGCTTTTTGTTGTTCCCGCCATGCCTTGTCCTCCCTTAGCTCCTCCACCCGATACGCCGGCCCATGCCCCGGATACAGCATGCGTGCTGGCGAATCGAGGAGCCGCGCCCAACTGCGAAAAACGGCGGCTACGTCGTCGGCGTAGGGGGGAAAGTGAGAATGGAGAAAACGGCGGTTGTACCACGTGTTGGGGCATAAGTCACTCACAAAGGCGTCGCCGTTATCCAGGATGATGCTGGTCGAGCCGGGGCTGTGGCCGGGGGTGTGGACAATCCGCCCGACCAGGCCGAATTCGTGCAGCGCTTGTTCCGCGCCCCTGACCAGGTGTTCGGCCCGGTAGCCGGGGAAACGGCAGAAGCCGGCTATCCATTGGCCGAGGCGAGACAGCCGCCGGGTGATCGGATAGGTTCCCGCCGGAATGATGACCCGTCCGGCGGCCAAATCCGCCGCCTCGATCTCGTGGACCATGACCGGCGCACCGGAGGCAGCCTGCACCTGCCACAATCCGCCGATGTGGTCGAAATGGATGTGGGTTAGAATAATCAGCTTTATTTCGCGGGGGGAAATCTGATGCCGTTGCAGCGCCCGAAAAAGCAGGAAGGTCAGGCCGGGGTCGCCGGTGTCAATCAGCACATAGCCGGTTTGGGCCGGAACCAGGTAGGCATTGGCGGTGCCGAGGCTGAGGCAGAGTGGTGAATAAACTGGCATTATCAAATCAGTTCAATCTCGTAATCCACCAGATCACAATCCAGCCGGGTGCGCTCCACCCACAAGGCCACACGAGTCATCAAGCCGTGGGCATATTCCCGGTCGCCGGAGACGGTTACGGCGGCCAAGACCGCCGTTTGCCACGAGTCCAGCCGGTCCACCTCGGCCACGGAGATGTTGAATTCATTCCGCAGCCGGGCCGCGACACTTTTGACAATCTGCCGCTTATCCTTGAGCGAACCCGCGGTGGGGATATTGAGTTCGAGGGTGCAAACACCGATAACCATATACGATTTACGATTTACGATTTACGATTTACGATTTGATTCTTTTAATCGTAAATCTGAAATCTGAAATTGTTAGACTCTTTTGTTCCAGCTATCGTGGGCGTATTGCTCGGCCCGTAGTTTGTTAGCCAGGGTTTGTTCCAGTTCGGATAGAGGCTGCGGCTCCAGGTTCAGGTTAAGCTGTTCGGCAAAGCCCTGGATCAAGGCATTGGCAACGTCATTATAGCATAAAGTCCGGCCCAGGACTTTTTCCAGGGTGGTGGCGCGTTGGGGCAGCAGTTCGGCTTGTCTGGCCCGCTCTTCGGCGGAGAATTCCAATACCTCCAGAATCCGGTTCAAATCGCCGTACAACGGCAGCGTACCGTGTT
>JAAUSP010000226.1 GCA_012032575.1 Anaerolineales bacterium | reverse complement strand
TTGGGTGGGGTGAGGAGGAGGTAGTGGAGGGGGGTGTAGGGCAGCATGACGCCGATGGAGTTGTTGCCGGGGGCGATGAATTGTGATAACAGGGAGCCGGGCTTTTGGCGCAGGAGTAAAATGGGCCGTTCTTTGCTGGAGAGGAGGGTTTCTTCCTCGGCGGAGAGTTCGGCGAATTGGCGGACGGTTGCCACATCCAGGGCCATCACGGCGAAGGGTTTGTCCACCCGGCCTTTGCGCTGGCGCAGTGTTTGCACCGCCTCGTCGCTGGCGGCATCACAGGCCAGGTGGAACCCGCCCAACCCTTTGACGGCCAGGATTCGCCCTTCGGCAAGGAACTGCTGCGCGGCCTCTAAGGGTTGAAGGTTGAAGGTTGAACGTTGAACGTTCAACGTTGAACCTTCAACGTTGAACGTTGAAGGTTGAAGGTTGGAATTCAGTTCCAGCCAGATGTGGGGTCCGCAGACAGGGCAGGCGTTGGGTTGGGCGTGGAAGCGCCGATTAAGCGGGTTTTCGTATTCGGCCTGGCAGTCGGCGCACATAGTGAAGCCGGCCATGGTGGTGTAGGGCCGGTCGTAGGGAATGTTCTGGATAATGGTGAAACGCGGCCCGCAGTTGGTGCAGTTGATAAAGGGGTAGCGGTAACGGCGGTCCTGGGGATCGAACAGCTCGCGCAGGCAGTCGGCGCAGAGGCAAATATCGGGCGAAATCAGGGTATGGGCGAAGCTTCGGCCCGGCTGTGGACAATGGTAAAATCGGTATCGCCCTGAACCGGCCTGGCTTCGACCGCCACCCGCTCGATATGGGCCAGCGGCGGAGCCAGGCTGATCAGGTCGCGCCCAAAAGCTGCCAGCATCGCCCCCGGCCCCTCGATTTCGATGAACACGCCGCCGCTGTGGTTGCCGACAAAGCCGGTTAGACCGTGCCGCGCCGCCAGTCCGTAAACAAAAGGCCGGAAGCCGACCCCCTGGACCACGCCGGTAACAGTCAAGCGTTGACGTTCAAACCGTTGAACATCCGTCAATATCATTTAACCCACTATCTTGCAGTGTTTTTGCAACTACTCTCCCCATGTCATTTCGAGGCTGAAAGCCGAGAAATCTACGATACCGCTATTTGCAAACGGCGGATTAGGACGCTTCGCGTCTCGCTTCTAACGTCGCTCGAAATGACATGGTTGCGGTGTTACGTTTATTTAAAGATAGCCCTGTTTAGCCTACTTGCCAAATTATCACCCGGTTATGGGAGCATTTCACGTTTGGGGCGAACTTGTTGTCTCGTATAACCCGCCCGGCGATGAAGTCGCCGAGCCAGTAAGCAGCGCCTTGTGAACGAGGCTAGCCGGATTAATTCGGCGCTGTTTACTGGCCCGGAAATGGATTTCCGGGTGGGCTGGTCTAAAAACTCGCCCCCAAACGGAAATGTTCCCGACTACAATTGGCTATTTTTGCCACGAATTTACACAAATGTCACAAATTATTTTTTCTTTTACCGGCGCAAGAGCCGCAACCTTAAAAGAAACTCCATTTTCCAAAACCCTTAATTTTTGGGGGACCGCGCTTTTCGATTTTGCGTTATAAATGGAGTAACCGTTAAGCATCTCTTTCCTAACCTCAATCACCTGAACCTTCAAATTTAACCGGGCTGAGCCACCTGCGGCAAACAGGATTTTTCGCCACGAATTACACAAATTTTCACTAAAAATTTTTGTACCGCAGGTTCGGGCAATTCGTAGTTTTTGCTCAATGGGCCAGAATTCAATGGTCACGGGCTTAGTTTAGTACCCTCAACCGATCGGTTTGATTAAGTATCACTCCCGTTTTCCTATAATTACTTAATAATATTAACGTAGAATTTACAGACTCCCTAATGTTTTTGTGATAATGTTCTTAACAACATTAAATTTTATTGGTTTGTTTTAGCGGAGCTTTAAGGAGGCTCCAGATTATGGCAATTTCATACTCTTTACACCCCAATAATCTGACGGGCGAAGGCGAAGTGTACCGGGCGGTGGTGCAGTCGAGCGGCACCGTCAACCTGGAGAGCATCATCCAGCGCATGGTGGCGCGGGGTTCGACCACCACCGAGGCGGATGCTTATGCGGCGTTGAAAGATTTCTTCACCATCATTCAAACGCTGCTGCTCGACGGGTTTCGGATCAATACCCCGATGTTTAACTGCGGGTTGATCATCAAAGGTAATTTTGATGGCCCAATGGACAGTTTTTCGTCTAGCCGTAACTGGATTGAGATTAGCATTACCCCTGGCGTAGACTTGCGCCGGATCACCCAGGGGACGGTCCAGACCCAGAAGCAGCTCCCCGGCGAAGCCCGCCCCCGGCTGCTGCAATTTACCGATTTGAACAGCGGCCAGCGCAACAGTAAGCTAACGCCGGGGGGCATGGCCCAAATTCTGGGGGACCGCCTTAAATTTGATCCGGCTGATCCCAACCAGGGTATCTTTTTTGTCGGGGCTGATAACAGCGAAAGCCGGGTGGAGGTGGTGGGTAAAAATAACAACGCCGAGTTGATGTTCCTGATCCCGGCTGCTTTAACGGCAGGCGATTATACCCTGACTGTCCGGGCTTTAATGAGCCAGACTGTTACCCGAACCGGCATCCTCGAAATTCCTCTGACCGTCAGTTAAGCCTGATCGAACAACCGGCTGGACCCGGTCACTTAAAACCCCCGGCAGCTTATAGCTGTTGGGGGTTTTGTTTTAACTTGACCCCTCCCCAACATCAGACGATCCCGCTTTTACCCAAAACATAACCGATGTTTTTGGAAAACATAGCCGATGTTTTTAAAAACATAACCGATGTTTTTGGAAAACATAACCGATCTTTTTGAAAAACCTAACCGATGTTTTGGGAAAACCTAACCGATCTTTTGGGAAAACCTAACCGATGTTTTTGGCTTATGCTCTACAGGTTAAGAACACGGATGCGCAGAATGAAACGGATTAGCCAACAATAAATCCGTTAATTCTACCCATCCGTGTTCTGACCCTGCGCCCAACCCGGTTTCTCCCTTAATTTTCCCCTCATCCCCTGTTCAGTTGGCCCCGATTCGGGTATAATGGGGGCAGCCGGACTTTCTCGTTCCCACGCTCCAGCGTGGGAACGAGAAAGAAAACGAGAAAAAGGGCAAAATCATGGCTATACCTGCTCAACTTAACCTGCTGATTGAACGTTTTCGGGATAATCTGCCCGATTATAAATCTGGCAAATACAATGAGACCCAGGTGCGGCGAGAGTTTATTGATCCGTTGTTTAAATTGTTAGGCTGGGATATTGATAACGACAAGGGCTACGCCGAAGCCTACAAAGAGGTTGTTCACGAAGATGCGCTCAAGGTGGGGCAGGCTACCAAAGCGCCCGACTATGGGTTTCGGGTGGGCGGGCAGCGGAAGTTTTTTCTGGAGGCGAAGAAACCGTCGGTCAATATTAAAGAGGATACGCACCCGGCCTATCAACTGCGGCGGTATGCCTGGAGCGCCAAGCTGCCCTTGAGCATCCTGACCGATTTTGAGGAGTTTGCGGTGTATGACTGCCGGGTGCAGCCGGACAAGGCGGATAAAGCGGCGGCGGCGCGGATTATGTATTTACAGTATGAGCAGTACCCGGCCCATTGGGACGAACTGGTGGCTACGTTTTCGCCGGAAGCGATCCAGAAGGGGGCCTTTGACCGCTATGTGGAAAGCACAAAGGCCAAGAAGGGCACGACCGAGGTTGACAGCGTTTTTTTGCAGGAGATCGAGCGGTGGCGGGACAGTCTGGCCCGAAATCTGGCCCGGCGGAACAGCCTGAGCCAGCGCCAGTTGAATTTTGCGGTGCAGCGGATTATTGACCGAGTCATCTTTTTGCGGATTGCCGAGGACCGGGGGCTGGAGCCTTACGGCCAACTGCGGGATTTGGCGAAGGCGGCGGAGATTTATCCCCGGTTGATGGAGGTGTTCCGGCGCGCCGATGACCGCTACAATTCGGGGTTGTTTCACTTTCAGCCGGAAAAGGGCCGGGACGAGGCGCCGGACCGGTTGACGCCGGGGCTGGCGGTGGATGACAAAATCTTCAAAGACATCCTCCGGCACATCTATTATCCCGATAGCCCGTATGAGTTTTCGGTGCTGTCGGCGGATATATTGGGGCAGGTGTATGAGCAGTTTTTGGGCAAGGTCATCCGGCTGACCCCTGGCGGCCACCGGGCCGAGGTGGAGGATAAGCCGGAAGTAAAGAAGGCCGGCGGGGTGTATTACACGCCGACTTATATTGTCGAGTACATTGTGCGGCAGACGGTCGGCAAACTGGTCGAAGGCAAGCAGCCGCAGGAGGTCGAGAGGTTAAAAATTGCCGACCCGGCCTGCGGGTCAGGCTCGTTTTTGCTGGGGGCGTATCAATTTCTGCTGGATTGGTATCGCGACCGCTATATTGAAGATGGCCCTACCAAATGGGCCAAAGGCCGGCAGCCGCGACTGTACCAGACCGAGACGGGCGGCTGGAAATTGAGCATGGCCGAGCGGAAGCGGATTTTGCTGGCGCATATCTACGGGGTGGACATTGACCCGCAGGCGGTGGAAGTGACCAAGCTATCGCTGCTGCTGCGGGTGCTGGAGGATGAAAAGGCGCTCAGCCCGCAGCTTGAGCTGATCCAGGCGCGAGTATTACCGGATTTGGGCAACAACATCAAGTGCGGCAACTCGCTGATTGGGCCGGATTTTTACAGCGGCGGGCAGCAGTTGGCCCTGTTTGACGAGGAGGAGCTGCACCGGGTCAACGCCTTTGACTGGCAAAAGGAGTTTCCCCAAATTATGCGCAATGGCGGCTTTGATGCGGTGATTGGGAATCCGCCGTATGGGGCATCCTTATCACAGGGTGAAGTCACCTATTTGCTAACAAATTTCAATCTTCAAAATTACCAGCTTGATACCTACTTGCTTTTTATCGAAAAGGCTCTTGCATTAACAAGGAATGGAGGAATCATTGGCCAGATTATTCCTAATACTTGGCTCTCGAATTTGACTTCTACCCACGTTCGTAAACACCTTTTTAGCCAAACACAGCTAGAAAGCATTGTCCACTATCAATATCACGTCTTTCAAAATGCCAAAGTAGACACGGAGACAGTAATAATCAAAAAGTGGCTTCCTAATGATGGTCATGAAATCAACATAAGTATAGTGAACAAAGATGATTCTATAGTGAGTTATACTGTTCGTCAAAACAACTGGCAGTTAATTAATGGTAAGCCCGTAAATATCTTTGAACGCCCCGAGTATGCAAATATTGCCAGAAAACTACGAATGTTGAAGTTACTTGATGAACTTTGCGTTATTACACAGGGAGCAAAACCTTTCCAAGTTGGCAAAGGTAAACCACCGCAGACACGAAAAATTGTAGAGGAAAAGCCGTTTGTCTCTGAAATGTCACACGATAGTACATTCCGTCCTTTACTTAGAGGAAGTCTCATTCAACGTTATCAGATTCTCTGGAATAACAATTACTGGATAAGTTTTGGAGATTGGTTAGCTGAACCACGTTACTCAGCCAATTATGATGCCCCCTCCAAATAGTCATTCGTCAGACCGGTTACTATCTTGTCGCGGCCTTAGATACCAAGCAATTTATTGTCCGTGATAACTTATATACAATCGTTGCACCAGACAATGTGTTCGACCTAAGATATATTTTGGGACTCATAAATTCACGGTTGTTGCAGTGGTACTACTCGAATTTTATTAATCCTGAAATGGGTGAAGCCCTTGCTCAGGTAAAGCGTGGTCATCTCGCACAATTACCCATAGTTTCCCCAAACTTCACCAACCCAACCGACAAGGCGCGGCACGATCAATGGTGGGGCTAGTCGAGCAGATGTTGAGTCTGCACCAACGGCTGGCCGGGGAGAGTGTGCCGCAATCGCGGACGGTGCTGCAGCGGCAAATCGAGGCGACGGACCGGCAGATGGATCGGTTGGTGTATGAGTTGTATGGGTTGAGTGAGGAGGAGATTGAGATTGTGGAGGGGTAGCCCTGCCTGCGGTTTCTCGTTCCCACGCTCTGCGTGGGAATGCCTACCCTCACAGTTAGTAGGTTGGGTCTCGTGCCTCGACCCAACCCATTTCGGAATGAGGTAGTTTGTTGGGTTTTACAGTGTTCAGTCCAACCTGCTAACTGGAAATCTCATTCTTACTCCCCTGCCTTATTCAGTTTGTTATGCTCTGCAAAGTATAGTAGAATAGTTCATACGTTCTACCATAGGTAAAGCAAAAATGGAGTCTCATGTGACCACTTCAGAGATTAAAGCAGGGTATATTTTAGATTATATATCGGGAGAACAGGTAAAAGCTACGCCTGAAGAAGTGGAAGCTGTCCAAGTTTTTGCCCGCCGCCTGGTTGAAGATTACGGATATCCTAAAACTCACCTCCACACCCGTCCACAATTTCGCGTTCGGCGGCGGCCATCCGATGAGGAAAAGTCTTATCCTATTGACATTGCTGTTTTTATGTCAGATAAAAGGATAGAGGACAACTTATTCTTAATTGTCGAGTGCAAGAAGAAAAACCGCAAAGATGGTTTAGCCCAACTGAAAATTTATATGGCTCTGAGTCCTGCCGAAGTAGGGGTATGGTTCAACGGACAAGACCATATTTATTTGAGAAAAGTTGTTCACAAAGATGGGCGTCAGACCTATGTAGAGCTTCCCAATATTCCCCGCTTTGGGCAAAGAATCGAAGATATTGGCTTCTTCCGCAGGAAAGACCTCAAGAAACCCTCTAACCTCAAGGCAGTTTTCCGGGATATTCGTAATCATCTCGCCGGAAATGTCACAGGTATTACCCGTGACGAGGCCCTTGCTCAGGAAATTGTAAACGTCCTCTTTTGCAAGATATATGACGAAGTTAATACAGGTGTAGACGAAGTTGTTACTTTTCGTAGTGGGCATAATGAAAGCCCCAAAGATGTCCAAAAACGTATTCTTGACCTTTTTGAGAACAAGGTAAAACCTGAATATGCCGACGTTTTTCTAACCGAGACACTATCACGCTTGATGCTGACAGTATTACCTATGTGGTAGGCGAATTACAAAACTATTGTTTGACCGAAGCTGAACGAGACGCCATCGGTGACGCCTTTGAAGTGTTTATCGGGCCAGCTTTACGAGGGTCAGAAGGACAATTTTTTACCCCTCGAAATGTCGTCCGAATGATTATCGGCATTCTTGACCCGGACCCAGGGGAGATAATTTTAGACCCGGCCTCGGGTTCCGGCGGTTTTTTAATTATGGCGCTTGAGCATGTTTGGAAAAAATTAGAAGCGCAGGCTAAACAAAAGGGTTGGAACGATGTACAGCTTGAGCGCAAGAAACGCGACATAGCTACGAAATGCTTCCGTGGCATTGATAAGGATGCTTTCTTGGCGAAAGTTACAAAGGCTTATATGGCTATCATCGGCGATGGGCGCGGCGGCGTGTTTTGTGAAAACTCCCTGCTCCCCACCGATGAATGGCACTATGCCACCCGTGATGCCATCAAATTGGGAACATTTGACCTTGTTGTAACAAATCCGCCTTTTGGCTCAAAAATACCCATTAAAGGCGAGGAAGTTCTTTCGCAATTCGATTTAGGCCACAAATGGAAAAGATACAAAACAGGAAACACTGAGAAGACCACAATATTACACGATGACCAATCTCCCCAAATTGTATTTTTAGAACGGTGTCTGCAATTTCTGAAAGATGGCGGCAAGCTAGGGATTGTGTTACCGGAAAGTATGTTAGGCAATCCGTCCTATACTTATCTACTCAATTGGTTACTTGAGAGAACCACCCTTAAAGCGGTGATAACGCTTCCTGAAGCGCTCTTTAAGACCAGTGGGAAGGGTGGCACCCATACAAAAGTCTGTACGCTGGTTGTGGCAAAAGGCAAATCACTGGATGATTATGAAATCTTTATGGCTGATGCGAAATGGTGCGGTCATGATTCGCGGGGCAATCCCACTATCAGAAAAGGAGTGGATGGGAAAGACATTTTACTCGATGATGTGCCAATTATCGCTCAAAGATATACCCAATTGGTAGGCGAAAGCAAACCTATAAAACAAGACCATCTCGGTTTCCTGTTACAAAAATCAAATATCCAAAATTTTACCCTTGTCCCCAAGTATTATGACCCTGAATTAGCTGAACACCTGCAAAAGTTAGCTCAAACACATACGCTTGTACGGGTTGGTGAATTAATTAAGGAAAAGGTTTTGAATATCACCACGGGTATTGAAGTCGGAAAAATGGCTTATGGAACGGGGCCAATTCCCTTTATCCGAACATCCGACATTTCAAACTGGGAATTGAAAACAGACCCTAAACAAGGGGTAAATGAAGCCCTTTACGAGAGTTTGAAAGGCAAACTCGATGTACAAGCGGGAGATATTCTGATGGTAAGGGATGGCACTTATTTAATTGGAACAAGTGCAATTGTTACCGAAAGCGATACCCGTATGCTCTTTCAGAGTCACATTTATAAAATTCGAGTGTTAAAGCCCGAAGTTATTGATAATTGGCTACTCTTTGCCTGTTTGAATACTCCTGTTGTCAAAAGGCAGATTCGCTCCAAGCAATTCACCCAGGATATTATAGATACGTTAGGTAATCGCATCCTTGAAATATTAATACCCGTACCAAAGGATAAAGATAAGCAACGCGAGATAGCTAAAGCAACACGCGAAACTGTTGAAGCTCGTGTAGCCTTGAGGAATAAAGCCAAATCTATAGTTATGGATGTGGAAGGGGTAGAGCAAATTCAAGACGAAGATAAGGAGTTATTGGATACGCTCTAAACTTCCCGTGCGTTCTTTAAGGCAAAGGGCCAGCGCATCAAGAAAAGCATAAATTGTTTGGTCAAAGAACCGGCCTTAATCGGCTGGTCCTTTATTTTAGCTGGTCACAGATATTCATCTGTAACCCCTGCCAGCCGGGTAAACTCGGCCCACAGTGCCGTTACGGATGCAAATCGGTAACGATCTAAAGCTATGTTGACAGCACTTCGGCATCTGCTATCCATTCTGATTTTGCCCTTTGTGGTCGTTGTGATTGTGCCGGGGTGGCTGCTGGCTGCTTTTGCAGCAATTGATCCGCGTTGGGGTGATGGCTCGCTCCTTGGATGGATCGCACGTATTCTCGGTATGATGCTTCTTATCCCTGGATTAACCCTGTTCGCTTGGTGTGTCAGCCTGTTTATTCGTATCGGCCAAGGCACCCTCGCCCCTTGGGACCCAACGCAAAAGTTGGTGGCGGTTGGACCCTATCAATATGTCCGAAATCCGATGATTAGCGCCGTTGCTTTGTTATTAATCAGTCAGGCTTTGTTCTGGGGTTCGGGGGTCATTGCCGTTTGGGCCGGAGTTTTCATTCTGGTCAATCACGTCTATTTTGTGCTCTCTGAAGAGCCGGGGCTGGAAGCCCGCTTTGGGGCGTCGTATCGGATGTATAAGGCTAACGTACCCCGCTGGCTGCCACGGCGCAAACCGTGGTCGGGTGAATAGGCTGGCAACAGCACAGAATTTGTAAAGGTGGCGGATGGGGCAAATGAACCGTGCCAGAATTTGCTTTATGTGCATTTATTTATACGATAGGCAGCAATTAGTTTTGAATTTATACCCCAGGAAGATAACCGTTGCCCCAAAAATTGACCATCAATTTCCATATTAGCCGGGCGTACCGCCTGGTAATGAGGGCCGTTGGTGAGCGGCTGGCCGACATTGGCTTGAAGAACAGCAGTTTGTATTACGTCATGCTGGAGTTGCACCTCCAGGATGGGCTAACCATGTCTGAGTTGAGCGATATTTTGGCCGTTGATAAAAGCTTTATGACCAAAGAGATTAAAAAGCTGGCCCGGCTGGGTTATGTCAGCCAGCACGCCGATCCGACCGATCGGCGCATGCAGCGGGTCTATCTAACCGAGTCCGGCCGGGCCGCCGCCGAGCGGGTCGGGCGGGCCTTTAGCGAGGTACTGGGAATTCTGGGCCAGGATATTGACCCGGCGGAGTTGCAACTGGTCTTTGCGGTTTGGGCTAAGGTGTATGCCAATGCGCGAAACCATTTAACTCGCGGCGGAGCTTGATCGCTCCAACTGTTCTGGCGGTAGATTTTCTCCCCCAGCGCCGGTTATTAACCGGCGCTGTTTTTTCCTCCCCTCCCCTCCAACTCCTCAACCTTAACGTAGAATTTATTGAATTCGGCGGCCAGGTGGGTTAAATTAGTAGATAATATCCATTAATCATTCGGGTTGCGAGCCGCCACCACGCTCCGGTAAGCTAAGGTTGGCCCGGTACACGCGCCCCCATTAACAAACCCCTACAGGTAGTTTTTTTATCCAATCATAAATTGTAAACCAGGAGGCTGCTATGCGTAACAAGTATCTTTTACCCATCATCATTATCTCAGTACTGGCCAACCTGTTGTTGGTTTGGCAGGTGTGGGCCGGCAGCCCCGACTCGCCGGGCGCGCCCAATGCGACCAGTTCCTACACCCTGCAAGACCTGTACAACCGGCTGAACGCGGGTACAGCCGGGACGCAGAGTACGTTCACCGAACCGGCGGCCGGGCCGGGAACGGGGACAATGCACACCATCAACGAAATAATGGGCGTAGCCCCGGCGTTGGACAACACCAATGGGGCCACCGTTACCCAGGTGATGAGCGGCACAACTTATTGGGGGTCTGCGAAGCGGGGCCTGGGGTACCTTAA
>JAAUSP010000225.1 GCA_012032575.1 Anaerolineales bacterium | reverse complement strand
CTTGCCCAACTTATCCCCAACACTCCCCACCTCCCCAAAGAGTCAGGTAATCGGGAGGAAAATTACCTGTACTGGCCTCTTTTTTCGGCTATAGTGGGGACGTAAACCAACGTTAGCTTCCCACTCCCAACAACACCTTTACCCTACCTGATCCAACGACAAATTTATAAGTTAGCGCTCGCCTTTCAGGGCCAGCCGGACACGGAGGCAAGGATGCTTCATTACCTTCAGGTCACATCAAGAGGATTGAGCCGCCATCATAGCGGAACTGCTCAGCAAGCCAGCCGGAACGCCCGGCTGCTATTCCGCCGGCTGGCAGCTTGTGCCCCTCAGCCAGATTCGGGGCAGCCAGGGCCGCTGTCTCGACTTTGATCGCCACTTTTATCCCCGGTGCGATCACCTGAAAAGCCGCTGGCTGGCGGTGGCAACCGCCCAACAGATGGGCGCAGCCCTGCCACCTGTGGAGCTGATCCAGGTAGGCGAGATCTATTTTGTGCGCGATGGGCATCACCGGATTTCGGTCGCCAAAGCGCTGGGCCAACTGGAGATTAACGCCCAGGTAAGGGTCTGGCAAATCAAAAATTAGGAGCGATGTATGCCAAAACTGCTGCAAATGTTGTTCATCATTCTGGCGGTTATTGCCGTAGCCGTAGCCGATGCTTTTCTCAAAAAAGCCTCAGACGAGGGCAGCTTACACCGGGCGTTTCAAAGCCCCTGGATGATAGGGGCTGTGCTGTTGTACTTATTTCAAATTCTATTCTTTACCTACATGTTCGTCGCCGGGTGGGAGTTAAGCGTTGTCGGCAGCTTGCAAACGGTTTTTTATGCTTTGGTCGTGCTGCTGGCCGGTATCTTCATCTTTCGAGAAACACTGACCCTGGTGCAGGGCGTCGGTATCCTGTTTGCAATTGGCGGCATAATTTTGATCAATTTACCGGGCAGCGCGACTTGAATAAACGGAACATGCAACACGGATTAACCAGCAATTCTCTTGGAACTGTTATTCACTGTACCCGTCGGAGAAAACCTCAATCATCAGGTAGGGGTCGCCCAGCGGATACAGAATGGGACAGGTGCAGCCGTTGGCGACATATTCGCGCACTTTGGCTTTGACCTCTTCCGGCGTGCCGCTGGCAGTGACTCGCTGCACCAGTTCATCGGGGACCAGCTTCATTGCTTCCCGAATTTGCTCTTTGGTCGCCGGCCAGCCCAGAATGGATTGGATTTTCGCCACCGTTTCGGGCGGGGTATTGCTGGCTTTGGTGATGTGCGGCTGCTGGGCAATGTATTGAGTCAGCATCCAGCGCGCCCCGTCCAACGCCTGGGCGCGGTCTGTGTGAACCGAACAGATCATAAGCTGCGGCCGGTCAATGTCGTCCAGGGTGCGCCCGGCTCGTTCAGCCCCGGTTTTGAGGCGCTCAGCGCTTCGTGGTTGTATTCGGGCGGGACGCAGTAATTCAGCACCGCGCCGTCGGCAATCTCGCCGGTCATCTCCATCATTTTCAGACCGGTCGCGCCGATCATCATCGGCACGTGGCGCGGTTCGCGCCGGCCATGCACCACGTCCAGCTCGATGCCTTTGACTTTGTGGAACTCGCCCTCATAGGTGACGTTTTCCATGTTCAGCAGGCGGCGCATCACCTCGATGGTTTCGCGCATGGCTTGCAGCGGTTTGCGCCGCTCGATGCCGACATTGGCCGCCAGCGGGTCCCACCAGGCCCCGATGCCGCAAATGATCCGGTCGGGGGCCAGATCGTCGAGGGTGAGAAAGGTGGCGGCCAGCAGGCCAATATTGCGGGTCCAGTTGTTGATGACCCCGGAACCCACCTTGATCCGCTCGGTGACGGCGGCAAACGCGGCCATCGGCACAATCGCATCGCGCACCAGCCGGCTTTCGGCCTGCCACACCGCCTCGAACCCATGCTTTTCAGCATACTGGGCGATCTTCATCCCCTCGCGCAGCTCGTGAGCGTCCTGCAAATATAGGGCTACTCTGTCTTGACTCATTGGGAAAACTCCTTTGTTTTTAAGTTATTGGTAAAATGTAAAACGTAACAATTTTTGTAACTACAGCCCTCATGTCATCCTTCGACACCTAGCGGCAGGACAGGTTTCGAGGCCGTAGGCCGACGCGAAGCGTCCCTACCGTGCTACATCGGCCTCGGAGATTTCTCCCTTCGGTCGAAATGACATGACTGAGTAGTTACGCCTCATCTTACAAAATGCAGGGTTTGAAACCTCTGCCGTAGAGCCACTACTTCCGGCTGGACCTGCTCCGGCGCTTCCTTTTTGACCAGCACCCGGCAGATTAGTCCAGCTACGGTGGGCATATCCTGGGGTGACAGGCCCCAGCGGGTGATTTCCTGCGTACCCAGCCGAATAGCGTTGTAATCGCCCGCCACCGGCGGCAGGGGCAGGCCGATGCCGCTGGTCAGGATATTGGCTTTTTCCAGCCGCCGCGAAGCCGTGGTGCCGCCGCCAAACGCCGCCGCCGGAATTGCCACGTGATGCGAAGCGGTAAAGCCTCGTCCGGCGACGTGATAGACCGGGCAGCCACCTGCATCAATCGCTTCGGCCAGAGCCTGGGCGTTGGCAATGCAGGTTTGGGCGTACTCCCGGCCAAAGTCGCGCAAATCCAGGCAGGCGACAATCAAGGCGGCGGTTTTGCTCAAATCAAAGTTGGCGGTCAGGCCGGGGAAGGCAATCTGTTCCAGCCGTTCAGCCAAATCCGGTGAGTTGGTCAGGATCATGCCGGACGGCGGGCCGCCAAACGATTGTAGGTCGAAGAGGTCATCAGGTGCGCCCCTTCGGCCAACGGCTGCTGGAACTCGCCGCCGGCAATCAGCCGGACATGTGAGCCGCATCGTACATCAGCCATGCTCCCACCGCGTCGGCGATTTCGCGCACCGCTGCCACCGGGTAGGGGAAGAGGCACATGCTGCCGGCAATGATAATCAGGCGCGGCTTGATTTCCTGGGCCTGGCGGGCCAGCGCCTCCAGATCAACGGTCATTTGGCTGGCGTCGTAGGGCACTTCGTAGATGTCCAATCCGTACAGGCCGGCGGCCCCGGCCTGGTGATGGGTCACATGGCCGGCGGCGGCTTCGGAGAAGGCCATGATCCGGTCGCCCGGCTGGGTGCAGGCCATGTAAGCGTACAGGTTCGCCAGCGAGCCGCTGCCCACCCGAAACTCGACGTAATGGCAGTGGAAAAGTTCCTTCAACAGTTCGGCCACCATAATTTCAAGCTGCTCGGCGTATTGCAGGCCGGTTTCGTATTTATCGCCGGGGTAGCCCAAACTGGGCCGGCTGCCCACCCCCGCCGCCAGCAGCCGCGCCGCCCGCGGGTTCATAATGTTGGTGCCAGCGTACAGGCTGAGACACTCGCGGTCCATGAACTGCTCGTGCTGCGCCAACAGCGTTTCAACCTCGGCTTCGAGTTGGGCCGAAGTCAGGGCGCGGTAGTGGGCGGCTTTGTCTTGAATAGCTTGTTCGAGGTGGGGTGGAACCCACTCGCGGAGGGGTGGTTGCATGGAGGTTTGCCTATCTGCCTAACCGTTTTGTTGAGTGATCTACCACAAGAAACTAACCGGATATTCTGCAAAAATAGGTGCATCAAAATCATCACTGGCGATAATAGCTCCCTGATGCAGACCTGCCACCCGAGAGTGACTTGGCAAATTGGCGACAGGCACCAAACGTACCAGAGGGGTTGTACCTTCGGTCAAGATAACTTCCGTACCCGCCATGACTCGTGAGACTAATTCGGATAAACTTATTTGGGCCTTATGAACATCAATTGTTTCTGTCATCATCCCGCGCCCCCTTTTCTATGGGAGAGATTCTAAAACAAGACAGGCCAGATATAAAACTTAATGACTTGGCCCCAAATAATCGGTAATCCGTACCTCGTCATTGATAGCGCATTTAGCCGGATCCCAAATAAGCATGGTCCGGCTGCGATTGATTTCATACTTTTCCCGTTCCTCCGGCGGGGCATTATGCAGGGTGGGAATCCACCATAACGGCACTGATAGTTTGCGTCCATCGGTTAATTCGAGGTGGAGATATTCTTCCTCAAAGTGTACTTGATGAATCCGCGCTTCCTGAGGAAAAGTGTAAGCTGAAGCAGGGTGCTGTATTTTGTATCGTTTTACCTCAATTTGCTCCTCAATTTGCTCGACCTCTAAAGCCATGCCATTCCTCCACTAAAAAATTTCGATTTTGCTCAATAATTCTGAGAGCGCGGTTCAACTCGTGCTTTCTTAACGTCCGACCTGGTCGGGCTACTGCAATTTCCGGCTCTAACCAGATTTTGGCGTCATTGGAGTCATCCTGCGAGCCTTTACCCACATGAACACTGGCTCGATTTTCCTGGATAGCATCATAACTGTGAAACCAGAAAATCAGATCTCCTTCGGCCAAAATTCTTGGACTCATCAAAGTTCCTCACTTTAGATTCAGTTGTCCGCATAAGAGATTTTAAGCAGAATTGTTTTGATGTAAAGGAAATGGATTGATTACAGCAAGCTGTTTTACTACGTTATTACCCCCAAAATCCCTCGTGAACCACCCTGGCCTCAGCCTCAATCAGCGGGCCAATGACCTCCACCGGCCGGCTGCTACGGGCGAAGACTTCGCGGCAGGGCAGGTGCATGGTTTCGTTGTCGGGGTGGCTGCTGCCGGTCATGGCGTACAAACCCTGCTCGCTCAGGCCAAACACCACCCGCCCGACCCCGCCCCAATGAATCGCCCCGGAACACATGGCGCACGGTTCGGTGCTGGTGTAGAGGGTGCATTTGGCTAGCGTTTCGGGGTCGAAGCGCTGCCAGGCCAGGCGGATGAGATTGGTTTCGGCGTGGCCGGTGCAGTCGCGCCCGCTGTTGACCGTGTTTTCGGCTTCCAGCAGCACCACGTTGTTCTCGTCAACCAGAATAGCCCCAAAGGGTGATTGCCCTTCTCCCTGGACCGCCGCGCCACCTCGATGGCGTGGCGCAGGTGTTGGAGATGAATTTCGTCCATTGTTAATCCTCTCTCGTAATCGTCATGTTACACCCCAAAAAGCCAGCTTTTTCATGTCATTCTGAGGCGAAGCCGAAGAATCCCTCGAATCTTCGCTTAAGATTCAAATCGAAGGGCAACTTGAATGCCCGACTAACACCTGCGATGTTGCGACCTGACCTGAACTGAATCTGGCCAGACGCTGAATTGAATAGGTAGATGGGTTTTAGTTTTATAAGACTACTTGGCAATCACGGTTTCTTACTCTCACAAGATGGTGTCCAAAGAAAATGATCCACCTCATCCGCAACCGAAACCGATTGACCCTTCATAACATCAAAAACTTCAAGTGATTTGTTTGGCTCAATTCCCGCAAACCAGCGGTTGTTCGGCGACCATTCTTCGCTTATAACCTGTATTGTATGGGCCTCATCCGTGGTTACATTTCGAAGAATAGAGGTTGTATTCTGGCTATCAGAACAGGTAGCCCAATTAGAACCGGGAGACCATTCACATCCCTCAAAAGTTGCCTCCAGCGCTATAATTTGATGGGTCTCCGCATCCCAAAAGGAAGGGGGCGACTTAGCGAGCCTTAAATAATTCGTTTGCTCTAACCAAAATGGAAGTTCATAATAATGCTCATCCTGTGTGGTTACGTTCGAAGCCACTAACTGGGGTTGCCCAGCAGGCCAATCCAAGACATACACATCGGCCAATTTGTCCGTTATTGCCACACTGATACTCGCATATTGCTTATCGGCTGACCAAAACCAATCAACTGGACATCCTTTCGCCGTAAAGGTAGCAATTTCAGTTTCGCTTTCATCTTCTACGCCTAAAGTCCAAATTGTCGCAGTATTATTATGATGTGTGGCAAATACCAAACTTTGGGAATCTGGAGTCCAGGTAAGTACACTATTTGGGTCTCCCCAATTATCTGGTTTCGTACACAATTGGTCAGCCGAGGCAGATTTGTATTCAGGATAAGGCTTGACGATTGATCCATTAGATTTAGCCAAATATCTAATACGTTGCCCTCCGGCCTTAACATCAAAAAAAGTGATAACTAGCCACTCTTTGTTAGGAGAGAAATAGCGGCTGTGAACCACTGATGAGGAGGCTTTGGGTTCGCCCGCCAGAGACCATTCTTTATCTCCGGCATTCAGAGGTACTTCATAGCCAGAGATGTTTACCCATTCGCTTTTGGGACGATCAGGGATTTGAAAATAAGGAGCTGCATAGGGAGGTTCAAAAGAATTAGTGAAGTAGACCTCATCTGTTTCAACATTTTCCATTGAAATTAAACCGGTTACAGGTCCAGCATGTCCACCATCTTGGGTATAAGTAAAAATATACTGACTGTCTGAGGACCAAGACCAGCTTGTGGAGTCAAATATAGACGACATCCCTCCTAACGCTTTTAGATCAGTTCCATTAGCATTTACTACATACAGGTCACTGGCATATCCTGCTGGTTGTTCGTGATCTTCGGCTTCGAAAGCTAACTTAGTACCATCAGGAGACCAACGTAGTGTCGGACTACTTGAAAATTGAGCAATCCAAAATGGTTGAGGAGAACGAATCACTTTAGTTTGTTCCGAGCCATCAGGATTAAGCAGGTATATATCCTGTCCTTTGAGAAAAGTGAGTTTATCACAGGCCGCCTTTGTCAGATTGGTTTGCGAATCTGAGGAGAGGGTGTTGGTTAGCGTTGATGTTGAGGAAGGTGGTTCTGGTGTAGGTGCTGACAAGGGAGAATGATTAGGAGTTGGCGATAGGAATTAAGGTAGATGTTGGTGAGTTTGCTGTTACCAAAGTAACAGTAGGGACATTTTGAGCGGCATTATGGGCATTACATCCAGTCAAGAAAATAACCAGAAGGATCAAGAATTTACTTTGTCGCATCAGTTAGTTAGACCCTTTGACCTTTTTGCCTCTGAATGTAGCAGACTTAACTCTGAGTAGTTTGACCAAACTCTGACCAAATTCTGACCGCTTTGTTTTTACGCACTCAACAATCTTTGATCAAAAAGACTTCTCATCCCAGCAACCCAAACCCCGCAAAACCTACAGGGATTCTTCGGCTTCGCCTCAGAATGACATGGGGGTGGCTTAAGCATCGGGTAAAGTGTGCCGCTCGCCGGCCATCATGAGGCCCAACTCTTCGACGGTGGTTTCGTCGTTGTTGACGATACCCATAATTTCCCCGCCGAACATGACCACAATCCGGTCGGACAGGGCGCGGATTTCGTCCAAATCTTCGGAGATGAGCAGGGTGGCCAGGCCCTGGGAGCGCTGCTGTAATAATTGGTTGTGAATATACTCGGTCGCGCCGATGTCCACGCCGCGAGTCGGCTGGGCGGCAATCAGGACGTGCGGCCGGCGGGTCTGCTCGCGGGCCATGACCAGTTTTTGAATATTGCCGCCGGATAGATTTTTGACCGGCGTCTCTTTGCTCGGCGTCTTAATATTAAAGCGGTTGATCAGGTCGCCGGCGTGTTGGGCCACGTGTTTGAAGTTCAAAAAGATGCCCTGGCTGAAAGGCGCGTAGGGATGGTCGCGCAAAATCAGGTTTTCGGCCACGCTGAAATCTTTGATGACCCCGTCGAGCATCCGCTCTTCGGGAATGTAGGACACCCCGGCCTCGATCATCCGGGCCGGTGATAAATTGGTCACATCCTTGCCGTCGAGCAAAATCTGGCCCGCTGTGACCGGCCACAATCCGGCAATCGCTTCGGCCAGCGGCTTCTGACCGTTGCCCGACACCCCGGCCACGCCGACAATTTCGCCGCTGTGGATGTCCAAATTAATATTACGCAGCACCGGCGTACCCTGACCGCTGACCGCATTGACATTCTGCAACTTCAATCGGGCTGCCCCTACAGTCACCTCCGGGCGGACCCGTTCCAGCGAGACCTCCCGGCCCACCATCATCTGGGCCAGGTCGCGCTTGGTCACTTCGGCGGTCAACCGAGAACCGATCATTTTGCCGTTGCGCAGCACCGTCACCCGGTCGGTCAAATCCAGAATTTCGTGCAGTTTGTGCGAGATAAAAATCAGGGCGTGGCCGTCGGCGGCCATTTGCCGGAAAATAACAAAAATATCGTCAACTTCCTGGGGCGTCAACACGGCGGTCGGCTCGTCGAGCACCAATAATGCCGCGCCGCGATAAAGCGCTTTAATAATTTCGACCCGCTGCTGCTGGCCCACGGCCAGATTGGAAATATAGGTGTTCGGGTCAACCTCCAACCCATATTTGTCGGCCAATTCCCGGATGCGGGCCGAGACCCGGTCCAGATCGAGCCGAGGTTCGCGCGAGGAGGGCAGGCCCAGAGCCACATTCTCAGCCACGGTCAGGTTGTCTACCAGCATAAAATGCTGGTGGATCATGCCGATGCCGTGTTGGATCGAGTCCAGCGGCGAATGAATCCGAATCGGCTGGCCGTTCAGCAAAATCTCCCCGGCGTCGGGTTGGTACAGCCCGTATAAAATTTTCATCAGGGTACTTTTGCCCGCGCCGTTTTCGCCCAGCAAGGCGTGAATTTCCCCGGCTTTGACCTCAAGATTAACCTGATCGTTAGCCAACACGCCGGGAAAACGTTTGACAATCCCGCGCATTTCCAGGGTTTCAATCCGGGGCAAGCCGGAGGGGAGGAGGTTTTGTTGGGTCATTGAAAACCCCTTTTGGTCTCTCAAGGCGTGTTGCGTCTTGCGTGTTCCGTTATATGGAGCTACGCATCATGTCATTTCGAGCGACGATAGGAGCGAGAAATCCCTCTGAACTACTTTTGCTAGACGAGGTATTAGGGATTTCTCCCTCCGGTCGAAATGACATGCTTAGGTTTATTGCGTAACTTCTATTACATAAGACGCAAGACGCAACACGTTATTCACAGTTTATCGAGGTTCAGCCACAATCGTGATGGAACCGTCCACAAGACCGGCTTCAGCCGCTTTGGCCGCTTCGACGGCTTCGGCGGGCAGACTGTCGGCATAGATCATGCGAATACCACCATTTTTGAGGGTAAGTTGAAGGACTTTGCCGCCCAACTCACCGGCCTGATGGCTCTTGATCATTTCTAACACCAGATTATTCCAATCGTACAGCGCGGTGGCCACCACCACTTCGGGTGCGACCGGGCTTTGGTCAGCCTGAATGCCGATCCAGGGGATGTTCTTTTCCTTGGCGACGCCGATGGCTCCGACCACTTGCTGGGAGGAACCGGTCAGCACGTCAGCCCCGGCATTGACCTGGACATTGGCCGCTTCTGCTGCCAGAGCAGTATCACCGAAGGAGCCGGTGAAGGAGACATTGACCTGGACTTCAGGATCGGTGTCTTTGACCCCGGCCAGGAAGCCATCCACGTGGAGCTTGGCATCGCCGGCATCCACCGGCCCAACCAGCCCGATGACTTTGGCTTCGGTCAGTTTGGCCGCCAGCACGCCGGAGACATAACCGCCTTCATCGCCGCGTGGTTCGTAAGCGAAAACGTTGGTCACACCCTCTTCGGCTCCGGTGTTGGTGGTGGTGCCCCAGGCAAAGCTGGTTTCGGGGAAGTCGGGAGCGAGTTCAAAGAGGGAGGTGCCATATTGTGCGCCGTGGGCAATGATGAGATTGTAGCCGTTGTCGGCGTAATCGCGGATAGCCGCGGCAGCATCGGTGACGTTGAACATATTCTCGGTGTAGGCGATTTCGACCACATCTTCGCCGGCGGCTGCCTGGATCTGCTTCAGCGAGTCATACATGGATTGGCTCCAGGCATAGTCGCTGATGGTGCTGGGCATGATGATGGCGATTTTGATCGGTTGAATGTCTACTGCCATCGCTTCGGCTTCAGCGGGTGCTTCGGCCTCGGCTTCGGCGGTGGCCTCAGCCGGTTCAGCCGCTGCTTCTACTGTCCCTTGACCGGGCAGCCAGTAGGGTTGAGGCGGCCAGTTGCCGTCCACAATTTCGGCCTCGGTCAACTGGAAGATCGCCAGGGCTTCGCCGGTGGCGCAGTCGCCGTTTTCATTGCAGGCCAGATTACCGGTCAAGCCTTTGTAATCCTTGGTCCCGTACAGGGCATCGCGCAGGGCTTGCCGGCCAATGCTCAGGGAGCCATCTTCATTCTGAACGGCCACCTTCTCGATAGCGGTAAACAGGATATTGGTGGCATCATAAGCGTGGGCGTGGTAGCCGCTCACCGGGGCTTCACCGTAGGTTTCGGTGTACTTGGTCACAAAATCATCATAGGGCTGGCCTTTGACAAAGGGGCCGGAGATGAACATACCGTTGCCGCACTCGCCGATGGACTCTGGCACAGTATCGGCCAGCAGACCATCCGCACCCATCAGATAGGTGTCGGCCAGGTCTTGCACATCACACTTTTGGGCGGCCACAAAGTCGCCTTCCGGTTCAAAGATGGGCAGATAAATCAATTCCGGCTTGTCCGCGCCGATTTTGGTCAATACGGCTTTCATATCGGTATCGCCGACATTGATCGCTTCCTGGCTGGTGATGGTTCCACCCAGTTCAGTGAAAACCTGGGCAAACACTGCCTGTAATGATTCGGCGTAGGGGCTGCCGTCGTGGATGGTGGCGGCTGTCTTGACGCCCAGTTCATTGAAAGCAAATTCGGCGGCGACACGGCCCTGGAACAGGTCGTTGTGGGCGGTGCGCAGATAGCCGGGATGGCGATCGGGATGCTCCGGGTTGGTCAAATCGGGGTTGGTATTGGAGGAAGAGAGCATCACCAGCCCAGCTTCGGACAGCAGGGG
>JAAUSP010000224.1 GCA_012032575.1 Anaerolineales bacterium | reverse complement strand
GAGAAAGAGACCGGCGAGGAAGGATAGAATAGAAGTGCAGGGGTGCGAGGGAGCGGGGGAGCGGGGGAGCGATTTGTTTCACCCCTGCCCCTCTGCCCCTCTGCCCCCCTGCTGTACTTCAACAGGGCAGAAGCGGCGGCCAGCAACAGCAGCCCTGAAAAAGGGTCGCTGAACAAAGATTTGGCGTAGGGCCAGGCCAGGGTGCTCAGGCCAAAGGTCAGGGCGACGATCAGGCCGGTGTGGGGGCTGAAGCCGAGCTGCTGTAAGTAGATCGAGAGGATAACGGCAGTCAAAGCGGTGACAATGGTGTTGAAGAGCAAGCTGGCACTGACGGTGCCCCACCAGGGGACGACCAGTCCCAGCCAGGTCAGCGGCAGCAGTCCCACCGGAACGCCGATGCCCTTGCGGGAATAGAGCAGCCCATCCAGCCCAAAGGTGCCCTGCTGCAAATCCATCCAGCGAATTTGCTCGATGTCCAGCGCCCCGCGCCGCACCAAACTTTCGGCAGTGGAGAACATGGCGAGTCCATCGCTGGAGTTGATCCGCGGGGTATAGGTCAGCAGGTAGATGGCAAAAAGGAAGAGGAAGAGGGAGGTGTGATACGTGATACGTGATACGTGATTCATAAATCAGGGGCTATTTCGGGATGAAGTGAGTTGAGGTAGGGCAATATCGAGCGCGTGCAGGGAGAGGAGAATGAACTCAAGCCGGTTGGGGCCGAATTCGGCCAGGCTGCCGGCGCACTCCTTCAGCACGGTGACCAGGGTGGGGTCGAGGTTGGTTGGGGAAGCTGGCCCAGCAACGCCTGCAATTGACTGACGCCTTGCACCATATCGTTACGGGCAAAACTTTCGGCGCAGTGACCGGCTAATTCCAGGCAGGCCGCACACCCCGACTGTCTGGCCTGTTTTTGCAGAGTCAGCAGTGCCTGGGCTGTAGCAGTCGAAGGATTGGCCTGCAACGAGCGCCAGCCCTGCATATAGTAACGCTCATCCCCGGCAATGCGGGCCAGGGCCAGGCCAATTTCTCCGCGTAAAGTTTCCGATTCCGTCTGGCGTAGCAAGGTAAAAATTTCCTCTGTAGCTTGATCGACTCGCAAAATCCCTAAGGCTGAAGCATACGTGACTCGCAATCCATTATGAGACTCTTGCCTGAATTTGTCCAGAATGAGGGGCAGGCTGTCAACATCGCCGAGCATAGCCAGGGCGCGGGCGCTGGATGCCTGGAGCAGTTGGTAGCCGGAGAAGAGCTGTTGGCGCAGCGGCTCGATAGCGCGGGGATCACCCAACCGGCCCAGGGAACGAATCACGGCAAAGGTCAGTTCCGACGGACCTTCGGTTAGCATGGCGATCAGCGCGTCCACCAATTCCGGCTCGGCGGGCATCCGGCCAATGGAGTGGACGGCTTCGTAACGCACATTGAAACTGGGGTCCTTGAGCGCTTCGATCAATTCGCGGCTGCTGAGCGGATTCTTGGCGTCGCCCATGCGGGCGGTAATGCTCATGCGGGTGATTTCGTCGCCGGCAAAATTGTACAGAATAACTGACTCCAGGGCGCGAATAGGATTCCCTTGCACAAAGAGTCCGGCAAATTTTCTGAAGGGCGTCGCTTCGCTGCTCCTCAATTTGGCTACGGCGATGACGCTGGCGGCCACAAATAGCAAACTTAGTAAAAGCAGCGGGGTGTAGGCGTCGAGCTTGAATAGCAAAAATTCTGACTCGATGTCGGCTGACAGTTCAATCAACTGGCCGCCCAGCAGTGGGGCGACGCCGCTGACCAGGCCGAACCAGGCATAGTAGATGGCGGTATAGGCCGAGCGATGCTCCAGCGGCATGGCGTTGACAAACAGATAGCGGGTCCAACTGATTTGCCAGGCCAGGCTGCTGACCCCGGCTACAAAGGCAATGAGCATCGCCAGAGGCATACTCAAAAAGTTGTGGCGCGGTATGACAAACCAGGCCAGGGGCAATAACAGCATCAAATTGAGGCTGAACAGCATCACCGGCTTGCTGCCATAGCGGTCGGCGGCCCAGCCCCACAGATAGGACGGCAGCAGCGCCCCGGTATAGGTGCCGATACTCAGCAGCACGACCTGACCGTCGTTGAGACCGACCTGTGCTTTCATAAACAGCGGGATGAACGAAATCACCGCTGTGCCGCCGATGGTCGCCAGCCCCAGGGCGCTGAGGAAAAAGACAAAATCTCGGTCTTTCAGAGCTTGCTGCATGCCTTTCAGGTGGCTGGAGTGAGAAGGGGTGAAGGGCTGCGGCCTTTCGCCGGGGACGCGGGCATAACACCAGACAGAAGCGAAACCAAAACCAATCCCGATGATGATCAAAAGCATAAAGCGACCCAGGCCGGTACTCCAGCCAATCACATAGCTCGCCCCGGCTGTGACCACAATGCTGCTAAAGGTCATATACATATTGCTGAGGGCGCTGTATTTGCCCTGGGTCGAGCCGGGGATGGCCTCTTTGCGCCAGAGGTAGCCGCCGGTTTCGGCGATGGCCCGGCAGGCAGCAAAAGCAAAAATCACCCCGCCTATCCACAAAAAAGCGGCGTGGATGCCAAATCGCTCGACCACAAGCGGGGTCAACAGCAGCAGGGCGATGACAAATTTGCGGATGGTCCAAAAGGTGATGAAAACTCGTTTAAACCCAAAACGAGCCACGGTCGGCGCAATAAAAGGGGCAATGATACCGGCAAAAGGGATCAACGAGAGCAGCAGGCCAATCTGACCGGCGTTGAGTTTTAATTCATCCAGAAACAGGAGAAAAACCGGCCCGGTAAAGGTGAGCGAAAAAAAGGCCGCGTTCAACAGGTCTCCGGTCAGCAGCCAGGGCATGCGGCGGATTTTTTCGACGTCGGTTAAGGCTGTGCTCATGGTTGGTTGGGCGAGGATTTACTCAGCATTGAGGCTGTTTATTGGCTCTGTGGCAGGTGATTATAACAGACGCAACTCTCGCGCTGTATCGAGCACTTTTGGCAGGTGCTCCTGCCACAACCACTCTGTTTTCAGCCAAAAGCCTGATAATACCTCAGAACGGAAAATGCCTTCGTCGCCGGGGAAAATCAGGTGGTAGCGTCCGGCTTCGGTCAGGCGGTAAAATTCGGCCTGCTGGCGGTCGGGGTCAATCAGCCAGTATTCACGCACCCCGGCGGCTTCATATTCGACAAATTTCTCGCCCCGGTCGCGCCCGATACTTTCAGGCGAGACAATTTCGATGACCAAATCGGCGGCTTCGGCCAGGTGGGAGGATTGAACAATATGCAGCCGTTCCTGCGCCACAAACAGAATATCCGGCTCCCGGCCTCGCTCCAGGTGGGGCATTTGCATGTTGAACGGAGCTGACCGAATCCACCCCAGATTGTAAGTTTCTACGAACATCCGCAAAATGGCAATTAACCAGTCAACCAGGTCTTGATGTCTGTTCGAAGCTGTTATCAGGGTAATAACCTCCCCACCTATCCATTCGGCATGGACACCACTGTATTTTCGCAAAAACTCATCGTAGCTAATTTTTTCAACTACTCGCTCGGTTTTTGGCGCAGCTACTTCGATCATCGGCAGCCTCCTCAATTATGGTACCACTTCCAGCCCCATTTGTTGAAAATGGTGGTCAAAAGCAAAAATGCGGCGAGTCCCCACGCGGCGGGCGACGGCCAACAAGGAACAATCGGTGTAGCTCCAGGCCTTATCATGATACTGCTGAAAGATTTCCCAGGTGACTCTTTTGTCGTCGTCATTCAAAGGCACAGTGAAAAACGCTCGGCTGGCCTTTAATTGACGGCCAAAGGCAATAGCATAGCCAGGTCCCAACCTGGCTTTGGTGAGATTCATCGTTTCCACAAAACGTACTCGGTCAAAAGCGGCTTGACCCGCCCGGCTAATGATTTAAAATAGGCGACCGCGCGGGCGTGATTGTCGTCCCGCGCGTAGTTGAGCGCGTGCAGAGCGCTGGTGTCAATCAGCAAGGTACTCATCGGGGGCCTCGGCTACTTTCAAAAGCAACTGGCTGTTGACTGCCTCGACGGGTTCACCGTAGAGGTAGCGGTCTACGTTAGCGCTGACATCGGTTGGCCCTTCGATTTCTTCGGCCACGCCAATGGCCTGCCAGATGGGGTCATCGCGCAGGATTTCATCTTGCCGTTTTTGGATCACTTCGTCGAGCAAATCTCGCAAAAGGGCCGCCATGCTTTGGCCCGTAATGAACGCCTCGGATCGCAGAAATTCGTATTGGTTTTCGTCAAGAGAAATTTGTAGGCGCTGCATAGCTTAGGCCTCCTTCAAAAAATGAGTGTCAGGTATTATGTGTCAAGTGTCAGGTATCACTTGTCAAGTTGAGAAGTTGCTACATCATATTGTATAATATAAGCAATGTGATGTCAAGTTGGTCTAAAATAAAAATGTGATGTAAATGACTATTTCAAAATAAACAGGAATAAGCGTCCACCATCAATATCTTGCTGGTGGGCGGGGGGGCGGTTATTGAGCCAGCGGGTGAGGGTTTCTTCGGCGGGGGTGGTGACAGCCGCATCGGCGTCATAAAGCCAGAGGACATCGGTTTGATGGGCAATCGTATCCAGCAGAGCTGCAGTCCGATTTTCGACCGATTGGCCGGGCGGGGCGTAATCGTCGAGCATAAAGAGTTGGTAATCGTGACGCAAATAGGGGTAAAACCAGTCGTAAACGGGGTGACTGTTGAGCAGCAGTGCGCCTTTCACTTTTTCGCCTTGCAGCCGGGTGATCGTCGCGGCGTAAGGGCTTTGCCGCAGCCGGGTGTCGAAATAGCTGCGGCCCAACTGCCAGCCGGCCGGAACTGCGCCGACCAACAACAGCGCTACCAGCACTGCCACCCCCCAGGCCCGTATCTTTTCCACGCGCGGCGTCACTGCTTGCGGCCAGATGATGACCAGGAATTCAGCCGCCAGCACCACAAATAGCAGCGTGCGGATCAGCACCGTCGCGGCGAAGAGCCAGTGCTCTTCGGGGAACATGATAAAAAAAAAGTTGGCCTCGATGATGTTGGCCACGCTGAGGATGACGGCATACAGCACGCCACGCAGGTTAGGCAGCAACAGGGTGATGAAAAAAAGCAGCCAGCCTAACCACTGCGGGCTGTAACCTTTCGACCAGAGCATAAACAGGCTCAGGGTAAAGCCGACAAAAGCCAGAACAGAGCGAGGCGCGGTCCAATCCAGGCGGCGGGTGTAAAAGAAAGCATAGACCAGCCCGAACAGCCCCGTAACCAGCAGCCAGGGGATGTGAGTCGGTGGGGCGTTGCCGGGAGTCCAGCTTAAGTCGCGCATATCCAGTGGGATAACTCCGTAATCGTAATTGCCGTCAATCAGTGCCCACACCGTTTCCCAGGGCTGGCGCGCCCCGGTGATTTGCTGCGAGCCGAGGATCAGCGCCGGGTTCATCAAGTAAAAAGGCAGGGCAATCAGGATAACCGTTACCAGGAAGATAGCCAGATAGAGGGCAGTACGGGGGAGATCGAAGGGAATTGTGAATAGTGAATTGTGAATAGTGAATTGTGAATGAGGAGAAGAGAATTTTCTAATTTCTAATTTCTTATTTCTTATTTCTATTTCGTACCGCTGTTTGGATAACTGCTGGATGGCAACCGGCATCAGGATGAGCGGAATCAGTTTTATCATAAAGCCGATGCCGGTAAAAAGGCGCTGAGATAGGGCCGTTTTTGCAGCAGCAGGTACAGGCTGAGCAGAAAGAAAAAGAGCGGATAACTCTCAAACCAGCCGGTGACGGTATATACCGGGACAAACAGAGAGGCGTAAATCCAGCAGACTCGGATGGGGAGGGGAGAGATTGGAGATTGGACGCTCTGCGTGGAGATTGGAGAATTTTCGTCGGCTGGATTGTCATTAACACTTCTGTTTGTCGCCTCCTCACCTCTTCGCCTCTTCGCCTCCTCGCCTCTTCGCCTCACCTCTTCAATCTTCAGCACAAACAGATACAGCAGTACAAAATTGCCAATTTCAAATAGCAGAAAAAAACCGCCCAGCAGCAGGGTGAACCACAAGTTGGGGAAGGTCCACGGCGGCAGCAGAGCGCTGAGTTGATAGATGGCAATCATCACGCCGGGAAAGAGGGGGGGATAGGTGGTCCAGAGATTGTCGTAAGGGTAGTAACCCTGACGGGTCAGCTCGGCGAAAGAGCGGTACCAGTAAAAATCGGAGAAATCGAGCACCAGGCCGCCGGGCCGGAAGGCGGCCAGCGTCAGCACACGAAAGGTGATGAACAGGATCAGGAGTAAAATAAAATCGCTGTGGCGCTGATAAAACGCCGGGAGGTCAGCGGGGCCAAATCTATCCTGGGGCGGGGTTGACATGGTTAGCTTTCCGCACTGATCGCCGATTTGACCGCCGCCGTTTCCTCAGTTTCCGCGGGTTTGCTGTTCAGGCTGAGGGCACGGGAAAAACCAAAAATATAGGTAATCAGGCCGCTGACCGGGATAAAGGACCACAGGCTGATGAAACGGACCAGGAGCGCGGTCAAACTGCTGTCGGCGGTGGAGACGCTCAGTAGGGTTAGCACGCTGATAACGCCCGCTTCAAACTGGCCCAACGCGCCGGGCATCAGCGGCACAATCGTCGCCAGCACGCCGATCATGGCGCTGACCAGGCTGACGCTGAACGGGACGCGAAGGTTCAGACTGTACAAAACCAGGTGGACAATCAACGCATCCAGCAGCCAGATGCCGAAACTTTCAGCCACAATCGCCGCCATTGCCAGGGGTTTTTGACCCAAATCGCGCACCCCGTGGACCAGGGCAAAGCCGAAATCAACCACTTTTTCATAAAAGGGCTGGATTCGCCGGGGTATTAACCGCCAGAGCCAGCCGGGTTGGCGCAGCCAGCCTTCGATGCTCGGTATCGCCAGCAAACCGACCAGCCCCAGCACCAAAAGCACCCCGGTGACAACCATTAACTGCAACACTTCCGTTGGAACGCGGCCCGGTAGCGCCCACAACGCGCCGATGAGTGCCAGCAGCAGCACCGCAAAAACATCCAAGGCTCGCTCCGCCGCCAGCGACGCCACCCCCTGTGAGATTGGAATTTTGTGGTCCTGCTTGAGCATCGTCACCCGGCCAATGTCGCCGGCGCGGGCCGGCAGAATCGAGCTGATGAACAGGCCGGCGGTTAGCAAGGTTTGAGCATACAGAGTCGGCACGGGCCGGTCCATAGTTTTTAAAATATGCTGCCAGCGCAGCCCTCTGGCGACAATGCTGAGGTAAAAAGTGACAAAAGCCAGCCCTAACCACACCCCATCCACTCGCCGCAGCGTGTCGAGGCTGATATCAATTTTGCCCAGCCGCAGCAGTCCAAAAACCGTGACCACGCTGAGGATGGCGATGATGATCAGGTGCGCGTATTTTTTCATGGGGTCAGGATTTCTTTTTGATACCAGGCCCACAGGCGGGCCAATCCCTCGGCTACCGGGGTTTGCGGGTTGTAACCTAACAAACGGCGAGCCTTGTCAATATTGGCAAAGGTAATTTTTGGTTCACTGGCTGGTGCGGGCGGCGTGGACAGCACTGCCTTTTTCCCTACCAAATCCTCGATAATTTCGACAAAATCGGCCATGAGGACGGGTTCGCCCCGGCCCAGGTTGATGACTTCATACCCCAACGGTCGTTCCAGGGCGGCGATAATGCCGCTGACAATATCCTCTACATAGGTCCAATCCCGTTTAAGTTGACCGGCATCGAACAGCTCGATTTCCTGGCCTTTCACAATCCGGTCAGTGACCATGAACGGCATCATATCGGGTCGCCCGCGCGGCCGTAGACGCTGAAAAAGCGCAGCACGGTAAAGTTGAGCCGGTGCAGATTAAAATAGGTATAGCCCATGACCTCGGCGGCTTTTTTGCTGGCCGGGTAAGGAGCCAGGGGCAGGTTGCAGGGATCGGTCTCGATAAAAGGAAGCTGGGTGGTGTCGCCGTAAACCGACGAAGTGGAGGCCAAGACAAAAATCTCTGTGCCGTTTTGCCGGGCCGCTTCGAGCAAATTGACCGTCGCCACCAGATTTACGTCGGTGTAGAGCTTGGCCCGCCCAATCGAATAGCGCACCCCGCCATAAGCACCCAGGTGAGCCACCGCGCGCGGTCTGTGCTGGGCAAAGATGCGCTCCATCGCAGCGGCATCGCAAATGTCACTTTCGTATAACGATAAACTATGATGATTTTGAAAAGATTTAATATTGGCGCGTTTGCGAGCGGGGTCGTAGTAATCGTTGAAATTATCAATCGCTACCACCTGCTCGCCGCGCTGAAGCAGGGTTTCGGTTAAATTGCTGCCAATGAATCCGGCTGCGCCGGTGACGAGAATGGACAAAATAGTAAATCCCTTGTATTTGATTTGTCTGTCGAGTAAGTATGGTTAAGTAATTTTTGAGGGCCAGGGTAGAGATGGAAATAGTTCTTTGATTTTTGCCAATTCGTCTAAAAGCTGTAAAAGGTATGATGAAATTACCACAATTTGATCTTCTTCGGAAAGGAAATCTTGAATATCCCGTTCGAAAATAACACCTGACCAACTCAACTCATCAAGATGATATCCTCGCCAGCCGGGACGCTTAGCAATTTCTTCCATAGCTTTTATAATGGCTTGTCTTTTTCTTGATGTTGGTGATACTTCAAGGATCAAACTTATGGTTGGTGGATAGCCTGGAATACCTGCTGCATGAAGATTTTGATCTAGATGGTAGCCTAATCCACACCACCAATCCTGAAAAAATGCATATACCAAATATCTTCCACGTTCTTTAAGTTGATCCAGTGTTACTCTTCGGGACTCAATTTTTCCAACAACTTGTTTGAACTTCTCGCTAACCCTGCCCCAAATTGTTGCTTCAATTAGTTCTTCGAAGGTATAACCTTTAGTTAAGTATGGCAGAGTAAACATACTATCTGCCAAAAAGCGATTATTTAGTCCTAAATTATGCTCCTTCATGAAAGCTATTACCTCATTAAGGAGTATGTTTTCGGGTTGTGACTGTAAAACCTCATAAAGTGTGTACCAACGCTCTTGTTTGAAACTTACTTCTTTTACCCCCTTAAGTATCACTGACCCATCTTTGGGGTCGAAATCACGGGTAACATAAAGTAACGTCTTTTTCCTATTATTTGATCTTCTATCTAGAATTTCAGCATATTTCTTTAGTTGATCGGGTTGTTCGTCAGCTCCAATTTTTGACTCAAGCAAGATTATGTCAACGTACATGCCAGTTGATAATTCAATTACGATATCAAAACGGCTCCCAGTAAGATGATACTCTAGTCGATTATGCTTTTGTTGTGTTGAAATATCAGCATGGATATAGGGATTTGTGTCTAATAGACTTATACTCTTCAGCCAAGCGTACAGGATGTCTGGATTTGTTCTAAACAAATATGCCACAATTTCTGTAAAATAGTCTTCTATACTATTTGTATGAAGCTCAAACAAACGGGTAAAGAGTGCCATATTTGCTACCTTGCTACCTGCTACTTGCTACCTTGCTACCTGTCCCAACACGTAGCGATGATGCGCCCAGACGGTTTTGAGCTGCCAGGGCAGGGGAGCGTGATCGAGCCAGGCATACTTCATCACCCGTTCGCGTAAGTCGGGCTGCTCGCCCAGGTAATAGGCCATGGTGTTCCAGGTCCAGCCCGCGCCGGTGAACTGGGCGTCGAGTTTTTTGCTTTTGATGCCCAGCCGTTTGAGCACTTCGGCGGCGGGCATGACCGTATCCGGCCAGGGCGGAACGTCGAGCACGCCTTCGTCAATAAAGGTGACTCCGGCGGCACGGAGGGTCTGTTTGATCCGGCCCATCTGGACCCATTTTTCATCCACAGTGGGGAAAAAATCGCGGTCAATTACATACTTGCGCAGCAAATAGCCCACCTGCAAATTGTTGGGCATAGCCACAAAGACCAGCTTGCGCGACACTCGAACCAACTCTTTGAGCAGGGCCTCGGCGTTGGGCAGATACCACAGACCGGCCCACTCCCAGGCCAGATCGAAGCTACCGTCGTCAAAGGGCAGCCGGGTGAAATCTTCATGATGAATAAAGGTGGCGGGCAAATTGAGCCGCTGCCAGATGGCCTCAACCCCGGCCAGCCGCTCGGCATGACTGTCCATCAGGGTAACAGCGCAGCCTCGCTCAGCCAGGCGCACCGAATTGATCCCGCTGACGCCGGCCATGCCATACAGCGGCGCTTCCAGCACGCTGGTCAGGCCGTGTGTGTCTACTATTTTGTCCAGGTAATCGTTGAGCACAAAGCGCTCGTAAACGACGCCCAGCCCTTCATTCCAGTCGGTGAGATACTTTTTCCAGACGGGTTCGGTCATGGTTTTCATCGGGTTATCAAGGGGTTACTTTGCAACAATTGTGAGAATTGCGCAAATTTTCAAAGAGGCAGAAGGATTGCGGCAGATGTGAGTCTACAAAAAACAACTCCCGCAGATTTGAAAACCTGCGGGAGGATAGATTTCTATTTCGTTCCCAAACTGGAGTTTGGGAACGAAATGATGAAAAGAATCAATTTCAGAAAATGTTACTCATAAACTTCAGGGTTGACACAGGTCGGCAGCCGGCGGCCGGCGAGACCCGCCAGTAGGTTTTCCGCCGCCATGAGCGACATTTTATCGCGGGTGGGTTTGCTGGCGCTGGCGATGTGGGGGGCTGATAATGCAGGTTTTCCAGCTCAAGGAGCGGGCTGTCCATCGGCAGCGGTTCAGGGTCGGTCACATCGAGG
>JAAUSP010000223.1 GCA_012032575.1 Anaerolineales bacterium | reverse complement strand
GGTTGGAGGTTGGGAGAGTCATCTGTGGTTGATGAATCGGTGGGTTGATTAATTGCTTCTTGAGGGATGTCATCAGCTAATACAGTTCTCGCCTCTTCGCCGCCTCGCCTCTTCGCCTCTTCGCCGCCTCGCCTCCTCGCCTCCTCCCCCCAACGCCACAACGCCGCCACTAAACCCGCCCCAAACAGGGTAAACAGCGGCACCACCGGGATCATGTAGCGCATGAATTTAGCCAGAAAAAGACCTGTGGGGCCAAAGTAGAGGACAATCCAGGCGAGGATGATCCATTCGCCGGGCAACGCTTTGCCGCGCACCGCTTTGAATCCTACCCAGAGCGTGCCGGCGAGGGCCAGCAGACCCAGCGGCCAGCCCATGCCCCAGCGAAGCTGCTGCTCGATAAAGTACCAGTAGACCGGCGTGTTACGATACTGCCGGGTAAAGGGAAAATCGGCCATCCCGCTGACCATGTTCCCCTGCTCGTCAATCACCGCCTGCTTGAAATTTTCAAAATCCAGCAGCACAAACGGCGAGGTCACAGCGAAGAGGATGAAGACGACGACGAGGGCCAGGATAGCCAGACTCAACATCCGGCCAAAGGATGAAGGATGAAGGATGAACGCTTCGCGTGAAGGCAGAAGATTTTCTTTTTCATCCTTCCGCCTTCCGCCTTCATCCTTTTGTGTTGCGGCCAGATAGGCCGCGATCAGCGGCGCGACGGCTATTGGCAGGGCGCTGAATTTGGAAGCCACCGCCAGGCCAATACCAATACCGGTGATGATGGCGGCCCCTTTGGTTTGGCGGTCCACCATAAGGACAGCGCCGTAAATCGCCAGGAGGGTGAAGGTGGTCGAGATGGGATCAACAGCAAAGAAGTGGGCCAGTTGAATTTGCAGCACGGTAAAGGTCGAGAGGGCCGCCGCCAGCAGTCCGCCCCACATCCCGTAGAGCCGCCGGCCCAGTAAAAAGAGCAGATAAACCGAGGCCAGATCGGCCAGGGCCATCATTGCCCGCCCGATTTGGGCATAACCCTGCCCGGACAGGCTCGAAGCCAGCCATTGGGTCCAATCAGGCGGCAGCAGGTTGGCGGTCAGCGGGGCTAATTTATTCAGCCCGTGGGCAATCAAAACCAGACTGTACAGCGGAAAGTGGCCGTAGGTATAACTGCGGCGCTCCTGCCGGCCCACTTCCCAAAATGGGTTCAGGGTCGAAGCGCGGGGGTCGAACAGGGTCGAGGTGTCGTCGGGCCAGCGGATGGTGGGGGCATAAAACACCACCGTCGAGCGCTCGTCGGGGTGGGCAAAGGTGCCGTTGTCCCAGTTGAGATTGTAAAAACGCAGCCCGGCGGCGACGACCAAAATCAAAACCAGCAAGATGACTGCCAGGCGGCGATTGGAAGCGATAGTCTGAAGCATGCCGATTATTGTAATCATCAGGGGAGGGTTGGGCAAGTGCAGGCGGACTGCTGATTGCTAAAGCGGCACAATTTGGTTAAAATCCAGGCCTCAACCTCAGAAATAAATTATCAATAACAAGGAGTTAGGCGGTGAGCCTAAGCATGTCATTTCGACCGAAGGGAGAAATCCCTAATACCTCATCTTGCAAGAGCAGAGTTGGAGATTTCTCGCTCCTTCGTCGCTCGAAATGACATAACCGCTTAAGTCCTGTCAGAAAAAGGACAAAATCCATGACTCTGGAAACTTTTATTCAAGCCATGCCCAAAGTAGAACTGCACGTTCATCTGGAAGGCTCGATTCGACCCGAAACCCTGCTGAAGCTGGCCGAGCGGCATGGGGTTGACTTGCCGGCCAAAACGGTCGAAGGTTTACGCGACTGGTATACCTTTACCGATTTTCCGCACTTTATCGAAGTTTACCTGGCGGTGTCGGCCTGCCTGCGCAGCCCGGAGGACATCGAATTGATTGCCCGCGAGTTTCTGGCCGGGCAGGCGGCGCAGAATATTCGCTACAGCGAGGTCACGTACACCGCTTTTACTCATTACCATCTGCGGGGCCTAAGCTTCGGGGACCAACTGGCGGCGCTCAACCGCGCCCGCGCCTGGGCCGAGGCGGAGCATGGGGTGACGATGGGCCTTGTGCTGGACATTCCCCGCTCGATCCCGGCAGAAAAGGGCCTGCTCACTGCCGATTGGGCCATCGGCGCGATGGGTGAAGGTGTGGTAGCATTGGGATTGGGTGGGCCGGAAGTGGACAATCCACCGGAGAAGTTCAAAGCCGCCTTTGACCGGGCGCACGCCGCCGGCCTGCCGAGTGTGCCCCACGCCGGTGAAACCGTGGGGCCGGAGAGCATCTGGGGGGCGCTGAACGAGCTTCACGCGGTGCGCATCGGGCATGGGGTGCGCTGCCTGGAAGACCCAGCCCTGGTGGATGAACTACGCGCCCGCCAGATTCCGCTTGAAGTGTCGCCGACCAGCAACGTTTGCTTGAAAGTTTTCCCTGATCTGGCCCGTCACGCCCTGCCCCGGTTGCTGCGCGAAGGGCTATACGTCACCCTCAACTCCGACGACCCGCCCATGTTCAACACCACCTTGACCGAGGAATACCTGGCGGTGGCCCGCACCTTCCAATTCGGCGCAGACACACTCGAACAGTTGACCCTCAACGCCGTGCGGGCGTCGCTGCTGCCGGCGGATACCCGGTTGACAATGGAACAGGAATTTCAGGCCGAGTTTGCCCGGCTGCGGGCAGCGGATGGGGTGATTTGATAAAATCGCTCTTTTTAATAATGATTTTGATTTAAAATGTGTTGCGTCTTGCGTGATGTAAAACGGACGGAACACGCAAGACGCAACACGTTTTGCCTAACTAAAAATCAAAACCGCTTGAAACGACCTTACTTGATAAACAACATCTCCTGGTAGGTCGGCAAAGCCCACAGATCGTCGGCGACCATGCCTTCCAGGGCGTCGGCGTACTGGCGCACGGCGACCATAGCCGGCAGAACTTCGTCGCGGAAATGGGTGGCTTCGGCCAGCAGGCTGTCGGCCCCGTGGTGATTTATCGCTTTTTCCAGGGCGGCGATGCTGTCTTGCAGGCATTTGACCAGGTCGGTCACTTTATCCAGGGTATCGGTATCGAAGCTGTAGCCGACTGCTTTCAGGTTGGCGCAGGTGGCGGCCAGTTCACCCTGATAGCGGATGGCTGCCGGGAAAATCTTGGTTTTGGCAATCTCGATGGTCAGCAGGCTTTCGACATTGATAGTTTTGCAATACTGCTCCAGGTAAATGTCGCGGCGGCTCTCCAACTCGCGGCGGGAGAGAACATTGTATTTCTCAAACAGGGCCACCACCTCATCACTGCCAATCACCGGCAAAGCGTCCACCGACGTTTTGAGGTTGGGCAGGCCGCGTGCCTCGGCTTCTGCATGCCAGGCCTCGGAGTAGTTATCGCCGTTAAAGATAATAGCGTGGTGCTCGTTACTAATTTGGGTCAGAATTTCCTGGACAGCTTCATTCAATTTGTCCGGGTCCCCGGCGGTGGCCTCTTCCAGGTAGGTGGCAATGTAGTCCAGCGACTCGGACACGATGGTATTGAGCGCCACCAGCGGCCCGGCCAGAGATTGACCGGAAGCGACGGCCCGATATTCAAACTTGTTGCCGGTAAAGGCAAAGGGGCTGGTCCGGTTGCGGTCGCCGGCGTCTTTGGGCAGAGGCGGCAGGGTATCCACGCCGACGGTCAACACCCCTTTAGCTTTGGAGGAAGTCGCCGTACCGGCCTTGATTTGGTCGAACACGTCGGTCAACTGATCGCCCAGGAAAATGGAGATGATGGCCGGCGGCGCTTCGTTAGCGCCCAGGCGATGGTCGTTGCTGGCCGAAGCGACCACGGCACGCAGCAAGGCCCCGTATTTGTGAACCGCCCGGATGACAGCGGCGCAAAAAACCAGGAATTGGGCATTGTCGTGGGGGTTATCGCCCGGATCGAGCAGGTTGCCCTGGGTGCTGTTGCCCAGCGACCAGTTGAGATGCTTACCTGAGCCGTTGACCCCGGCAAAGGGTTTTTCGTGCAGCAAACATTCCATGCCGTATTTCTGGGCCACGCGCTTGAGCGTAATCATAATCAACTGCTGGTGGTCGGTGGCCACGTTGGCGTTCTCATAAACCGGAGCAATTTCATACTGGGCCGGGGCGACCTCGTTGTGGCGGGTCTTGACCGGCACACCCAGTTTGTACAGTTCCCGCTCGGTTTCGAGCATGCAGGCCAGGACGCGCTCCGGGATGGCCCCGAAATAGTGATCTTCCAATTCCTGCCCGCGCGGTGGTTTGGCCCCAAAGAGGGTCCGCCCGGCGTTGAGCAGGTCGGGCCGGGCAAAGAAGAAGTTGCGATCAATCAGGAAATATTCCTGCTCCGGCCCGGCTGTGGCCGAGACTTTGGTGATGTCAGTATGGCCAAAGAGTTTGAGAATCCGCTGGGCCTGGACATCCAGGGCTTGCATGGAACGCAGCACCGGCGTTTTCTTGTCCAGCGCCTCACCGGTCCAGGAAACAAAGGCGGTGGGAATGCACAGGGTTGTGCCGTTGGGGTTTTCCAGAATGTAGGCCGGGCTGGTCACATCCCAGGCGGTGTAGCCACGCGCTTCAAAGGTGTTGCGGATACCGCCGGACGGAAAACTGGAGGCGTCGGGTTCACCCTGAATTAACTGCTTGCCGCTAAATTCAGCCAATGCGCCGCCGTTGCCGTCGGGTTCCAAAAAGCTGTCGTGTTTTTCGGCAGTGAGGCCGGTAAGAGGAAAAAAGACGTGGGCATAGTGGGTTGCCCCTTTGGCAATAGCCCAGTCTTTCATGGCTGCGGCCACCACATCGGCTACGGAAACATCCAGTATTTCACCACTTTCGATGGTTTTTTTGAGTGATTTAAAGACGTTTTTGGGCAGCCGGTCTTTCATCACCGTCATGCTGAACACATTTGAGCCAAAAATTTCACCGGCAGGGGTTTCGGCAAAGTTAAGCGAGGCGGTATTAGATTTGTAGTTGGTTACAGCGGCAATAGCTTGTAACCGGGTTGCATTTCCACTCATAAGAAAAAGTTACTCCTGATTTTATAGATTTATAGATTGACTGAGTTGAATAAAAGGTATTTTACTTCTTTAATTTAGACTCCTTAATGTTACAAAATTCCTTTAGCAAGCGCAAACTGAGATGCACCTATACGGCACATCTCAGCTTTTCTTGTTATCGAACCTATTCAACGTACCGGCTCAAAAACTACAGACAAGTTCCTTTGGTCCGTCCTAAAGCGTGTTTCTCTCCTGACCGAACAAAGAGGCCCTAATTTTCGATACGGATCGAGTTCGGGTTGGTGATAAAACCACGCCGCACAAGGTCCTGAGTGGCATGATCGGCCAAATCCGTCTCGTCGTGCCCCAAGAAAAGGCTGTAACGCTCTTCGTCCCGCCGGTGTTCAACCGCCACCACAAATTTACCGTTACGGTACAAATCCATTTTGATCTTGCCTAACTTCGGATCATCATATACCAAGTTAGCCGGGTGAGCCTCAAGGGTAGCCTTAACAGTTTGCCAGTACTCCGGCAAAAGGCGGTCTATCCGCAGATTGTAGGTATCTTTTAGCCGTTTATCGGCGATGAGCGCCTGGGCTACTTGAGATTGGAGCAGAAGTGCTTCGCGTCCGCCGTTCATGTCCACCTCGCGCCGGCCGCTGGCGGCGTAAGTATAAATGCTGTCGCCACTGCTAGAGATAAAGACCGGCGCCCAAAACTCATTCTCGTCATCGCTCATAGGCCGCTTTTTGAGATAAAAAATAGGCCGCACTAGCGTCAGCGACTTGCGACTTACACCGCGCACATGGAGTTTTTCACTTTTGCCGGGCACGCCCAATTCGCCAATGAGGTGCAGATAGTCGCTGAGATAATCACGCACTTTGGCCAGTTCCACATGCCGGAAGGCCGGTCCGCCGGGTGTGGTTACCAGAACTTCATCACCCACCGTGTACACCGGATACATTTGGTGCGAGCGCCGCGCAATAAAAATATAAGTCGGCAGGCGGGCCATATTGACCAGACCTGACATCAGCTTTGAGACCAGGTTGACGACTTCATCGGGTTCCCGGCCCTCCACTCGAAAACCACATACTTCAGCATTGTACAAAGTTCGACCATTGCCGTGAATGTGCATCGGTACGTTGAAAACACTGCCGGTATCAATGGTCAATGTGTCAATTTCAATATGGATTTGATAGGGTATCTGCTTGCTATCAACACTGGCATTAGGTTGAAAAGAAATTTTCATAAAACAGCTCCTGGCTTAACTTGTGATACAGAGGCCGATTCCGGCTGAACGAAACAGATTCATCCCGTTCAGCCGGTGGTCATTATCAAACTGGCCTAGCTGGGCATATCGCCGACAGGCATCAGAATGCGCTCGCCAGGTTTGGCGCTGATAACGCGGGACCCAAATTCCGGGTAGCTGATCGTACCGTGCTCGGTGATGTCCAGACCTTCCAACTCAACCTGGGTCGGCACCCGGATGCCAATGGTGACTTTTAGAATGTAGAAGGTTAAGAGCATCATGCCAAAGGCCCAGGCCCCAATTGCCAGCACCCCAATCGCTTGATTGATCAGTTGGGTCATCCCGCCGCCATAAAACAGCCCAGACACTTCACCCATATTGGTAAACAGCCCCACTTGGGGAGCGGCAAACAAGCCTACCGCCAGCGTGCCCCAGATGCCATTGCACAGGTGAACCGCCACGGCCCCAACCGGGTCATCCACTTTGAGCACATTTTCAATTAACATCAGGCCATAAATCAAGACCGGCCCGGCAATTAAGCCAATAATCAGCGCACCTACGGGAGTAACATTCGCGCAGCCAGCCGTGATAGCGACCAGGCCCGCCAAGACCCCGTTCAACGCCATTTCGGTCGAAGGATGGCCGGTGCGGATCCAGTTGGTAATCAAAGCAGAAACAGCACCCGCTGCCGCCGCAATATTGGTGGTAACCGCGATATAGCCAATGGCCGGATTCATCCCAAACAAAGTACTACCGGGGTTAAAACCAAACCAGCCAAACCACAGAATAAACACCCCCAGCGCGGCCAGCGTCAAGCTGTGACCAGGGATGATATTGCTGGTGCCATCTTTGTTAAACTTGCCAATCCGCGGACCAACCAATATGGCCCCGGCCAGCGCACCCCAACCACCAATGCTGTGGACAATGGTAGAACCGGCAAAATCAATAAAGCCAAGCTCAAACAACCAGCCCAGGCCCCATTGCCAGTGCCCGGCAATCGGATAGATAACGGCTGAAATAACCGCGCTGTAGACAAGATAAGCCGGAAAACTAAACCGCTCGGCCACAGCCCCGGAAACAATCGTCGCTGCTGTTCCGGCAAAGACCAACTGAAAAAGGAAGAAAGCCCAGTTGTAAGTATTATCGGAGTCGTAACCAAAAGTGGTCAGGAGGAAATTATCGCTGCCGATAAAGCCGGCCACCGAAGTTCCATACATTAGCCCATAACCGATGGCAAAGAAAAGAATAGAAGCAACGGCGAAATCCATCAGGTTTTTCATCAGTAAGTTGGCCGCATTTTTGGCCCGGCTAAACCCGCTTTCAACCATCGCAAAGCCAGCCTGCATAAAAAAGACTAGAAATGCCGCAAGCAATAACCAGATCGTATCAATCTGCCGAACTGTGTCGGCTACAGTCGGCTCCTCACCCTGAGCATAGGCCACGCCGCCTACAACAAAAGTTAGTAACACAGCCAGAGGTAAAATCCGAGATAATAGACGGTGTTTCATTACAATATTTCTCCTTACTAAATTGTTTAAAAATTTTACGAAAAAAAAGCCCCCAGGCACAAGGATTACCTTGTGGCTAAGGGCTTCGCGGCCGCTGAAAAATTATGCAGTTAAATTAACGGGGCGCATAATAACAGGATTCTGTAACCTTGTCAAGCGTTTTTAGAGGATTCTTCGGGTTTTTTGGAAATTTTAAGGTTGGGAATGGGAATTTTAATCGTCGTCGGCTGATTTTCCGCCCACCATAATCACGGCCTCGGCCACTTCACGGATGGTACAGCGCTTTTCGCGGGCGGTCATTTGCAGCCGGCTGTAGGCTTCGCCCTCTGACAGGCCGGTGGCGATGAGAATTTTTTTGGCGGCGTCAACCAGTTCGCGGGTTTCCAGTTGATGGCGTAATTTGTAAGCTTCGCGGGCGGCGGCCTGCATACTTTCAAAACGGGCCATCGCAATTTCGATCATCGGCCCCAATTTGCCCTCGTGGATGGGCTTGACCAGATAACCCATCACCGAGGCGTTGGCGGCCTGCTCGATGAGAGCTTTATCGGAAAAGGCGGTCAACATCACAATCGGCAGCGGCATTTCCGCCGCCAGAGTTTCGGCCACGGCCAGACCATCCAGGCCGGGCATTTTGATATCCAGCAATAATAAATCGGGTTTGAGCTGCCGGGTTTTTTCCAGGGCATCGGTTCCGTTGGCAGCGGTGTCTATCACCTGGTGCCCCAGCGAACTCACCAGCGATTTCAGCCCCATGCGGATCACCGCTTCATCATCGGCAATAATTACACGTAATAGTTTTTGCTCGGCCATATCTGTTCGGGTTTTTAGAGATTAGAGATTAGAGATTAGAGATTGGAGATTCAGTTGAATCTCCAATCTCCAATCTCCTGTCTGGATAAAGATAGTGCCAAAATCGAAATTTGGCGAATTTTGATTTCGCACTTGTGACGTAATTATTCAACCTGCATGTCATTTCGAGCGACGTTAGGAACGAGAAATCTCCGAATCCGTCGCTTACAAACCACGGATTAGGAGATTCCTCGGCTTTCAGCCTCGGAATGACACTTGAGTGGTTGGGCGAATTTTGATTTCGCACTTGTGACGAAGCAAGAATCGGGTGGTTTTGAGGAGTGAATTGGGGTAAAGTATGAGCATACTGATATTTGTGATAAGATAAGGGCAAGAAAAACTATGTTAACCAACAATTATAGCCAATTAGCCGAAGATTATGGCCGTATCGAACAGGCCATTTTATTTCTGGAACAGAACTTTCGGGCGCAGCCCGAGTTGAAAGAGGTCGCCGCCAGCGTGGGTCTGAGTGAATACCATTTTCAACGGCTGTTCAGCCGTTGGGCCGGCATCAGCCCCAAACGCTTTCTGCAATTTCTGACCATCGAGTACGCCAAGCAATTGTTAGCCGAGTCAAAAAGCGTGCTGGATGCCACTTATGAAGCCGGCCTGTCCAGCCCCGGCCGCCTGCACGATCTGTTTGTCACCTGTGAGGCCATCACGCCGGGTGAATTCAAAAACAAAGGCGCGGGCTTGACTATCACCTATGGGTTTCAGCCCAGCCCCTTTGGCGACTGCTTGCTCTCCCTCACCGAGCGGGGTATTTGCGGCCTGGCCTTTGCCCAAAACGGCGACCGGACTGCGGCGCTCGACGAGTTGAAGCACAACTGGCCCAAAGCCGCTTTCGTCGAGGATGCCGCCCAGACCCAACCGCTGGTCGAGCAAATCTTCAACCCGGTCCAGTCAAAACAGGCCCTCCCGGTGGTGTTGAAAGGGACCAATTTTCAAATCAAGGTCTGGCAGGCGTTGTTGAGAATTCCGCCGGGGGCGGTGGTTTCTTATGATGAACTGGCGGCTCTGATCGGTCAACCGGGTGCGGCGCGGGCTGTGGGCAACGCGGTGGCTCAAAATCCGATTGGCTATGTCATTCCCTGCCACCGGGTTATCCGCAAAATCGGCGCTATCGGCGATTACCACTGGAACCCCACCCGCAAACGCGCCATCCTCGGCTGGGAAGCGGCCCGGAAAGAAACTATCCAATAAAGTCGGATGGGTAAAATTTGCCGCGAATTGCACGAATTGGCACGAAAATAAAATTCGTGTAATTCATGGCAAAAAATTAACCGATATCTCGTGTCACCAAATCCTCAAACGTCTCGCGGCGTTGGACCAGCTTGACCTCGTCGCCGTCAATAAATACTACAGCCGGACGCAGAGCCGCGTTATAATTGCTGCTCATAGATAGCTGATACGCCCCGGCCACCGGCACGGCCAGAATATCCCCCGGTGCAGCCACCGGCAAATCAACCGACTGGATCAGCACATCGCCCGACTCGCAGAACGGCCCGGCAATCGCCACCGTTTCGGTTTCGGCCTCGCCGGCGCGATTGGCCAGCAGCGCCGTGTATTTGGCCTGATACAGGGCCGGGCGCGGATTGTCGGCCAGCCCGCCGTCAATGCTGACATAAGTCCGCACCCCCGGAATCACCTTCCGCCCGCCGACACGGTACAGCGCCACCCCCGCCTGGGCCACCAGCGAGCGGCCCGGCTCCAGCACCAGCTCCGGCCAGGCTAATTTCCGCTGGCGGCAGCCCTCAACGACAGCCGCAATCAGGCTGCCGGCAAACGGCTCAATGGGCATAGGTGGGTCGTTGGGGTGATAGGGCACGCCCCAGCCGCCGCCGGGAGATAATTCGGCCAGATCCCAGCCGTAGCGATCCGCCGCATGGTCGGCCTCGGCGCCCGCGCCGCCCGGCGGGATCATCTCGACGATGTGTCCGTGCGGGTTGGGACCACGGGTATTGGCGGCGTTGACACCGTCGGCCTTGCGGCTGGTGTTGTTGGTCAACGCGACATAGACGATGCCGGTAACGGGGTTGGTTTCGACGTCCTCCGGCCGGTCCATCGGCGTCGCACCGAGAAGTTCGCCGGCGCGGCGGGTGTCGATCAGCACATCGGCCTGGCTCATTAAGCCGTTGGCCGGGGTCAGCGGTCCCGTGCCCCACACCAG
>JAAUSP010000222.1 GCA_012032575.1 Anaerolineales bacterium | reverse complement strand
GGACGTTTATGCTGGCTAAACTCCCCCTGCTCGAACGGCTGATTGTCTTTATGTTGGTGACGCCCTTGGTTCTACTGGCCGTCATCCTGTTGGTGGTGGGCTGGTTTGTTGAGATTTTCGAGGCCACCTTCGATGCAAGGTAAAATCACGTCGCGTTGGCCCTGGCCGTGCCCCTGGCCGGGGCGCTGTTGGCTCCGCCTGGCCTGCTGCCGCTATCGGTGGCCGGGTGGGGCGGGTTAATCATCGGTTCGCTTGCCCCTGATATTGATGGGGAGGGCAGCGTGGTTTATCTGGGTAATTGGCTGCCGCGACACGTCACGCCTAAGCCGCTGGTGGCCTTGCTGAACGGTCTCGGCCGCACCGTCTCCAGCGTGATACGGTCAACATTTGGCCACCGCAAGGCCCTGCACTGGCCGGTGATCGGCCTGGCCTTTGTAGGCCTGGCCGGGGCGCTGCAACTGGAGTGGCTCTTTTGGTTTGGTATTGGGTACGTGCTGCACATTGCCGGGGATGCCCTGACCAAAAGCGGCGTGCCTCTGTTTGGGCCAATCTCCAAGGTGGACATTTCCTTTAGCCAGATGGTGACCGGTAAGTTTGTGGAGAGTAGTTTTGGGTTTCTGTTGTGGTGTTTTGTCGCCTGGCGGCTGGTGGATTTGTTGCCACAATCGGCTTGGTTGTGGCAAGTCTTAAATCAATTTAGTAGTCAATTAGGAGGGTTGTAATGAGTAAACCAACTGTTGTTTGTCTTTGTGGTAGCACTCGCTTTTCTGAACAATTTCAGGCGGCCAATTTCAGGGAAACGTTGGGCGGAAAAATCGTGCTAACGATTGGCTGTGACACAAAGTCTGATGCTGAATTGTTTGGTGGGTGGGGAATGAAGGAGGTTACGGCGATTAAGGCCAAGCTAGATGATCTCCATTTGCGCAAAATCGACCTGGCCGACGAGATTTTAGTCTTGAACGTGGGGCAGTACATTGGTTCATCAACCCGGCGTGAAATTGAGTATGCAAAATCTATGGGCAAGCGTATCAGATACCTGGTTGATCCTGATGGAAAACTGTGCGAGTCTTGTGAGGAGAAAGTTGGCACGATGAATTCTAACCTCTGGAAAATGAATGATGGGACCGGTGATAGCTACTGGGTTTGTTACGAGTGTGAGATGGAAATCGAGCAAGAACATAACTGCCCGTGCGGGTGTGATGGCCCTGAAAATTGTGTTTACAACGACAAGACTAATTACAAGGAAACACTGGCGTGAAACCCCTCCTTACGGCCCTAATCCTACTGCTGGCCACCTTTGGCGGCTTGCAATTCTATCGCCCTGAGACAATGCCGTTCTTCTTAGCCGGGGGCACGGTGGTGGCCGTGCTGGGGTTATTCAAGCTGGCCACCGGTCAAGTCGAGATTGATCTGGTTTATGTGCTGGGGTTGCTGGCCGTGCAGCTATCCCTCATCGCCAATCTCGACATTTGGCCGGTGGCCTTTGGTCGGTTTGTGCTGGTGCTGTTGGCCCTGGCTACGCTGGTGGTGGCCCGGTCGGTGGGCAGTGAGGAGTTACGAACGGCAATCGAGTGGGCCGGGTGGGGCTATCCGCTGGTGCTGCTGCTGGCACCGGGCAATCCCAACATTCAGGCCGTGTGGCCCGTGGTCTTTCTTTTGGTATCGGCGCGGTCGTTGGCCATCGACGGCCGCTTTACCAAATGGCTGTACGCTGCCCTGCACTTTGGCGCTTTGCTGTGGCTGGGCAGCCGGGGGGCGCTGATCGGTTTGGCCGTGGGATCGCTGCTGCTGTATCGACCCCGGTTGAATCGCTTTTCTGTGACCGGCGTCGTTTTTGGTGTAGGCGCGGCGCTGGCCGTGCGGCCGCACACAGCCCTCAATCGGTTGGCCTACTGGCACGAGGCCCTGGCTGCCTGGTCACAATCACCGCTCCTGGGCGTGGGGCCGGGCGGGCTGTGGGCCCGGTCTCTGATCCAGGAGCCGGGGGGAGGGCAGCAAATTCACGCCCATAACATCCTCATTACCACCCTGGCCGAGCTTGGCCTGCCGGGGCTGATCGCTCTGCTCTGCCTGGCCTATCATCTCTACCGGTCCGTTTTTCAGCCCTGGCAAACGGCCCTGATAGCCGCTTTTGCGGCCTGGTCCCTCGTGGACGAACCGCTTTTTTGGCCGGGGCCGCTTCTGCTACTGGCTCTGGTGGTGGGCTGTAGGCAAAAAGTATAACAAATATTATCACACTTTTGGGGCTGTGATTGGTTAAAATAGGGTTGTGAAACCCTATTTTTTTTGCTCACTCTCATGGTGTTGTTAGCCGTACCGGGGGTGGCTATGGCGCAAGAACCACAGGACCCGGTTATTGTGACCGGGGTGGTCATCGACAACGGCGTTACTCGCACCATCACCTTGACACTGATCCTCTCCCCAGTGCAGGTGATTGAGGTGGGCGGCGCTTATACCGCCACTCTCGGTACGGGAAGTTCATTCGAGTTGCAGCGCTCGGTCACCTATGGTGAAGCGCTGCTGGGGGTGGGGCCGCTAATTCTGGTGTTTCTGGTTGTCACGGGTGGCATTTTGGAAGGGATTTTTAACAATGACCGTAATGGATGAAAGCCTTTGGTCGGTGGTTTTGGCGGCCCTGGGCGTTTTTTCGTTTCAGTTTGTGGTCTTGTCCCTCTCCAGCCTGATTGCCCAGATTGCCAACAGGATCGTGTAACCGATGGACCCGGCCACGATCTCACTGGAGTTGCAGCAGGTGTTTGTTCTGGTGTATGGGGCGCTCATTTTTTGGGCGCTGACATTTGTGGTGGCCGGCTCGATTGCGCTGGCCATCATTCAAGCGGCCAAAGAGTTTATGCGGCTGCGTAATCTCTAAAGAAAGGAGGGAAGGCGATGGTGGATTTCTTGTATAGTTTTGCTGGAATTGCCATTCTGGTAACTGTGGGCCTGATCTTGGGCGGCGCGTTGGCCTGGTGGAAGGTGAGCAACGAACCTAAGCCGGAAAAGCCTAAAACCGATAGTTCCACCTGGGTGCAGTCTCCCGTGGTGGCCGTGGTTTTTGCCTCGTTGGTCGGGCTATTTCAAACCCCGTCTATCAGCATCGATATTGCGCTGATTTTCTCTTACGCCAGCGACATCGTAACGATGTTGATGCCGATTGTGGGCGTGGGCGCGGGTATTTCGTTCGGTTTCGCCCTGGTGGCCTACATCATTCGTTTGTTCCGGCAGATTTTCTAAATCTGCCTTGACCCATCCTTAAGGAAAGGAGGACACACCCCGATGAAAGTTCAGTCTGCTGTAGTTTCCGTGGTTTTAGCTACCCTGGTCGGCCTGTTTCAAGTGCCGTCAATCAGCATCGACTTGTCGCTGATCTTCTCTTACGCCAGCGACATCGTGTCGATGATGATGCCGATTGTGGGCGTGGGCGCGGGTATTTCGTTCGGTTTCGCCCTGGTAGCCTACATCATCCGCCTTTTTCGGAACATATTCTAGTTGGTGTCCGAGGTGGTTTGAAGGTTATCGGCGTCGAACCTATAACATGAAACGATAACCGGGTTGGCCGTGAAGCCAGCCCGGTTTTATTTACGAAAGGACATTATCATGGACCGCTATCACGCCTGGCTCGAACTGATTGCCCAGCGTGACGCTTTTTATCTGCAAACCTTTAGCCTGGTGGCCGTGGGTTGGGTTGGGTACAAAATTTTGGGCCTGGCTCGGCGCTGGGCTGTGGCCGGGGCCACGGTGGCCGTGGGCCTGGGGTTGGCCTGGGGGGTGTGGCAATGGGTTTAATCAAACGGACCATCAAAACCATCAAAGACGCGCCGGCCAAGTCGGTTAGCAAGCAGGGGCGACGCAAGCCTCCCAAGATGAAGAAGAACCGGCGCACCCCCCGCCGTAAAGAGAGGATGTAGTCAATGAGGGTTGACGCTGTTGGTAATAAATTCGAGCTGGCCGCCGGTACACTGCATTACCAAAAACTAGCCCTGCCTGGCCTGCTGTTGGTGGGGCTAGTGTTGCGGCTGTGGCACATCGATGGGGCGCTGTGGTATGACGAGGCGTTTAGCGCCTGGTTGGCGGGGCTGCCCGTGGGCCAACTGATCGAGGCGGCGCGGGGGGATGTGCATCCGCCCACCTACTATCTCCTGTTGGCGGCTGTGACCCGCCTCACTGGTCACAGTGAGGCGGCGCTGCGGCTACCCTCGGTGTTGGCCGGGCTGGGCACCATCTATATGGTGTTTCGCCTGGCCAGGTCACTCGGCCTGAGTGAGCGGGCCGCGCTGCTGGCCGGGGCGATTTGTACCCTAAGCCCCTTTGCCATCTACTACAGCCAGGAGCCCGGGCCTACAGCCTGTTGATGCTGGCCACCACCACGGCGGCGTGGGGCGTGACCGGCAGGCGCTGGGAATGGGCGGCGGCGGGCACGCTGGCCGCGCTCTATCTCAACAATCTGGCCGTGTTGTTTTTGGCCGGCATCTGGGTAGGCGGGCTGATCGTGGCCTATCGGCAGGTGAATGAGGCCCTGGAGAATTTTAGCCTGAACGTGACTGCGCTCAGGAACAATTTTTTCTGGGGGGCAATGGCTCTGATCTGGATTTTGGCCGGGGCGCTGCCTGCCTTTTACATGGCCGTGCAGCAGGCCCAAGCGGTGGGCGGCGGCTACTGGATTCCCCCGTTGGGATCACCCGGCCGGCTGCTGGCAACCGTTAACGACCTGCTTTGGTTTACCGACAGTACATTTATCATTGCCACGGCCCTCATCACCGGCTGGTTGCTGGTGATCGTGGTGGTAGATTTGGTATTGGTCATTCGTGCCGGCTTCGAGTCCCCTGATACCAAACTGTTTTTGTGGGTGGCCATCGGCTTGCCCCTGGTCAGCCTAACGGTGATCTCGCTGGCCTGGCAACCGCTGCTCATTAGCCGGGCCGTGGCTCCGCTGGCTCCGCTGCTCTACATTTTGGTGGCCGCCACGGTCGCCGAGTCACAGCCGAGGCTCCGTTTGTTTGCCGCTTTAGCGGGGCCCACCCTGGCCTGTATCCTGATTTTGTCCCCAGGCCGCGCCCCGGTTGACCGGGAGATGTTGGACCGGGTGCCGCCACACCAGGCGCTATACCACGCCAACGTGGGCAGCTATTTGGTCTGGAAATACTACCGGCCCGACCTGACCCAGTATGTGTGGCCCCAACAGACCACCCTCAAGCAAACCCTGACCCCCACCACCAGAGTGGCGATGGGCCTGAAGGAGGTTGATTTTGAGTTTGTAAAGTGCATGAGTGTGGCCGATGGGCGGGGGGCTGTGAACCGGCCAAATTGGTGGATAATCTACTTCCACAACCCGACCACCAGCCAGGATGAGATTGACTACGTGGCCGGCCTGGAGGAGCGCTATGGAGCCGGGCCGGGGGCGCTGCTGCGACACGATCAAGTGGTGGAGGCGCGGCTGGTCCGCTTGCAGCCGGATTGCGCGAGCCTCCCCCCTGGTGGGGGGGATTGAGGGGGGTCACTCCACCAAATTCCATTCCTGGCAATTCGGGTAGGGGCAAACCCATACTTGCCGCCCTGCGTTTTTGAAGCCGCTGGGGATCGTGGTCTTTTCCATTGGGCGTTGGTGAATTTGGCACAAGGGCTGCATTGATGTGACCACCACCTTGCGATTGGTGGAAGCGGTTTTGTGGCGCTGTATCTTGTGGGCTAACTGCTCTGGGGTGTAGAGAACCGGGGGCGGCATTTCCGCTTCGCCTAAGTGAGCCAGCTTGTCAAAGAATCTGGCTTTTTCTTTGGGGGGCGGCTCTTTGTCTACCTTGGGGATGATCCCGTGGATGGCTCCACACTGGCCACAACTGACCACTGTGAAGGCTCCCACCGGTTTGGCCTCCAAATGTTTGAGGCCCTGCGCGTTGCAATAGGGGCAGCGGGGGGTTGTCATTGGTTCACCTGTCCTAAGATTTGCCGCCGTAGCTCCTCTGGGTTGGCCACAGCGCGGAGGGTTTGGATAAGCTGACCTCCTGAGTAAACCACCACATCACCATAACCGAACATTCGGCCCAAGGGGCTGGTTTGCATTGCCAGGCTGTCAATTCTATCCCGGTAGATTTCAGTAGTGCGTTGGCTGAGAATGCCGCCCTGGAGAATGAGCCGCTGCGTGGTGACCCGGTATTCGGAGTGGAGATAGCCAGCACGGCCATGACGATCCAGACCAGGGCCACGGCGAAAATGCAGCCGCTACAGGCCACGAAAGTGGAGAGCATTTCATCGGGGAGCGGCGGCTGGCCGGGGGGAGGTTCGGCCAGGCCCAACAGGAGGGTGCAACCTAAACAGCTTAGAGCCAGGCCCACCAACAGGCCGGGCCAAACCAGGCCAATCCAGTGTGGTTTAGCGATGTAGACGGTCCGTTCTGTGGTCATCTGGTCCTGGTAAGGAAAAAGCCCCACCGACCTGGGGCTTTTTGGTAACGTGATTTCCCGGCGCTGACACGGATCGCAGCGCACGCTATTACCAAATCGGTTAGCGTAGGCTCTGAACTTTTTCCGGGTCACCCACTTGCAGCCGCTTGAGCCGGGCCCGGATGGCGTTGCTGGCTTGCACCAGCAAAATCACTTCCGGTAAATCTCCCTGGCTGTCAACCAGGCCGGCCCAACCTTCCTCATTTTGGAACAAGCTGACAGTGATGGTGGCTTTGACGTCCACCGGGGCGTTGTTTTGGGGGTGCATAGAGTCTCCTTAAAGGCGCTAATTACCCACAAAAGCGGCGACTGCTAAACCGTTCCTGTTGAGAACGGAGGCATCGCGCCGGCCCCGGTGTCGGTTGGCTCGCGCTGAGATTCGACAGCGGCGGGCGACCGGGTTACAATAAGCGCAGCCTCAAATCTACTCGCACTAGGTTTGGGGTTAGCAACCCCGTTGGCGTTCCTGCGCCGGCGGGGTTTGCGCTTTTGTGGCTCGGTTGTTAATGCCTCAATCCTACCACGTTTCGCGGGTTGTGTCAATGAAAATTACATTGGGTTTTGGGTGCCCTGACTGAGACATTCAGCCTAGCAGATACCAGGCTACGAAAGAGGCTACAACGCGCTTAAAACTTTCTCAAAAAGATTAAAATTGGCGAAATTACCCCACCGACGCTGGGGCCGGTCTCCGACCGCGCCCCCGCCGCTCAACTGCGACGGGATGCACTTGAGCTAAGCTCGACTGCACGGGATGCACTTGAGCTACCGCTGAGATGCACCGGATGCACTTGAGTGAGCGCAAAATTCCTGAACAAGGGGAAAAGATGAACAACATTTGTTCAGCCTGATGGCTGAACGCCTGCGGACGCCGGTTTTTCTTTTCTTGGGGGGGCTTCGCATAGCCTAGCGATAGGAGGGGTGATTGAGAGCGAGGCGCACTCCCCCCTTGTTGAGGAGAGGAGTGCGCCGAATTCGCAGCGTGCGACAGTATGGGTCCCATCTGACCGCTTTGCTTCGGCTACCTACACAATCTCCCAGTCCTAAGAGGACCGGAAGAACAGACAGTCAAACGTGCCCAGGTCGTGCTTTACCACGTGACCCCGCAGCCTGACGGCCACAGAGTACTCCTGTCTGCTCCCCACCGCTTGCGCGGACACGGACGGATAAAACCACTTGCCGACCATTCTGGGGAACCCTGGCTTACCACAGGTAGCAGATAACGGTATCCAGGCGGCAGCGGTGGCTACCTGTTGGACTCTCTCAGCGTGGGGAGCGGCTGAGTGAGGTCAGTAATCGCTCGTGTATTCGGTTCCCGGCCTGCTCCACCGAGTGGGCCGGGTTTGGTAATGCCCGCCTGACGATCTAGGCGGGATCGCTAATTACGTTACCAAATAGGTTTTCACGGCTGGGCACAGCCGTTTTTAGCTTTCTCAGTGTACCACTTCAACTTTTGCCCCAGGTTCAAGCCCCCGGTGGGGTTGCTGACCGTGAAACCAAATGTTTCCAGCCGTTGGGCCAGATATTGGCCATAGGTCATCGAACAGTGAAGCTCAATTGTGGTGCCGGCAGCGAAACCGAGTTTCATCACGATATCCGCTGCACAATCAAAGGCGAATTCTTTCCGCCGGCGAAAACCTGAATGGTTAGGCGTCTGCTCGATGCCGGCGAAATCCATTTTTACCCCGGTGCAGTCAAACAATATCGGGGTTCGACCGCCCTGCTCTGCATAGGCCAGGGATTTGCTGTATAACTGCCAGCTGGGGGCACTATCAGGCTTCGGTGACTGGTGAAGCGAAATTTTGCCCACCTTCAGGCCGGTGTTAATCTCTTTCTTTTGGAAGATTAGGGCTTGCTCCGTATCCACGGTGGGGGCGGTGGGGTGGTGAGCCTGGTTGATGTTTCGGTGAAGAGACGGAATACAGGCCCGGTCTATCCGCTTGACCAGATCGAAGCCCAAGGCCGTCACCATTGCCACCGTATCACGCACGATGGGCACTCGGCTGCGCTTGTGAATCCGATCCTTGAGAACCAAGATCAAATTCCCCTGCGGCCGCAACACCCGGCTGCTTTCACGGTAAACCCTGGCCATAGCCCTAAGATGATCTTCGTAAATATGGATATTTCCGAGATTGTTTTCAGCCACCCCATAGGCCGGTCCATAAACCTCGTGGCTGTCCTGCAAGCCCTTAGAGTTGATATGCCAGTCACTCAACATATCCCAGTAGGGCGGGCTGGTGATGATTGCCCCCACCGATGAAGATCGTAATGGTAGCCGGGTCGCATCCCATTGAGGGCAGAGTGATGGGGTTGAAGCGGAAAACAATCTGCCGCGACTGATAGAAACACGGTTCATCTCGGCCACTTGTGCCCAATGGCTCTCCAGTTCGCCACAAATCACCGGGTGCAACTTGTCGGTGGCCACCAGAATAGAGCCGGTGCCCCCCATCGGATCAACAATCAATTCGCCACCAGGTATCTGCTCCAGCAGGGTGAAAATCAGGTTCAGGTTCATCTTACCAGCGTGTTTGAATGAGTCTGGGTGAAATAGTTTGGCCCGCAGGTGGCTATCACGTTTGAATTTAACTGGTGCTACATTCATTCCAGTGCCCTCCACTTGGCCGGCCCGACTACAATATAACGATTGGCCACCCCGCCGCCCTTGCGGGGCCGGGTGGCCACCTTAATCAGGTTGTACTCGCTCAGGGTCTTGATGCAATCGACTATTTTGCGGTTGCTGATGCCCACCACATAGGCTAAAGTTTTTTGGAACGGCCAGCCCTCATTGGTGGTCATATTGCGATAGCAGCAAATGCCGTGGTAGGTCATCCCCACGTGGGGCCAAATTTACGGGCATAGCCCCTGAGAATAAATTCCCGATAGCAGACATAGAAGCCGTCTCCCTCATCCTCAACGGTGTCACCATCGGGGCTGTAGTCAATCGGCTCCATGTAATCACGCACCACAAAGGTGAGCAGGTCAGGCTCAAGCGGCTGATCCAACACCGTGCCCAAGGCGCGGCTGATCGGCAAGGTAAAGCGGTTCTCTAGCCAAGATTTAACAAATTCGGTGGGGGTTTCGATGGTATAGCGACCGTTGGCGGCCACTAATCGAGTTTTCTGCAACACGGCGGCATAGGTCTCTTTGGTGGTTTGGCCGCGCAAAAGTGATAGGGTTTCTCCCCAAATGTGGTCTGGTGTTAAGCTGCCCATTGTGACCTCCCGGAGTGACCGCTCGATGCGTCACTGTGACTGAGCTGAGCCCGGTCACGTTTGCGTTGGGCGCGTTTGCGGCAGGGGTCGCTTTTCCCCTGCTCATTGACGGCATAGGTGTGGCCGGGTGTGACTCGGCGACCGCAGCCACACGCGCAGGTGTCGGGCCGGCGCCGGCCCCACAGGTCGAATTGCACCGGAGCCGGCTCTCATAGGCGGCAATGATCGCCCTGGCCAGGCGCGGCCCAAGGGCAGCGGCACGCCATTGCCCACGGCCCTCTTTTTCTCCACGGCCAGAAAGCCGGGCAAGTCGAAATCATCGGGCAGCCCTTGCAGCCGCTTCAACTCATCAAACGAGCGGTTGTCGCTGGCCAGGGCCGCGCCTTCGCTGGCCGTGACTGCACGTGCGGTCACGTGCAGCAACCGGCCACTCTGGCTACCAAATTGAACGTGACGAAGCCGGCGCGATTGATCGGTGAACCAACCGTTGTCAATATCCAATCTTTGTGTGACGTAACCAGGTACAGTCACATCGGGTACGCGAGCCACGTTCTCTAACAGGAACCATTCCGGCTCGGCTTCCGTGACCACACGTGTGTACTCGGCCAGTATTTCCAGCCCTACCCCGGTGGGTTCTTCCCGGAACAGACCGGAAAATTCCTGACAGGGCGGGCCACCAATCAGCCCCTTGAACACGCCGGGCGGGGGGTGAAACGTTCTCACATCACCGCCCCAGAGCAGATCGGGGCCTCTGACCACGCAAAAGCCGCACTCCTCAAAGGCGCGGTCCAACAAACCCACGCCGGGAAATAGAGACAAAACCAAGTCACTCATTAGAGCCTCCTCATTGAGTAATCACCGCCGTGGCCGTGAGGGTGGCCGTGGGGGTGATGGTGACGGTAGGGGTGGGCGTATGGGTGGCCGCTGTGTACCACGTAGCCGAAGTGGCCCGGATGGCCGGGCCGCCACACACGGTCTCTAGCACGCCTTGCACCACGGCCCGGTCGATATAAACCGGATCGCTGGGCAGCGTGGGGCCGTCCAGGATCAAATAGTAGAGCGTGCCGTTGTCATCCAGGCCCAAATTGGTGACCGGGCAGCCGGGCAGGGTGACGATCTTACCAATGAGATTAGACAGGATGGGCGTGGGGGTGTGGGGT
>JAAUSP010000221.1 GCA_012032575.1 Anaerolineales bacterium | reverse complement strand
TTTAGAAGGAAAATGCGACGTTTTAACAGAAACAGCCCTCTCAAATGAGAGGGGCTGTTTTTTATTTCAGGCTTTTGCTAAAGCCCACGGGCGGACTTGAACCGCCGACCTACGCCTTACCAAGGCGTTGCTCTACCGACTGAGCTACGTGGGCGAATATTTTGAAAGGATGAAGGCGAAAAAATTTCATCCTTCCGCTTTCATCCTTTATCCTTTCAAAGTGTCGGGGCGGACGGATTTGAACCGTCGACCTCTTGAACCCCATTCAAGCACGCTACCGGACTGCGCCACGCCCCGTGAAAATTTAAAGATTGGTAATTGGAGATTGGAAAATTATTAATCCTCTGATCTCTTTTTCCAGTCGGGATGGGCAGATTCGAACTGCCGACCTCTTCGTCCCGAACGAAGCGCGCTACCGGGCTGCGCTACATCCCGCGACTTGTTTTTGGGCAACTCTGGTGAAGACAGAGTGCAACTAGAAAAGTATAGCACAAGCCAAAAATGCTGTCAAAACCGGGTATCTCCAGAAAGTAGGCGAGAGAAAATAGACCTCATAGGGGTTCAAATCCTATAAGACCTGCCCGGTTTTTAGGCAGATCTCACATATCGGGACTGGGCAACCCGATGACCTCTCTATTGTTGCTCTCCTGGGCATACAAACTCTTCATCTCATCATACACTCGGCTCACCCCGGCCCGAATGCGCTTCTCGATGATAGATTTTTCGCCCTGGCGATAGGGGAAGAAATCGAGCATCTGGCTGATGACCACGGCGGCTTCGGCTTTGCTGCGGCCCCCTTTGAACTGGCTGCGCACCCGCGAGCGCATGGCCCGGATGTATTCGGAAACCGGCTCGCTGGCTTCGACGTTGCAGAGCGGACCGTGTCCGGGCACAATTTGGGCGTATTTTTGTTTACGCAGCCAGCGCAGCTTGGTCAGCCATTCTTCGCTGTTGCACTGACCCAGCGCCGGATGTTCATCTACCACCACCAGATCGCCGGTAAAGAGGATTCGTTCTTTGGGTAGATAAAGGCCGCTGGTGGCGGGGGTATGTCCGCCCAGGTAGGTAAAGTGTAATTCGCGCTTGCCTTTTTGCATGACCAGTTTGCCGGTAAAACACAGTTCCGGGCGGATAATTTTTACCTGGTCCAACTGCTTTTGAATGTCAGGCCGCTTTTTGAACAGGTTCTTGGTCCGCTCGATGAAAGTGTCTTTGTAGTTGGTCATCTCTTTCCAGGCGGCTTCGTGCGCCAGCACCGGGGCATCAAAAAATTGATTGCCCATAATGTGCGCCCGATGGTGGTCGGTATTAAAAACATATAAGACCCGGTCGGTCAGCCTGGCAACCGTATTGGCCCAATCACGGGCTTCGTCGGGAATGATGGGGGTGTCAACGACAATAGCCCCTTCGTCGGTCAATACAACCCCAACATTGGCGCCTTCATAATCTAATTCAACATAAACGCGGTCGGCAATCTCTTGAATCATGAGTGGTTTTTCGTGGCCTCCTGATAGCAGCGTGTAGTTTAGCACAAGTGGCCCAGAGAATCAAGCCCAAATTTTAGATAGACCTTGCAGGGTTACAAAACCTGTAAGGTTTTTTGCTTTACTAACGGAAAGACCGGCAAGGATGACATAAATAGCCCAAAGTGGACTTTTGAGGTATAATAATAAGGTATATTTGACTAAATTTAATGGCTTGGCAGTACAAAAAGTGGCTTCCGTCTAAAGAATTAAAGCGCTACATTCCCTTCAACGGAAGCTGCTTTTTGTTGTCAATTTTGCCTTAGCTGGAGCATTGGTATGGATATTGGAATTGTAAAACCTGTTGATATCGAAGATGAAATGAGAGTGGCCTACCTGGATTACGCTATGAGCGTAATTGTGGCCCGCGCCCTCCCTGATGCCCGCGATGGCTTGAAGCCCGTTCACCGGCGTATTCTGTACGCCATGCATGATATGGGCATTCGCCATAATACGCCTTACCGCAAAAGCGCCCGCGTGGTCGGCGACGTGTTGGGTAAATATCACCCCCATGGTGATGCTGCTGTATACGATGCGATGGTGCGCATGGCTCAGGACTTTTCTATGCGCTACCCCATGATTGACGGCCAGGGCAACTTTGGCAGCATTGACGGCGACAGTCCGGCGGCCATGCGCTATACCGAAGCCCGGCTGGCTAAAATTGCCCAGGAAATGCTGGCCGATATTGACAAAAACACCATTGACTGGACCGACAACTTTGACGGCAGTTTGCAGGAGCCGGAAGTTATGCCCGCCCGCCTGCCCAATTTGCTGCTCAACGGCACTTCCGGCATTGCGGTTGGTATGGCCACCAATATTCCGCCCCATAACCTCCACGAAATCTGCGACGCGACCATTCACCTGATTGACCATTACGATGCCAGCGATGACGTGACCGTAGAAGATTTGATGCAATTCATCAAAGGCCCCGATTTTCCCACCGGCGCGGCCCTGATGGGCCAGGAAGGGCTGGTCAACGCCTACGCCACCGGCCGGGGCCGGGTGACGATGCGGGCCATCGCCCGGATAGAGGAAATGAGGGGCAACCGCCACCGCATTGTCGTTAGCGAGATTCCCTTCCAGGTCAACAAGGCGGCCCTGATCGAGCGGATTGCCGACCTGGCCCGCGAGGAAAAACTCAAGGATATTTCAGACCTGCGGGACGAGTCCGACCGCGAAGGCCTGTCCATTGTGATCGAGTTGAAGCGCGGGGCGCAGCCCAAAAAAGTGCTCAACCAGCTCTACAAATACACCGCTTTGCAGTCCACCTTTGGCATCAACATGCTGGCCTTGCTCGATGGGGAGCCGCGGGTGCTGCCGCTCAAGCGGGTGCTGTTGGCCTATGTCGAGCATCGCCGCGAGGTTATCACCCGCCGTACCGAATTCGAATTGGAGAAGGCCCGCCAGCGCGCCCATATTTTGGAAGGGCTGCGGATTGCCCTGGGTAATATGGACCGAATCATCCAAACTATCCGCCAGAGCAAAGACGCCGAAACCGCCCGCGAACAGTTGATCCAAAACTTTGCCCTCAGCCAGGCCCAGGCCCAGGCCATTCTGGATATGCAACTGCGCCGGCTGGCTGCGCTGGAACGGCAAAAAATTGAGGATGAGTACCAGGAAGTGATGAAAACCATCGCCTACCTGGAAGACCTGCTGGGCAACCCGCAAAAAATCCTGAGCGTGATCAAAGAAGACCTCAACCAACTCAAGGCCGAATACGGCGACGAGCGCCGCACCCGCATTCTGGTTGACGTGAATGAGGAACTGCACGAAGCAGATTTGGTCAAAGAGGAAGAGGTGCTTATTTCCATCACCGAGCGCGGTTACATCAAGCGCGTCCCCAGCAAAACTTATCGCACTCAGGGACGCGGCGGACGCGGTGTGACCGGCATGACCACCCGTGATGAGGATGTGGTGGAATTTTTGTTTGCTGCCAGTACCCATGATACTATCCTGTACTTTACCGACAAGGGCAAGGTTTACTCCGAAAAAGCTTATCAGGTGCCCGATGCCAACCGTACCGCCAAAGGGGTTTCGGTGGCTAATTTAATCAACTTATTACCCGGCGAAAAAATTACGGCGGCGCTGGCTGTGCCCAATTTTAGCCAGGCCGAATATCTGATCATGCTGACCCGCAAGGGCCGGATCAAGCGTACCGATTTGAGCGAATTTGCCTCGGTTCGACCCAGCGGCCTGATTGCCCTGACCCTTGACGGCGACGACGAGCTGGGCTGGGTCAAATTGACCAACGGCAACAATGAAATTGTGATTGTATCGCACAGCGGGCAGGCTATTCGCTTCGCCGAGACCGATGTGCGCTCGATGGGCCGAACCGCGGCCGGGGTCGGGGCGATGCGGCTGCGGGCGAGTGATGAAGTTAGGGGCATGGACGTGGTTGACCCCGAGGCCGATCTGCTGGTTGTGACCGAAAACGGGTATGCCAAGCGGACTCCCCTGAGCGAATATAGTTTGCAAGGCCGGAACGGCAGCGGGGTGCGCACCCTGGCCAGAGATATGAATAAGACCGGCAATGTCATTGCCGCGCAGGTGGTCCTGGATGATGGCGATTTGACCCTCATCTCGCGTGAAGGCATTATGCTGCGGACGGCCATCAAGCATATCTCGCAGCAGAGTCGGGCTACTCAGGGGGTGCGGGTGATGTCGTTGAAAAAAGGGGACGTGGTGGCGTCGGTGGCGGTGCTGGCCCCAAAAGCCAAAGAGGTTGATGCAGAGGTAGAGGCGGACTCGGCGGATGCGCCACTGCCTCCCCCGATAGATTTGTTGGAACCAACACCCAAGCCGTCAACCAATGGTCACTAGCTAAACCGGCTGCTGGCCCCAATCGAGAGACCTTAAACCGCAAAGATGCCAGGAGCGCCTGAAAACCGGGTGTCCCTGATCTTTGCGGTTAATTTTAAAGCTCAATGAGCAACTCAGGTATGCATGCTACAAACACGTGTTATTTCAGCTCTGGTAGCTCTTCCAATTGTGGTCGCCGGTGTTTTTGCGGGGGACTCTGGTTTTTGGGGGGGTGCTCATTGTCGCGCTTCTGGCCGGCTGGGAGTATGGCCGGATGATGAAGGCCGGGGGATATAACACTACCCCGTTTTTCACCCTGGCTTTGATTGCGCTGTTATTGCTCAATAGTTACCGCTCTGACGTCAGCCTGAACTGCATTCTGACGGTGGTGCTTCTGGCCTCGCTGACCTGGCAGCTTTTCCAGGCCAAGAGCGCCTCGCCCACCGCCGATTGGGCCTTGACCATTGCCGGCGGGTTGTATATCGGCTGGGGGATGGCTCACCTGGCCGGGCTGCGCCAGTTGGCTTCGGGGTTGGGCTGGGTGTGGCTGGTGTTTCTGTGTACCTGGGGCGCTGACACCTTTGCTTACCTGGTGGGCAGCCGCTGGGGGCAGCACAAACTCTGGCCCCGGCTCAGCCCCAAAAATCGTGGGAGGGACTGGCCGGGGGTGTGTTGGGCAGCCTGCTGGGAGCAGTCGTCGTGGCCGTTTTGTTTAATCTGAATTGGACATCCTGCCTGTTTCTGGGCCTGATTATTCCGATTGTTGACTTGTTCGGCGATGTTTCTATCTCGATGATGAAGCGCGATGTCGGGGTGAAGGACTCTTCCAACCTTTTTCCCGGCCACGGCGGCTTTCTGGATCGGATTGACAGTTTGTTGTTTGTCAGTATCGTTGTTTATTATTACGCCGTATGGAACGGCGTGCTGGGGATGATCCCGAATCTGTTTCGAGGGGGCTGACCTGCTGTGAAAATCGTGTATAATTACTCTGGTTGAAACTGGTCTTGAAATTAGGAGAAGTTTATGCCAACGCTTAACTTAGTGACTGAGCTAACCGTTGATGACCTCCTTGCCGTTGTGGCAAAACTGGATGACGACGAGTTGGCCGAATTTGAAATGCTCTTTGAGCAGTTATGGCTCACTCGTGCTGGAGTTCTTGATCGAGAAGCGGCTCAAATTGCAGCAGCGAACCGCTTTTCACCACGCCAACAAGTACGCCTGCGAACCTTGCTGGAAAAAAATCGGGAGGAAGGGCTGGCAGCAAACGAAATAAATGAGCTTGATAGCTATATTGCCGAAATAGATGAGGCCCTGGAAACAACTGCGGATAACCTGTTAAAGTTAGCCGAACAGCGCCGGCAAGCTGTAGCCACCGACGCTCAATGAGTAAAATTTACATACCCATCGCTTTGCGACAGGTTGTAATTGAACGCGCTGCCAATCGCTGTGAATATTGCCAGTCCCCGGCCTTGTACTCCCCCGAAATCTTTGAGATTGAACATATTCAGCCGCTTAACATAGGAGGCACAACTGAACTCCCTAATTTAGCCTTATCGTGCCCGGCTTGTAATCGCTATAAAGGCAACCTTCAGGCGGCTTCCGACTCGGAGACTGGCTTGCTCACACCTCTATTCAATCCTCGTACCCATCATTGGGCTGAACATTTTGCCTGGAGTAGTGACTTTTCTTCAATCGCAGGATTGACTCCCGTAGGCCGCGCCACGATTGTCGCCTTACATATCAACCGACCCGCCGTGCAGCGTTTTCGAACTGCGCTGTACGAAGTTGGGCTGCATCCAGCTCAGATTTAGTTCTATCTCCACAGGGAGAATAAATATGTCTGCTAAAAAACCGACCCTCATTCTCATAGACGGCCACGCCCTGGCTTATCGGGCCTATTTTGGCATGCCCGCCACCTTCAGCACCGCTGCCGGTGAGCCGACCCACGCCGTTTACGGCTTTGCCAATATGCTGCTGGCTGTCTGGAAAGAGTACAACCCGGACTATTTCATCGTCACCTTCGATGCCGGCGACACCTTCCGCCACGAATTGTATACTGAGTACAAAGCCACCCGCGAAAAAATGCCCGACGACCTGGCCACCCAGATTACCCGCATCGAGCAGTTGGTCAAAGCGTTTAACATGCCGGTCTTTACCAAAGAAGGCTTCGAGGCCGACGATTTGCTCGGCACGCTGGCGACTCAGGCCGCCGCACAGGGCATCGAAACGCTGATTGTCACCGGCGACCGGGATGCCTTTCAACTGGTCAATCCGCACATCAAGGTGGTTTATCCCGGCGGGCAAAACCGCTTCAACGAGCGCAAACTGTACGATGAGGCCGAAGTCGAAGCTCGATTCGGCGTGCCACCCAGCAAACTGGTTGACCTCAAAGCGATGGTCGGCGATACCAGCGACAACATCCCCGGCATCAAAGGCATTGGCGACAAAGGAGCGGCCAAATTATTACAGCAGTACGGTTCGCTCGACGAGATTTATGCCCACCTGGCCGACATGCCTGCCGCGCAGCGAGCCAAATTCGAGGCCGACCGGGAGAACGCTTATCTCTCCCAAAAACTGGGCCGCATCATCACCGCTGTGCCGGATATTGAATTGAACGTCGCCGCCGGTAAAACGATGGATTTTGAGCTGACCGACGTGGCCAACCTGTTTGTCGAGCTTGAATTTAACACCATTTTCAACCGTATCCCCGGCGCTCCCGCCGACAAGTCCCCCAGTGAGTTTGCCAATATCCAGACCCGGCAAAAAGCGCCCATCTCCGCACCCGACGGTCAATACATTACCGTTGACACCCCGGCCCAACTGGCCGACCTGGTCGCCAAACTACAGCAAAATCCCCGTCTGGCCGTGGATGTGGAAACCGACAGCACCGACGAAGTCCAGGCCAATCTGGTCGGTATTGCCATTACGCCCGTTGCCGGAGAAGGCTATTATATTCCCGTAGGGCACGGGGAGAAGGCTGAGGCTGAGGCTAAGGTTGAGGAAGGTGGACAATTATCCCTTTTTGGGCTGGCTTCGGAAAAAGTTGAACCAACCCTCCAACCCTCCAACCCTCCAACCTTCCAACCTTCCAATCTTCCCATCTCCCTCGTCCAATCCTCCCTCGCTCCCATCCTGTCCGACCCGGTCATCACCAAATATATGCACAACGCCAAGTTTGATATGACTGTTTTGCAGCAGCATGGCCTGCCGGTCGCGCCGCCTATTTTTGATACGATGGTCGCCTCTTGGGTGGGGAACAACGCGCCCGAAGCCCGGCATGGTCTCAAAGATTTGGCCCGCGAGAAGCTCAACCTCCAGATGACCGAAATCAAGGAACTCATCGGCAGCGGCAAGAGCCAAATCACAATGGCCCAGGTGCCGGTTGAAAAAGTGACTCCCTACGCCGCCGCTGATGTGGATATGACCCTGCGCCTGGTTGAAAGCGTGCAAAAACCGCTGCGAGACATCCCGGAATTAGGGCAAATTTTTTACGACATGGAACTGCCCCTGATTTATGTGCTCAAGGATATGGAACTGGCCGGGGTCAAGCTGGATACCAGCGCCCTGGGGGTGATGTCCAAACAGATGGCACAGCGCCTGGCCGAACTGGAGCACGAGATTCACCGGGCCGCCGGTCTCACTTTTAATATCAATTCCACCCAGCAGCTTTCCGACCTGTTGTTTAACAAACTGGGCCTGCCCACCGAAGGGTTGAGCAAAACCAAAAGCGGCCATTATTCCACTGCCGCCGGTGTGCTGGAGGAATTAAAGGGCAAGCACGAGGTCATTGATTTAATTCTGGAACATCGCGGCCTGACCAAACTCAAAAGCACTTACGTGGACGCCCTGCCGCTGATGGTCAACCCCAAAACGGGGCGGGTCCACACCAACTACAACCAGATTGGCATTTCCACCGGACGGCTCTCCAGCAGCGAGCCAAACCTGCAAAATATCCCCATCCGCACCGAGCAGGGCCGCGAGATTCGCCGCGCCTTTATTGCCGCGCCGGGCTGCCGGCTGATTTCCGCCGATTATTCGCAGGTAGAGCTACGCATCCTGGCCCACGTGGTCGAAGACCCCAATCTGCTGGCCGCTTTTGCCCATAATGAGGATATTCACGCCGCCACCGCCGCCACCGTTCTGGGTATTCCGCTGGAGCAAGTTGACAAGTACCAGCGCCGCATCGCCAAAACGGTCAATTTTGGTTTGATTTACGGGCAGACCGCCTTTGGGCTGGCACAAAACACCGGCATGAGCCGCGACGAAGCTCGCCTCTTTATTGACAAATATTTTGAGAAATATCCGGGGATCAAACGGTATATTGACGAAACCAAGCGCCTGGCCGTGGAACAGGGCTACTTGACCACCCTGCTGGGCCGCCGCCGCGATTTTTCTAATCTGGCCCGGCTGACCGGCCCACAGCGAGCCTCGGTCGAACGGGAGGCTATCAATATGCCTATCCAGGGCACCGCCGCCGACATTATGAAAATCGCCATGATCCGGCTGCACCAGGCCCTCAAGGCGCGAAATCTGCGCAGCCGCATGCTGCTTCAGGTTCACGATGAGTTGGTTTTGGAAGCCCCGGAGGATGAGGTCGCCGCAACAGCCGAATTGACCCACCAGGTGATGAGTCAAGCCTACGACTTGAAATCCGATTTGAAGGTCGAGGTTGAAAGTGGTTACAACTGGCTTGAGATGGAGCCGGTGGGGCAATCGAGCTGAATCCAGGAATTTTGCGGGTTTGTTGCAGTGTGGCGCTGATCTGTTTTTTACTGACTCGTCTGATTGAATAGACTCAACTTGGACCTGTCCAGGCACTTAGTGCCTTAGCAGTTGAGTCCTTGTACATTGAGCAAAAACTTTGCCACGCATTGCACGAACCTGCGGTACGAAAATTTTTTAGTCTAAATTTACGGGCTTTTGAACCTTGCCCCTTTCTAAAAAGTTTTTCACTCCACCGAAGCGGCTTCTCTCATCCGGGGTGGTGAGGCTGGGCTTTGGCTCGCCAGCCGCCCTTCGTAAATCCTCAGAAAGACCACACCGCTCAGAATCATCAAACTGCCGGCAATCTGCCAGCCGTTGAGTCGTTCCCCTAACAAAACATAGGCAATCAGCGCGGTAAAGGCCGGTTCGAGGGTGGCTATCAGGTTGGCGACGCTGGAAGGCAAATAGCTCAGGCTGACGTTATACAAGCCAAAGCCGGCGACCGTGGGACCTGCCGCCAGCAGGAACAGCACGCCCCAGCCGCTAAAGCTGTCCCCCAGGGCAAAGAAATCAGCCGGACGAACTGCCGCACCGGGGATGAGTCCCCCCGGCAGCAGGTTGAAGCTTAACAGAAAGACCGTGGCAAAGGCAAAGGTGTAGCCCAGGGTAGTCCAGGGATTCAGCCCGCGCTGCGAGGCCGAGCGGCCCAGCAGGCTGTAAATGGCAAAGGCCAGACCCGTCAGCGCCCCGGTCAGAATCCCTAGCGGATTGGCCTGCCAGACCGCAGGTTCCAACGCCCCGGAGACCAGAACGCAGCCACTCAGGCTCAAGACCACCGCCAGCAGCTTGGCCCAATCCAGGCGCTCGCGGAGCAGCCACCAGCCCAGCAGCGCGGTAAACCCGGCGGAACTGTAGGCCAGCACCGTGGCCACTGCCGCCCCATTCAACGCCACCGACAATGTCCACAGGGAGTTGAACACGGCCAGCAGCAAGCCGTAACCGGCCAGGTAAAACAGGTGTTGGCGCTTGAGCCGCAGCAGGTTGGGCCGCAGCAAGGCCAGCAGCGGCAGCAGGGTCAGCACTACCAGGCCGGCCCGCCAAAAGGCCAGCACCAGCGGCGGCATCTGGTAGGTCAGGGTCAGGTAGCGGATAAAGATAGCTGTGGTTGACAGAAATGCGGCGCTGACCAGAGCCATAGTATAGCCGCGGGTGAGATTGGACGAGGCAGGTTTAATCGTTGACATCCCTTGATTTTAGAAGAAAACCGGGGTAAGGGGTAGAGCCAATCAGGGGATATTTTAACCAGTCCAAATTAAGGGGCAAGGGTTGAATTGTCGTAGACAGCCCACTCCTACCGCTTACCCCCATTCCTCCGGCCATTGCTCACATCCCCACTATCAGCCCACAACTGCTGCATCTCCGGGCTGGTGGCGAGCAGTTCCTCCAGCTTACCCTGAGCTACAATACGCCCATCCTTGAGCACAATAATCTGGTCGGCCCGGCGCAGGGCGGCCCGGCGATGAGAGACCACCAGGCAGGTCGGCGTGGTGCGGCTGAAGAGCCGGTCCCATAAGAGGCGTTCGGTTTCCACGTCGAGGGCGCTGGACAGGTCGTCAAAGACCAGCAGTTCCGGGTCGCGCACAAACATGCGGGCCGTGGCGGCCCGCTGCACCTGCCCGCCCGACAGCTTGACGCCCTTGGGACCGACCAGCGTATCCAGCCCATTTTCCAGGCTTTCCAAATCCTGTTCCAGCACCGCCGCCCGGATGGCTCCGGCCAAATCTACCTGCTCTTCCGGCAGCCCCAGCAATAAATTCTCGCGCAGGGTCAGGCTGAACAGGCGCGGCACCTGGGCAATATAGGCGCTGCGCGGCGGGGTAAAGAAATCGGCAGGCGCGGCAACGGGTGTACCGTTCCAGAGTATCTGGCCGGTTTCGTGGGGCAGCAGGCCCAGCAGCGCCCGCAATAAGGTAGTTTTGCCTGCCCCAATCCGCCCGGTGACAACCGTAAACGAGCCA
>JAAUSP010000220.1 GCA_012032575.1 Anaerolineales bacterium | reverse complement strand
CAGTTCAGCCATTCACGCGACGATAGGACCGAAGTGCCGGGTCAGATTTTCAGTTTTGATGATGAATTCAGTGTCATTGTTCATATAGACGCTCAGACAAGTCTTCTCGCAACTATTAAGCTATGTCATGATACTGTTGGCGAATGTTATGTAAATGATGGCTAACTTTGCCCCCGACTGTAATCCGGCCCCCCGCCGCCCGCCCGGAAATGAATTTCCGGGCTAAAAAACAGCGCCGGATCAATCCGGCTAAGCCCAAGCCCCCTTCAGGGGCGCTGTCGGGTAGCCCGGAGTTTCAACTCCGGGCGGGTGACGGGATTAAGCCAGGGTAGATTGAGCAATATACTCAACATAACATTCGCCAACAGTATCATGTCATTTCGAGCGACGTTAGGAGCGAGAAATCTTCTAATCCGTGATTCGTAGGCAACGGCTCCAAAGATTTCTCGGCTTTCAGCCTCGAAATGACATGAAGGTTGAGTAGTCACCTTTATTTTTCCCCAATCCCCTAATCCCGGCGAATATTTTTTCGACTGCAAGTGTGTTACTCTAGCTTTTTCTTAAATCGGGTCGCTGCCAGGATGACCACGATGGTGCTGAAAATAAGCACGGCGGCGACCTGTTCGGCCAGAATTTCCAGCCCGACTCCTTTCAGGATAATCCCGCGCATGATGACCATGGCGTAACGAGCCGGGACGAGATAGGTAATCATCTGCAACCAGGGCGGCATGGCCTCGATGGGGAACAGGAAACCGCTCAGGTAGACGGTCGGCAGGGCGGTGGCGAAGGTCATGAGCAGCGCTTCTTGCTGGGTGGTGGCGGCACTGGAAACCAGGATGCCCAGCCCCAGGGAGGTCAGCAGAAACAAGGCGGCCAGCCCCAACAGCAGGGGGATGCTGCCGTTAATTGGGACGCCAAAAATCAATACGCCCATCGTCAGCACCTCGATAACCACCCCAAATGAAATCACCACATAAGGCAGCACCTTGGCGACGATCAGCTCGATGGGCCGGATGGGGGTGACAATCAACTGCTCAATTGTCCCCAATTCCCGCTCGCGGACAATCGAGGTGGCCGTAAAGAGAATGGTAAAGATAAAAAGCACCATCACGATCAGCCCCGGGATCATAAAATAAGCGCTTTCCAGGTTGGGGTTGTACCAGACGCGGGGTCTGACCTCAACGCCGGGCATTTGGTCAACCGAGACGCCCAGTTTTTGCTCGATCAGCTTGATGGTGACAGCCTGGCCTACGCTCTGGGAGGCCGAAAAAACGGTGTTGGCGGCGGTGGCATCGGAGCCGTCAATCAAAAAGGCTACCTCGGCTTTTTCCTGGGCGACCATCTGCTGACCGTAACCGGCCGGGATCACCAGCGCCCCGCGCACGTCGCTGTGATCGAGCAGATAAGCCAAATCGTCTTCCCTGGTCGCGTACTGCACAATATCAAACGAGTTGGAGGCCCGGTAGGCTTCGATCAGGCTGCGGCTCTGAGCGCTTTTGTCGCCATCATAAACGGCGATGCGCAGGTGCTCGATGTCGGTGGTGGCGGCATAGCCCAGCAAAACCAGCATCACCAGCGGCATAACCACCATGATGAATAAGGTGCGCGGATCGCGCCGAATATGGATGAATTCTTTGTAAACTAAGTTTGAAAGTCTGAGTAACATAACTTACCGATTTACGATTTACGATTTACGATTGTAACTACTCAGCCCTCATGTCATTTCGAGGCCGTAGGCCGAGAAATCCCTATTATGCTGCATAGGCATTAGAGATTTCTCCCTTCGGTCGAAATGACATGCCTGAGTAGTTACTACGATTTACGATTGGTTTGGCTAATCGTAAATCGTAAATCTGAAATCGTAAATTGATTAGCCTAACTTCTTCTTGAAACGAGTCGAGGCCAGGGTGATGATGATGGCGGTAAAGATCAGGATGGCTATCACCTGTTCGCGTAAAACTTCGAGGCCGACTCCTTTCAGAAGGATGCTGCGCACGATAATCAGGCCGTATTTGGCTGGGATGATATAGCTGATAAGCTGCAACCAGCGCGGCATGGCTTCAAGCGGAAAAACGAATCCGCTCAGAAAGACGGTCGGCATGATGGTGGCGAAGGTCATCAAAAATGCCTCCACCTGCGTTTTGGCGACGCTGGAAATAAAGATGCCAATCCCCAGGGCGGTGACTAAAAACAGACTGCACAGGCCCAGGAGCAGCGGAATACTGCCATTAATCGGCACGCCGAAAATCAATACGCCCAGGGTCAGTACCTCAATGATAACAAAGAACGCCACCAGGATGTAAGGCAATACTTTGGCCACCACCAGTTCAATTGGTCGGATGGGGGTGACAATCAACTGCTCGATGGTGCCCAACTCGCGTTCCCGGACAATGGAGGTCGAGGTAAAAAGCGTGGTGAACAGAAACAGGATCAGCACAATCGTGCCGGGGATCATGAAATGGGAGCTTTCCAGGTTAGGGTTGTACCAGACACGGGGTCTGACATCTACCCCCGGCAGCGACCCCATTACGTTCGATTGGTTTTCAAGCATTCTCATCGAGACAGCCTGCCCCACCTGCTGCGAGGCGGCAAAAACGGTGCGGGCGACACTCGGATCAGAGCCGTCTACCAGAAAGGCCACGTCGGGGCGCTGGTGGGCGGCCATATCCCGACCATAGCCGGCTGGAATAATCAACGCGCTGCGGACGTCATCGTGATCTATCAAGTAGCGCAGGTCATCTTCTCGTTCCACATAGCGCACAATATTAAAGTAGTTGGAGGCCTGGTAAGCATTGATGAGGTCGCGGCTTTGGGGGGTTTTATCGGCATCATAGACCGCGGTGCGGAGCGATTCAATATCGGTGGTGGCGGCAAAGCCGAGCAGGATCAGCATCAGAATCGGCATCACAATCATAATCGCCAGCGTCCGCGGGTCACGCGCCACATGGATAAATTCTTTGCGGATCAGACTAAAGGTTCGGCGGAACATAGTTTCAGAGCTCACTTCCGTTTAGGGAAGAGGGATTGGAGATTATCGGGAAAATACGTACCTCCCATGTCATTCCGAGTGGAGCGGAGCGGAACGAGGAATCCCCCTGCCTCTGGTCTAAAGAGCGACTCTGCGGAGATTTCTCGCTCCCCCTACGGGTCGCTCGAAATGACATGTTGGAGATTTAATTCCGATAATGTCTGCTATAAAGCCTGAATCTCCAATCTCTAATCTTCTCCTCAAGCAGGCTTCAACAGGGTGGCTAAAAAAAGCGAGACCAATTCCTCAATCAAAGCATCGCCTGAAACATCATCATAGCGGGGATCAAGCCCGGCCAGCTTCATGGCAAAATTGACAATGATGGCCCCCACAAACATGCGGGTGGTGATGACCGGGTCAACCGGGCGGAACAGGCCGGAGTCAATATGCGCTTGAATGTATTTTTCGATGTGCGCGGCAATGGGCATGGCGATGGTTAAATATACCTCCTGGCGCAGTTCGGTGTCGGAGAACATCTCGCCAAAATAGGGGCAATCAGATGGCCGCGCTGTTCGACCAATTGATAACGGTCGCGCAAGATTCTGGTGAAAAATTCTTTTGGGCCGGCGGGAGGATTATCGGCCACGAGGCTTTTAAGCGATTGGGTGGCGATCAATTCCATCATCGCCAGCAGTAATTCGCGTTTATTGCTGAAATAGTTGTAAATGGTGCCTTCGGCCACGCCGGCTGTTTGGGCAATCTCTTTGGTGGTGGCTTTGTGATAGCCTTTTTCGGCAAACACTTTGGCTGCGCCAAACAAAATCTGGATGCGCCGGTGTTCGACCATTTGCTCTTTGAGGTCTACGCCTGGATCAAACATGGAGGGACTCCCGGTTAAAGATAAGGCGATGGGCCTGTAAGGCCGCCTCGGTGCGATTACGTACATTCAACTTGCCAAAAATATTGTAGACGTGCCGCTTGACCGTGCTTTCGGTGATGAACAAACTCTGGCTGATTTCCCGGTTCGATGCGCCGGAGGCCAGCCGTTGCAGCACTTCAGCCTCGCGCTCGGTTAAAGGTTCAAGATAAAAACTCATCTTCATTCTCCACAATTAGGTGTAGGCCAGGCTCTCACGCACACTGGTTTGAGCTGCTTTTTGGGCCGGGAGCCAACTGGCCAGCACGGCCAACACCCCCACAATTACAAACCAGTAGAGCACACCGGCTACGGATTGTTGATAAACCAACTCGGTGTTGAGCAGCCCGGAGAGGGCGGTCAGAAGCAGCCGGCTGACGGGGATACTCAGCGGCAAGGCGATGAACCAGCTTAACCAGCCCAAAATCAGCCCTTCGCCGACAAACTGCCCACCGATCACCAGCGCCGACGCGCCGATGGCCCGCATCACCCCAATCTCGCGGGTTCGCTCCATCACGTTGATCGAAAGTGTACCGCTCAGGGCGACCGCCCCCACAGCGGCAATCAGCAGGGCCATGCCGGTCAACAGTATCAGCAGGATGGACATGCGGTCGAGCCGCTCGTGGACCATCCGATGGGAAGTGTCCTCCCGGCTCACCTTGAGTTCGTAACCACTCTCCTCAAACCGGTCGCGCAACGCGGCGGCCACGGCGGCTTCACCGGCTTCATCATCGGCGATGGTCTGGACCTTGATAACTTTGCCGCTGCCCACCTGGCGCAGTTCGCGCAGCAGCGTGTCACGGGGGGCATAGACCGCCTGTTGGTCCAGCGGATCAAACAGCAGCCCGACCACCTGCCAGTCCGATTCACGCTTGCCGGTTGGGTCAATCGTCACCCAATCCCCCAGACCCACGCCGACCTGCTCGGCCAATTCCTGATTGAGAACCACAGCATAGCGGTCGCCCTCGACCAGCCAGCGCCCGGCCCGTATCTGCGGCACATAGGTGACAGCCGGCAGCGACAGGCCGTACAAATTGGCCGACTCATCGTCGTTGGCTTCGGGCTGGTTCAGTGGCCGGATGACGCCCTGGCCGATACCCCAAACCTCGACGGTTTCCACGCCAGGCTGGGCCAGAACCATTGCTTCGATTTCCTGGATACGGGCCTCATTTTTTAGTTCCAGCATCACGTTGGCCCGGAAAATGGTGGTCAGAATATCGTTGTAGGTGTTAACCAGGCTGGCCTGGGTGTTCATCACCATCATAAAAATGACGCCGGCTCCCACCAGGGTGATTTCGGTCAGCAGGACGCGCTGCTTGTTGCGAAAGGTGTTGCTGAGGGTCAGGGCAGTCAGGCGGGGCATAAATGCGGCTTTCGCCAGAAGCCGCTCCAGCAGACCTGTTGCCCCGGTCAGGCCGTAACTGCTGATGGCCTCGCGGACGGTAAGCTGTGCTCCGGCAAAAATGGGCACAATGGCAATCAACAGCGGCGACAGCAGCGCGACTGCTGCCTGGGTCAAGACCGCACTGGACGAGATTTCAAACGGGCCGGGGATCATGTTCATCCGGCCAATCAGGAGCAGCCTTAGCCCGTGCGCCGCCAGCGCGCCCAACGGCGCGGCAATCAGCAGAGCCAGCCCGGCGTAAACCACCACCGCGCTCAGATAGATGCCCAACACCTGCTCAAAGTTGGCTCCAATCGCCTTCATAACCCCAATCTGGCCGACCTGCTGACTGATCACCGCGTTGATGGTGTTATAAACCAGGAACAGCCCCAGCACCACTGAGGCCACCGCCAGGGTGTTGAGGATGAGAAAAACGCCATCCACCACGTCCTGAGAGATAAAACGGTTGGGATGGCCGGTGCGGGTCATAAATCCGCCGGGCTTGGGCATGGCCGGTTTGACTTCGATATCCTGCTTTTCCAATTCACGCTGGAGTAAATCGGCGGCCGCAATCGCCTTTGTTTCGCTGTAATCAGGAATAGCCGCCACGATCAGGCTGTAGTTGGACTCGCCGGTAAGCTGCTCGAAGCGTTCACGGGTGGTATAAAAAGCGGGCAGGGGGATGAATGCGGCTGGCGGCTGGGCCGCGCTGTAAAGCACGCCGTTTAAGGCAGCCTGATGTTCTTCTTCTGCCTGGCCATCGTTAATTTTTAGTTCAACCGCGTCGCCCACCGTCAAACCGTAAGCACGCTGGACTCCCAAAGAGCGGCGCGCCGGCCAATCGCCGCTGTCTATAAAAATTTTGCGTAAGTTCTGGTCGTCGTAATCGTCAATCGCCAGCAGCAGGGCCGGTTCCCAGGCCATTTCAGGTCCGCGCCGCCACTGGATGGCTTTTTGATACCAGCCTTCCACCCGTTCAACGCCACGCAGATTAGCCAGGGTATTGATGGTATCTTCGCTCACTGCCGGTTTGACCTCCAGGCCAATGCTGGCCGGGGTAGAAGTCAGCCAGGTCCGGGTCAAATCCTGGCTGATAAACTCCTGGCCGCCCATAATCGCCCCCACGGCAAAAGCGCCGATGGCAATAATTATGACCACGCGCATGGTCCGCCCTTTGTTTTCCCATAAGTCGCGCCAAATTTTGTAACGGATAACTCCCATTGATTGACCTGTTGATGTGAGTATTCACTCAGTTGAGTGAGTGTACACTCATTTTACTCCAAAAATAGAGAAATGTCAATACCCTTTTGTTGAAGTCGGTCAATAGTACCTTAACCTTAACGAAAAATCTCGACAATTTTTGACGCTTTTAGTATAATGAGTTTGGTAAAATAACTGCCGCAATATAACCCCATATTACAAATTAATTGCAATCGTTGGAGACAGCGCTATGGCGACGACCGGGACTTTGAAAGAACTAACTAAATCAGGAACTATTACACCGCAACGCACCATTTCCAGCACCTCCCACTTGACAGCTCCGAGTATTGTGCGTTTCAGCGGCATGGTTGAACTTTTAACGCCGCCGACCTCGCTGGACGATCTGGATATTAATCAGGGAGCGGTAATAGATATTCTCCTGCGACTCACCTACAACGAGGGTGAGGTAAGCGCCACCCACGCCGAAGAAGTGATCAAGCTGCCTTACAAACTAATTGACGAGATGCTGTCATGGATGCAGCAGGAGCATATGCTTGAAGTAGCTAAAGCCGTGGGCAGTCTGGGGCGGCGGGGGTATGTCTACAGTCTGACGGATGGCGGACGCAACCGGGCCAAGGAAGCTTTTGAGCGAACCCAATACGTGGGACCGGCCCCGGTACCGCTGGAAAAATATACCAAATCGGTGTTGGCCCAGGCGACGATTGAAAAATTAGACCGCGCCCAGGTGCAGCAAGCGCTGAGTCACCTGATTTTACCCCAAAATTTCGACCGCAAAATTGGTCCGGCAGTCAATGCCGGCAGTTCTCTCTTTTTATACGGCCCGCCGGGTAATGGTAAAACCACCATTTCCGAAGCCATTGCCAAAATGTTGGGCGGCGGTGAGCCAGTCTGGATACCGTATGCCATTACCGTCGGTGGGGCGATTATCCAGATTTACGACAGCCTGATCCACAAATTCAGTACCGATGAGCGTGGCGGAGCCGACAATCGCTGGGGATTGTTTCAGCGGCCAGGGGTGATGGTCGGCGGCGAGCTAACAATGGAACACCTTGATTTGCGCTATGAGCCGGTGGCTAAATTTTACGAAGCGCCGCTGCAGCTCAAGGCTAACGGCGGCATGTTTCTGATTGACGATTTTGGCCGCCAGCAAATCAGCCCGACCCAACTCTTAAACCGCTGGATTGTGCCGCTGGAAACCCGGATTGACTTTTTACGGCTCAATTCGGGCATGACCTTCCAGATCCCGTTCAAACAACTGCTGGTTTTCAGCACCAACCTCGACCCCGATGATCTGGTGGACGGGGCTTTCCTGCGCCGTATCCAAATCAAAGTAGGGGTGTTTGGGCCGGATGAAAAGATGTTTTATCGCATCTTTGAGAATCAGGCGCAGGTGTTGGGGTTCCCTACGGTTGACCGGGAGTCATTTCTCTATTTTCTCAATGAATGGTATCGAAAAACAGGCAAACCGCTGCAATCGGTCCACCCCCGCGATATTTTAAAAGCGGTGAAAGTGCTGTGCGAGTACGCCGGCGAGCCGCTGCACATGACTCCCGCGTTGATTGACGAAGCGTGTCAGGGGTATTTTGTCAAGGCCAAATCAGGCCAGATTTTGTAAAATTGCTTCATGATTTGATATAGGTCTGGTAATGCACCAGACCTTTTTTTTCGTTTTGGGGCCGGGTGTGATGAGCAATGGACGCGCTGAGATGTGCCCCAAAAATGGCAATCAAACTGCTCAGATAAATCCACAGCATCAAAGCAACGACCGCCCCCAAAGAACCATAAATCAACTGATAGCTGGCCAGACCGCTGTTTAAATACCAGGTAAAGCTGGCGCGGTTGATCTCCCAGGCAAAGGTGGCGATCAACGCGCCCCAATGGGCTTCGGACAACTTGACGGTAGTATTGGGGATCCACCAGTACAACAACAGAAACATCAGGTAGAGCAGCAGCCAGGGAATCAGCCGGGTTAAGATGCCCCACAGCCAGGTTTTATAGATCGAAACATCGCCCAGCAGCGGGATGCTGAATTGGGGCAATAAATTAAAGGCGGTGGTAAAAAAGAGCGACAGCATCATCAGCAGGCCGATCAGGCTGCCGGCGATGCCCAGCGCCATCAAGCGCCCTTTTAAAAAAGTATGCCCCCCGGCGTTGCGCCAGGCCCGGTTGATATTATGCGTCAGCGCATTAAACACCCCCGTAGCCGACCAGGCCAGACCCAATGTACCGACCAACCCCACCGTGCCCCGGATTTCCAGCATGTGCTCCATATTTTTCTGAACCAGATCGCGGGCCGTGGGTAGCGCCTCGGTGACAAAGGCCAAAACCTGCTGCTGCACCTGCTGGCTCTGCAGCACCGAACTCCCAATTGCCACCAGAAAGAAGAGCAGGGGAAAGAGGGAAAACAAGGCGTAGTAGGCAATGCTGGCGGCTCCTTCGGCAGCGCGGGCCTGATTAAAACTGCGGAAGGCGTCAATCACAATGCCTAATGTCCCCTGACTCCAGCGATTCACCCGCCGGTAGCGTGTTTGAGCCTTATGCCTCAGACTTTTTCTGGTTCGCTCGTTGAGCATAAACCTGCCTTTTTCTGCCTTGCCACCCGGCATTGACCGATAGAGTACAAATTTTTAGCCATGAATTGCACGAATTGACACAAAAAAGGGGAAAATTTAGTAAAAATTCGTGGCAAAAATAAACTACTACGCCTCAATATCGGGTAATGAGAGTTTAACCCCTTTGCGCACCATCACTGCCGAACCTTCGGCCAAAAATGCGGAACTGGGCGTAGAGCGCAGGCTGTCAACAAATACATCCCCGTAAAGATCGGCTACATTGCACTCCAGCACACTCTCGCCCACCTGCCACACTCGCCAGGGGGGATGTTCGACCTGATATTCCACACAGCCGCCGTCTTTTTGGGCGGCGTAACCCCAGTAATGCTCGGTGATAAATTCCTCTTCCGAGCCGGGGGTGATCGGCTGTAACCCCCCTGTGGTATTGACCCGCAAACAGGCCCACTCATTTTTAAAGCGCCAGCCGTATTCAACAATCAGCGAAGGGGGTGAAAAACTGCTTGACACGTCGTGACGCATCGGCAAAGCTACATAATTTTCGTTGTAAAGGGTCCGCGCTACCCAGGCGATAGCCGGTTTGGGCACAATCTCTTTGATAAATACAACGCCCCGCCGCCAGCCTTCGGGCCCGAGCCGGCGGACATAAAAGCGCAGATTGACCTCTTCAAAATTTACGTGAAAGGGGATAGACCAGCCCATCACCCTGGTATTGAGAAACATGAAGCCGACAACACTCACAAAGGTCTTCCCGTTCCAGGTATCCAACTCTGTGCCATGCGGGATGTAAGACAGCAAACAGGCCGGATCAATCTCATAATTGAGCATGGCCAGGTAGCGCCATTCGGCGGAGAGAAATTTGCCGGGATGAGTTGTAGTCATAGGTTAAATTTTACCTTAGGCCGCCAGTTGGCACAAACTGGCTCATAATGGTATACTGTGCCGCGCTGCCACCGTAAGTTTTACACAGGGTGAAGCTAAAATAAAAATTCCACCGGGGGGGTAAAGAGCGATGGATGCTTTTGAAATTTCTCAATTGATTATCGAGCAGCAAAGTTCCGGTAAATCCTATTTGGAATTCCTCCGGGTACCGTCGTTGAGTGTTGGCCTGTACACATTGCCGGCGGGTGGAACCGACCCGCAGCAGCCGCATAATGAAGATGAAGTCTACTATATTGTAGAGGGACATGGCTTTATTCGCGTTGGACAGGAAGACCGGACCGTTGAAACCGGCACCATTGTCTTTGTCGCCGCCAATGTTGAGCATCGTTTTCACACCATTAGTGAAGATTTGAAAATTCTGGTTTTCTTTGCCCCCGCCGAGAGTAAAGCGTGATATTTCCTGAGAAAAAATCCTCACGCATCACGCATCATTTTTCCAATCCACTTTGTCATCAAATAACTATCATCATCCTCAAAATCAGCCGCCCGATAGAGATTCTGAGCGGCAATATTGGCCCGCGCCATCTCCGCGTGCAGAGCATTCACCCCTAAAGCCTGACCCTGTCCCTGAGCAAACTTGAGGCTTGGTTTGCCAAGCGCCTGGGCTTCCGGGCGCAAATACAACTCATCCAGCAGGGCATCCCGCCCGTGAAATTCCAGGCTGTAACTAAATGTGACGGCCACGTATCCCACCGCCTGATTATCCATCTCAATCAGCCAGACTCGCCCCAGTGAGCTATTGTTTATTACCTGTTCCAAAGCCGCGTGACTATTGGCCTGACCTTCTGTGCCGGCCTCCTGCCGCAGCTCAACCAGCCGTTCGATGTCCGTATTTTGGGCAGGCGTGAACGTGATGGTTAGGGCGTCATCACCCGCCTGTACCGGCTGACCTGTAACAAAATTTTCCTGCGGCGGTTGGTAGTCTGCCGCCGGCGGTTTGTTGAGCCAGCACGTCATCAGATAATGGTTATAATCCACAAAGCCCAGGGCCAAATACAGGGCGCGGGCTTTGGCATTAGCCTGCTCGACCTCCAAATGGAGCGCCTTCACTCCCAGTTCGCGGCACATGGCCTCGGCCCAGGCGA
>JAAUSP010000219.1 GCA_012032575.1 Anaerolineales bacterium | reverse complement strand
GGGGGCGTTGTCCACATAAGCGGCGTAGATGCTGAGGTGGTCGGGCTGCTGCAAATCGTTGGCCAGGCGCTCGGCCAGCGGGCCGAAATCCTCCTGCCAGACGCCGGTGTGGATCACGGCCAAATCGTCCAATTGGCCGGGGTCGGTGATGCGCCGGACGTCGTGGGGTACGGGCTGGAACAGATCGGCCGGGGCTGTCTCCAAATCGAGGATGACCAGCGCTTCCGGCTCTTCGATCTCAAAGCCGTGCGCGGCCAGCCGCTCTTGCAGGTCGGGCGGGCTGTCGTGCTGGTAGACTTTCCATTCAAGGGTGTGACCCAGGCGGGTAAAGTAGTCAATTTCAGACTGAATCACGGCCTCGACATTTTCGGGGGTGAGCCGGCTATAGATAATAGCGCTCCCAGGGTGGTAGAGGCCAATCTGGCGGACCGTGGTGGGGGTCACTTCGCGCCGGACATCGGAGTATTCAACTTCGCGCCGTTGTTCCTGGTCGAACAGGGTCAAAATTTGTTCAGCGTTCATAAGCAAAAAGCGGATCAATATGATCCGCCGGTTGACCTCTCCCTGGCCCTCCCCCTGAGTGGGGGAGGGAATTTTTGGAGTTGCTCAGGGCGACGGCAACCGAGTAGCTCCGGCCAGGCAACCTTACGGCACCCAGGAGGGACCACTTAAGGCTGCTTCCTTCCGGACCTGACCTGGTTCGCAGGCTCCTGCCGCGCAAGACCCACCCATCAACGCTACCCGGTTGCCCTCGCTCTGAACAGATGGTTAGTAGTCAGTAGTCAGTAGTCAGAAAAATAATTTCTGACTACTGACTACTGACTACCGCTCTACTGAAAAAGAGCGGAGAGGGAGGGATTCGAACCCTCGAGGCTGTTACACCTACGCGATTTCCAATCGCGCGCACTAGACCAGCTATGCGACCTCTCCAAACGTTTAACGTTAAACGTTTGGACGTTCAACGTTAGCGGGGAGGGTGGGATTCGAACCCACGGTAGACCGGAGCCTACAGCGGTTTTCGAGACCGCCCCATTCGACCACTCTGGCACCTCCCCAGGAAAATCGTGAATTGTAAATAGCGAATTGTCAATGGGTAATGATTGACAATTGTTTTATGGAACAGCAGGAAATTATAGCATGGCCGGGTGGAAGGGGCAAAACGCCGGGGTATTCGGCGAGTATTTCAACAGAACTTACCCGGCCATGTCATTTCGAGCGACCCGTAGGGGGAGCGAGAAATCTTGGCCCTTGCCTAAAAATCTAAGTGGCGGCGAAGAAGATTCCTCCCTCCGGTCGGAATGACATGACTTCTGCGAGGTATCTGCTACCGCTTCTCCAGCGGGGCAAAGCTGGTGGACAGCTTTTTGATGCCCTGGCTGGGGAAGGCGACCTGGACAAACTCTTCGCCGCCTTCCTGCTCGACGCGGATGATGGTGCCGTCGCCAAATTTGCTGTGGAAGACCCGGTCGCCGGCTTTGTAGCCGCCGCTTTTGGGCGGCGGAGCAGTGACCCGGCGCGGCTGCTCCCACCGGCTGCTGATCTGGCGGGCTTCCGGGCGGGTGGTGATAGGCGAGCCGCCCTTTTTTCGCGGGTTGGCATCGTCGAGCAGTTCCGGCGGAATGTCGGCCAGAAAGCGGGAGGGGTTGGTTGGCTCATCGAAGCCGTAATTGGAGCGGCGAAAGGCCCGAACCAGATAGAGCCGGTCTTTGGCCCGCGTCAGCCCGACGTAGGCCAGGCGGCGTTCCTCTTCCATCTGTTCGGCGTCGGCCAGGCTGCGGCTGTGCGGAAAAATACCTTCTTCCATGCCGATCATAAAAACCACCGGAAATTCCAGCCCTTTGGCGGTGTGCAGGGTCAGCAGGGGAACGCGGTCGCCTTCTTCGCCCAGGGCGTCCACATCGGAGACCAGGGCGACGCCTTCCAGAAACATGGTCAGGGCTTCGTCGCCTTCCAGTTGACCAAATTCGGCGGCTTTGCGGCCCAACTCTTGCAGGTTTTCCCAGCGGTCGTCGCCTTCGGGGGTGTTGTCTTTGATAAAGGTTTTGTAGCCGGTGCGGGCCAGGGTCAGCTCGTACAGTTCGAGCAGACTCAGCTTTTTCTTGGCGTTGACCAGCATGGCCATGGTGTGGCCGAATTCGACCAATGCTCTGCGGGCTTTGCCTTTGAAGGGAGATTGGACGCTTCGCGTGGAGATTGGGAGATTGGGTGGAGTTGGTTCGGGTTGGCTGACTTCTTCATTGGCGACAAGCTGCTGGAGGGCTTGCCAGGGGGTGGTGCCCATTTCTAAGGCCCAGCCGTACAGATCGGCGATGGTTTTGGCGCCGATGGCGCGGGGGGGGACGTTGATGATGCGCTCCAGGCTGACGCTGTCTTCGGGGTTGTGGATGAGCCGCAGGTAGGCCAGGGCGTCTTTGATTTCTTTGCGCTGGTAGAAGCTGGTGCCGCGCACCAGGCGATAGGGAATGTTGTGGGTGATGAAAATTTCTTCGGGCAGGCGGCTCTGGGCGTTGGTGCGGTACATCACGGCCATGTCGCCCAGGCGGAAGCCATCCTGGCGCAGGCGGCGAATTTCCTCGGCCAGATAGGTGGCTTCTTCGCGCTCGTTGTAGGCTTCGATCAGGCGGATTTTGGCCCCCCGGCCCCGGTCGGTGAAGAGGTCGTTCTCAATCCGGTTTTTGTTTTTGCGGATAACGTGTTTGGCCGCGGCCAGAATGGTTTCGGTAGAACGGTAGTTTTGGGACAGCCGGATAAGCTTGTGGTCGGGGTAATCCTCGCGGAAGCGCAGCACGTTGCGGTAGTCAGCCCCGCGCCAGGAATAAACGCCCTGGTCGAGGTCGCCGACGACAAACAGATTTTTATAGCCGCCGGCCACCAGGCGGGTCAGCTCGTATTGGACCATGTTGGTGTCCTGAAACTCGTCTACCATGACGTGGTGGTACTGCTGCTGGTACTTTTCGCGCACGTCGGCGTGGCGGCGGAAAAGCTGCAAGGTGACAAGCAGCAGGTCGTCAAAGTCGAGGGCATTGTTCTCGATCAGCACTTTTTGGTAGCGCTCGTAGACGCGGGCGACAATCTCTTCCTGATAGGTGCGGGCCGGGAATTTGTCGTAGGTAATCATCTCGTTTTTGGCTTTGGAGATGGCGTGGTGCATCGAGGTCGGTTTCCAGGCTTTTTCGTCCAAATCCAGGTCGCGGATGGCCCGCTTGACCACAGATTGCTGGTCGTCGGTGTCGTAGATGTTGAAGCTGCGGGTGTATTGGCCCAGCACATGGATGTCCTGGCGCAGCCAGCGGGCGCACAAGGCGTGAAAGGTGCCGACGGCCAGGCTGGCGACCTGGGCCGCGCTCAGCATCTCTTCCAGGCGCGATTTCATCTCGCGGGCGGCTTTGTTGGTAAAGGTCACGGCGACAATATTCCAGGGGGCAATGCCGCAGTCGCGGATCAGGTAAGCAATACGGTGGGTCAGCGCCCGCGTTTTGCCCGACCCCGGCCCGGCCAGGGCCAGCACCGGCCCGTTGATAGTGGTCACGGCCTCTTGTTGGGCCGGGTTGAGTTCTGCCAGAAGGTCCATCCGATTTACTCCATTCTTGGGTGTTCGGACGGGATTGTACCACGAAGGGGGGAAGAATGGAAGATGGGAGGGGGAAGGGTGGAAGGGTGAAGGTTGGAAGGTTGTGATGGTATGAGTTAAGAGGTTAGGCCAATCGAGCGAAACGGGGTAAAATATTGGAGTAACAAGCATTGCTACCTGTTTTCCGCCTCATATAAACGAATTACCACTGGTAGTAGGGAATCAAATTAATGAACTACTACATAAGTGCTAAAAAGTTAAACTTTTAGGATACCCGTATATCGGCAAATCAGCAATCTTTTTAAGATCAAAACCTTAAGATATGTACACAAATCTTTGATTTGTGCTATAATTTGATAGAGCTGGATTACCTCCGTCAAAACTATAGATTGCACTTTAAATTTACAACCCCCAAGCATAAGCGAGAGATTAATGCTAAAATATTTGGGTGATCAACCTGACCGGTCCAAGCCCGATGAGGAAAAAGGGCCAGCCGCGCGGCTGGAAAAAATTGATGATTTAGCTTCGCAAACCTTGAGCGAAGATCACTATAGTTCTGGCAGGGAAAAAACTCTGCCCCATTGGGAACCGGCAATGGAGCCAGACAATGAACGTGAGCGGACTATTTTGCTGGAGCAAAAAATAGAAGGTCTGGAAAAACGGATAGGGTATCTGGAACGGATTGTCAAAGTTAGCCAGATTTTAAACTCTACCCTGAGCGTTGAGCCTCTTTTGCAGATTATCATTCAGGCGGCCACCGAATTAACTAACACCGAAGCCTGCTCGATTATGCTTATTGACAAACTTACCGGGGAGCTGCGTTTCGCTGAGGCCACCGGCGGCGCTACCGACGCTTTGAAAAAAGTGTCAGTACCGCTGGATAACAGTATTGGTGGCTGGGTGGTACGCAAAGATCGGCCCTTACTCATTCGAGATGCCAAAAATGACCCGCGCTGGCATCGCGGCGTAGACGAAACCACTGAGTTTGAAACCCGTTCTATTTTGGGTGTACCGCTAAAGGTGCGCGATCAGGTTATTGGTGTTTTGGAAGTTGTTAATAAAAAATCGGATGATGGCTTTAATCAGGATGATATTCAGATAGCCACCACGCTTAGTGCTCAGGCCGCTATTGCCATTGAAAATGCCCGGCTGCTGGATGAACTGCAACAAGCTTATCGCGAGTTATCGCAGCTAGATCAAATTAAGGGTGATTTTGTCAGCATTGCCTCGCACGAATTGAGAACGCCCCTGGCGGTTATTTTGGGCTATGCCACCTTTTTGCGGGATAATGTGTCAGGCCAGGCCAGTGAGCAGCTTGAAATTGTATTGAGCAGCGCTATGCGGCTGCGCTCGTTGATTGATGATATGGTCAACTTGCGCCATATTCAAACCAATGAAGTTCAATTGGAACGAAGTATGTTTTCGTTGCGCCAATTGGTCCAGGATGTAACTCAAGAGTTTTCTGAGTTAGTAATAGGCAAGCGCCAAATCTTTACAACCAAGTTTTTACCCAACGACAGTCCATTAAACATTGAGGCTGACCGTCAAAAAATATATCTGGCGCTGGCTAACCTGATCTCCAACTCAATTAAATTTACGCCGGAAGGTGGGCGTATCCATGTGAATGTGGAGCTAAAGGGTTTTAAGTATGTGATCAACGTGATTGATACGGGTATCGGCATTCCCAAATCAGAGTATGCTCATATTTTTAATCAATTTTATCAGGTTGAACCCTCGCTGACACGCAAGTATCAGGGGATGGGGTTAGGCTTGTCCATTGCTAAAGGTATGGTTGAAGTACATAAAGGCCGTATCTGGGTAGAAAGTGTAGTCGGGAAGGGGAGCAACTTTACGGTTGTTTTACCAAGCGCCCCCGATGTTGAAGTTTTGTAAGGAAATTTTCCTCTTGAAAGCCCGCCAGACCCTGTTCCATTCCTTACTTTGTTTTGAATTTTTACCTTACCGGAGTACATCGGTATGCCCGACATAATTGTTATAGGCGACATCAACGCGGACGTCATTCTGACGATCCCGGCCTATCCTCGACCTGGTGGTGAAGCCGTAGCGGCCACTGTCAAAATACATACGGGCGGCTCTGCGGTCAATACAGCCGTGGCTCTGGCCAAGATGGACATGGATGTTGGCTTTATTGGTCGAATTGGCAAAGATGCCCTGGCTAACCAGATTTTGGCCGATTTGAGCGAGTCAGGGGTAGACGGGACTCATATTCAGACCGACCCCAAAGTTAACACCGGATTGATTTTTATTGCGGTTACGGTGGATGGTGAGCGAACCATGTTTGGAGCCAGAGGAGCCAATACCTTTACCGAAGCCTCGGCCATTAACCCCGCCTATTTTGTTAACTGTCGCTGGATCCATCTGTCCGGGTATTCATTTTTGTCTTATCATCAACACGAGACCACCCTGATGGCCCTGGAATTGGCTAAAAATTCACCTTATACCAGGGTAAGCCTGGATATTGGGACCGAACCCGCTCTACGTGCCCGTAGCCAGATTATGGAAGTTTTGCCCAAGCTGGATGTCATCTTCCCCAATGAAACCGAACTGGCTATCCTCACCGAAGGCCGTTCGATTGAGGCGGGGTTGGACTATCTGCTGGATGGCCGAACCAGTGCCGTAGTGGCCAAACGCGGGCGAAAAGGCAGTATTTTGGCAGTAGGAAACAAGCGAGTCAGCTTACCTGCCTTTAACATTACGGTCAAAGATAGCACCGGAGCCGGCGACAGCTTTAATGCCGGAGTGGTATTAGGCCGCCTGGTAGGATTAAGTTGGGAAGCATCGGCAGCGTTGGGTAATGCCCTGGGCGGATTAGCCACTTCCCAGGAAGGCGGCGCGGCTAATTCCATTAGCCGCAGCAGTGTAGCCCGGTTGATTGAGAAACACTTATTTCAGGAGGAATGGAGTTCGGTGCGTTTTGCTCTGGAAGAGTTAACCGCTTATTTTGAAGGCACTCTTTAAATTTTGATTTGCGCGATAGTTGACACATCCTCGGTCCTATGCTATAATCGTTCCTGCTGTTGAGACACAGCGAGTTAACAAATTAAAACTCCAGTAATTGAGTCTCCGTAGCTCAGTGGATAGAGCATTTGGTTGCGGACCAAAAGGCCGCAGGTTCGAATCCTGCCGGGGACGCTAAGGAGTTGCTCCTTACAAATTTGATCTTTTAATGAGTTGCACCGTCGCTATCCAGGCTATAAAGCTGGGTAGAGGAACTTCCCGACTCTCAGTTCCTGAGTTAACCCCTCAGAAACAAGATTGCCTCACGAAACAGCAAGTGAGGGCGTCCCGCCAAAAGCGGGGTGACTACAACCGCAACAGAAAGTAAACCAGCCTTTGGCCAAATTCAGGACACACCCTGCTGATGGTGAAGGGTAATGGCTGAAACGGTAGGGTAAGAGCCTACCAGCGGTTTTCGGTAACGAAGCCGGCTAGGCGAGCGTACAATCGAGAGCAAGGTGAGTGGGCCGGGCTGTTCAAAGTTCGGTCTCATCGCAGCAACAACGGTGAAGCAGGATAACACCCTGCAAACCAGGCGTTGCCACCCCATCAGGGTGAGACAGATGACGGTACGGCATAGCCGACAGAATCGGGGGTACTAAACTCATTAAAAAAGATCAGCCTAAAATATTGCGGGGTGGAGCAGAGGCAGCTCGCCAGGCTCATAACCTGGAGGTCGTGGGTTCGAGTCCCGCCCCCGCTACTATTAAAGGATAAAGGCGGAAGGATGAGGGAAGAATATAATATTTTTCATCTTTCATCCTTTATCCTTGCAAATAGGGGTGTAGCTCAATTGGCAGAGCAGCGGTCTCCAAAACCGCAGGTTGCGGGTTCAAGTCCTGCCGCCCCTGTTCTGCGGGCGTAGTTCAGTGGTAGAACGTCTCCTTGCCAAGGAGAAGGTCGTGAGTTCGAATCTCATCGCCCGCTCTTTGAAAAAGAAAACCCGTCCCAATTGGACGGGTTTTCTTTTTTTTGCGACAAATTTGTAGTTGGTTCACCTTTGTCAGACCTTGCCACCTTTGTTATAATCGTGGTTGTTGAAATTTTTGCCAGAGGAAACTATTTTTATGACTGAGTCAGGTCAACCAGACTTTACACCGCAGGAGTTAGAGCAGTTGCAGCAAGTCCGCTTGTCGGTGTTAGCGTTTCAGCGGGCCATTGCTACCCTGCCGGCTGATGAATACAACGAGGCCCGCAACGAACAGTTCAATCAAATTCGGCTCGAAGCTAAAGCCATTTTGAATGATTCTGATTTTGATAAAAAAATCCCCAGGGCGATGACCAAAGACCTTTTGGCCGAACGCTCCCAGCGAGTCATCATGTCCCGGCTGTCGGGAATTGTGATGTTTGGGGTGATTCTGGCTTTGCTGGGCCTGGGGATTAACTCAATCATTCTGGATGATTTTATTATCAACAGCCTGGGCTGTCTGGTTAGCAGCGGTGGAATGTTGCTGGTTATGGGCGCTTTTGTGGTTTGGGCGGTTAACAGCTTGCGTGGGCGGGTGAGCAATCTGGGCGATCTTTACTTGAGCAGTAATGCGCTGCTGGTTGAAATTGAAAATGTGCTGAACCTGGCTTTACCCGGCTGGGCCGAGCGCTCTGCCACAGGCGGAGCCGAAATTCCTTCGGCGGTGGACCTGGCTTTGGACTCGCTCCGTAAGCAGGCGGCTGATTGGCAGCACAAACTGCGCGAATTGGAAGCACAGCAGCTCTCACTCGGTTCTGCGGCTCCATTGGAATTGAAACTAAATCTTGATTTCAGTCAGCGCGAATTGGAGCGAGTTCGACAGGAGATTGACCGGCTTCAGGGCCGGCCTGCGATGGGGCCAAAGGTTAAAGTTATTGTGCCTCCGGGAGTTGGTGAAGGGGTAACCGACCCGGCCTCGCTGCGACGAGCCAAATCGGTGACAATGGACATGCCAGCGCGGCCCCCCGATCAGGAAATAAATCCATAAAAAGGAAACGCCGGCTTCTTAAGCCGGCGTTTTTTGATTACCCCACAAAATGCCTCAATAATTCTAATGGTCTTTAATGACCCAAGTCGGTCCCTATGGGGTCAACTCAATTCTTGAGCAAAATAGGCAGGTAGATCAGGGTGTCAGGAGGTGCTAGTGCAGCTACTGGCACATTGACCGTACTGGTATTGTTACCGCTATCCACTTCGCCTCCTGGCCCAGTACCGCTAATTATAGCGGTGTTGGTGATGATAGAACCCTGGTTGATGGTAGGGCTGATGATGCCGGTAAGGGTGATAACCCCTCCTTGACCTGGCCCTAAATCGGCTACCTGCCAGATAAAGCTGCTTCCGCCGGTAGGGGTGATGGCTGCGCCGTTGCTGGTCACAGTCGCGCTCAATATTTCGGCCAGGATAATGTCGGTGATCACCACCCCGGTGGCCGAGCCATTGCCGGCGTTGGAGAAGGCCAGAGTGTAGGTCAAAGGTTGACCAGGCGTAGCCGTAGCGGGTGTGACCGTTTTGTTAATCGCCAGGTTGGCTGGCGGGACCGCGCAGACCGACGCTGACTCAGTGATGGTTAAACTCCACCCTCCGGCGATGCTGCCCGAGTCTGGCGAGAAGGCGTCAGTCACATATAGTTGCCACGTTCCATTTGGATTCGTTCCGTTAAAGGCTGACAGGGCCGAGCCATAAGGGCCGGCTGGAGCCGGGGTGGGGAAGGTATCCCCTGTACCGAAGTTAGTCGGTTTGTAGGCCCCAGAGGTGATGATGGTGTTATCCGGCAGCGAGGCTGCGGCGGCATCATCAAAGGTCAGGGTGATGTTGGTGATGTCTAAACTGCCCCCGGCGTCTGACATTAGAATTACCCTCTGACCACCCGGCCCGACCAGCAGGATATCCACATCATCGGGGAAGGTGTGGCTCAGATTGGTCAGAGTGACAGTCACCTTGCCAACCAGACCGGTTATGCTACTAACCGCGATATTGGCGGGATAGGGCGTGGCCACACCGGAATTGGGGATGGTGATGTTGGTCGAATTGGTAAATGAGTTGGTCGGACGTACGCCGGTGGGCAGAGCAAAGTTGGCGGTGAGAGTTCGGGTGAGGTTGTAGGTGCTGGAAAAGGCAAAAGTGATTGGCTGGCCACAGACGTGAGCCGCGCTGACGGCAAAGGTGTAGGGAATAGTATTGGTCACTGTCGCGCCTACGGCAATATCGGGGTAAGCCGAGGTGGGGTTGAGCATGGTGGCACTGCCGCCAGTAACGGTTGTCTGACCGCTGACGCCGGTAGCGATCAGGTCCCCCGCATTGGTCAGGCTCACATTGAGGCGGATTGTCTCGCCTGGGTCAATGGCTCCGTTATTATTGTTACCCGAAACTATATCGCTGGCGTTTATGCCTGCTAGAGCCAATGCTGGCTGAAGTACTGTGTTGCCGTTGTAGGTGACCAGAGCAAAATCTTGGTCGGTAGGGTCGGGGTTGTTCGGCACACCGTTACCGGCAATGTTTTTAGCGATAACCCGTACTGTATAAGGGCCGCTAACACCGGCCGGCAGCAGCACGCTCTCGACGTTGTTGCGCGGGTCGGCGCTGCCACCGGTGACGGAATTGGCTCCGCTGAAAACATTGCCCCGGTAAGTATTGCCGCCGACAATCACTTCCAGATCAAGATCATTAACAAAGGCGTTGCCGGTAGTTGGGCCAGGGGTATCAGTCCAGGCCAGGGTAACCCGGAAGGGTTGGCCTGTGGAGATAACATTGCCATTGGCAACGTAAATCTGGCCGGTGTCGCTGAAAGTAAGACCCTGATCGAGTAGGCGACGCGCCACCCCATCAAAAGCCACCCCCAGGTTCATCAAGCCCATACCCTGGTTGTTGGAGTAAAGATTGTCATTCGCACTGGTGCCGGTCATGTAGCGGGAGGCGTTCATCAGGTAGGCTTTGGTCATGGCCGGGCTGGGGGGAGTTAGCCCTTGATTGATAAAATATTGACGCAGGAGGGCCGCCCCGCCGGCCACGGCTGGAGTGGAATGGCTGGTGCCGGAGGAGGCGGTGAAAAACTGCTGTCCCGCCGGGAAGAAATTGCTGCCTACCCCGCCGCAGACGCCGGAGCCGTTGAAGCCGGGGTCGGCAGCGCCATTACCGGTGTCAATTGGATTTTGTTGAAAAACTCCGCCGGTCACATGCGTGCCGGGAGCAACCAGGTCTGGCTTGACCCGGCTATCGTCCAGAGGGCCACGTGAGGAGAAGCCAATGATGTCGTTCAGGCTATCGGCCCCCGAATCGGCTACGACACATCCGTCGGAGCCACCAAAAGGATGAACGTTTTCCGACGCCCCGATAGTAAACACATTCTTGCCTGTACCAGGAGAGCCGGCTGTATTGACTCCTGGCCCGGCATTGCCGGCGGCAAAGATAATCACCATTTCCTGGTTGCCGGCGACAGGGATGGCCGACCCGGTTGGTTGAGCGTCGCGCACCAGCGCATCGTAAGCTTGAGAATCGCTGTTGTAGGCCCCGCCTACATCAGCCCCCAACTATTGCTGCTAATGCGTGCCCCATCG
>JAAUSP010000218.1 GCA_012032575.1 Anaerolineales bacterium | reverse complement strand
GGAACCCAAACCATGAGTAACATCAAGCGTAAAGACGCCGCCCGCTGGACCGGATAAAACGCTGGTTTATGGTCGGTACAATTCTACTGGTTATCTTCTCAATGCTGATGGTCGAGATCAGCTATATCTTTATGTAACGCATTCAGAAAAAGGATTTCACTAACATCAACCTATGGAAGCAAGTATTAAACTCGGACGTATCAAAGATATTCCCATTGGCCTGCACTGGAGTTTGCTGCTGGTTTTTGGCCTGCTCACCTGGTCGCTGGCCCAGGGCTACTTTCCCGATGAGTATCCCAGCCTGCCGGGGTCAGCGCACTGGTTTCTGGCGGTGCTGACCAGCCTGCTGTTTTTTGGCTCGGTGCTGCTACACGAGTTGGGGCACGCCCTGGTCGCACTGCGGAACAGTATTCCGGTGCGGCAAATCACCCTCTTCATCTTTGGCGGGGTGGCTCAATTGGAACAAGAAACGCGCAGCCCCGGCGCGGAATTTCGGATTGCCATTGCCGGGCCGCTGGTCAGCCTGGGGTTGGCGGGGCTGTTTGGCGGTTTGTACCTGCTGGACCAGCACATTCCCTACCTGGCCGCGCCCAGCTATTGGCTGGCCCGAATCAACCTGCTGCTGGCGCTGTTCAACCTGATCCCCGGTTTTCCGCTGGATGGGGGGCGGGTGCTGCGGGCCATTATCTGGCACTACACCGGCAGCATGCACCGGGCTACCCAGGCCGCCTCCTTTACCGGCCAGCTTGTGGCCTTTGGCTTCATCGGCTGGGGCGTCTACACGATCTTCACCGGCAGCTTTTTCAATGGGTTATGGCTGGCCTTTATTGGCTGGTTTTTGCAGAACGCGGCAGCGGCCAGTTTTGCTCAAAGCAATATCCAGGAAGCGCTGCGCGGCATCAAGGTTAGCCAGGTGATGAACCGGGACTACCCGACCATTCCCAGTATCCTCTCGCTCAACCAGGTGGTCGAAGAAAAGGTTCTGGCCGGCGGCCAGCGCACCTTTTTTGTCAGCGATAACGGCCATCCGCGCGGCTTACTGACCCTGCGCGATGTCACCGCCGTGCCGCAGCCCAAGTGGCGCTTGACCACCGTCGAGCAGGTGATGATTCCGCTCAAACGGCTGACTCACGTCCCCCCGACGATGGAACTGCTGACTGCCTTGCAAGTGATGGACAAAGCCGATGTGGCCCAAATGCCTGTCGTTGAGAACGATGAGGTGGTTGGGCTGCTCAGCCGTGATCAAGTATTACATTATATCCGCACCCGCGCGGAACTGGGTATCTAACTTATGACTGAAATTTTAGAACAAGGCCGCGTCTGGCTGGAACAAATCATTACTACATTGGGCTATACCGGCATCATTTTAGTAATGTATCTGGAATGTATCTTTCCCCCTATCCCTTCGGAGCTGATGATGCCGTTTGCCGGCTTCATGGTCAGCCAGGGCCACTTTAGTTTTGGCGGGATTGTCGCCGCGGGTACGGTCGGCTCGGTGCTGGGCGCATTGACCCTGTATTACCTGGGCCAATACACCGGCGAGCCGCTGATCCGGGCCTTCATTCGCCGCTACGGCGCTTACCTGCTGCTGACCGAACGGGACCTGAATCGTTCCCTTGACTTTTTTGGCCGTTACAGTGAAGCAGTCGTCTTTTTTGGCCGCTTCATCCCCATGATCCGCAGCCTGATTTCTGTGCCCGCCGGGATGAACCGGATGAATCTGAAACGGTTTTTGCTCTTTACCGCTCTCGGCTCGGCTATGTGGAATGGACTCATGGGCTATGTTGGGGTAATATTAGGCCAGAACTGGACTGATATTTTAATCCTGACCGAGCGGTACGAACTGGTCATCCTTCTGGTCTTGTTGGTTCTGGCAGCTCTGTTTGTCGTCAAACGCATCAGCCAGTTGATCTCCTTTCAACCCAAACCTAACGACACCGAATAGAAAAATGTCAGAAAAATTAAATCAACCTTCCTGGTATAAACTCGAAACCTCTGAAGCACTCTCTCACCTGGGCAGCGACGCCGGCCACGGCCTGTCGGAAGCCGAAGCAGCGCGCCGTCTGGCCCAATACGGTCCCAATGAATTAGTCGAACGGGGAGCCAAAAGCCCGTGGCGCATCTTATGGGAACAGTTCACCGCCACGATGGTCGTCATTTTGATTGTGGCGGCTGTCATCGCCGGGGCGCTGGGCGAATTTAAAGATACCATCGCCATCATGTCTATCGTGGTCCTGTTTGGCCTGCTGGGCTTTTTGCAGGAATACCGGGCCGAAAAAGCGATGGCTGCCCTCAAAAAGCTGGCTGTGCCCAACGTCCGCGTCACCCGTGACGGACAGGTGCGCGAAACCTCCGCCCGCGACCTCGTCCCCGGCGATGTCATCCTGCTCGAAGCGGGCAACTTGCTCCCGGCCGACTGTCGCCTGCTGGAAAGCGCCAATCTGCGCATCCAGGAGGCCACCCTCACCGGCGAGTCAGAGCCGGTGGAAAAAGAAATCACCACCCTGGCCGGGCCGGATTTACCGCTGGGCGACCGGCGCAACATGGCTTACATGGGCACCGTTGTCACCTACGGTCGCGGCCGGGCCGTGATCACAGCGACCGGCATGCAAACCGAATTGGGCCACATCGCCGGCCTCATTCAGGGGGTGGCCCATGAGCAAACCCCCTTGCAGCGGCGGCTCGATCAAGTTGGCAAGATGCTGGCGCTGGTGGCCCTGGCCATTGCCGGGGTCATTTTTGTACAGGGCTGGCTGCGCGGCGAAGAACTGCGCCTGATCTTCCTGACGATGGTCAGTATCGCCGTTGCCATCATCCCCGAAGGGCTGCCCGCCGTCGTCACCATCACTTTGGCTTTGGGGGCGCAGCGCATGCTCAAGCGGCAGGCCCTCATCCGCAAACTGCCCGCCGTCGAAACGCTCGGCTCGGTCACGGTTATCTGCTCCGACAAAACCGGCACGCTGACCGAGAACCGCATGACTGTGACTGTGATTGACGTGGCCGGACATCGGGTGGATTTGAATGAAGATATGCGCCACCACGTCCCCGCTTTCGATCAGGACCCGGCCTCTCCGCCGCAGAGCCAGCCTATTCCTATGCGCCTGCTGCTGGCCGGCGGGGCGCTGTGCAACGATGCCCTGCTCAAATCCGATAATGGTTCAGGCGGGCACTTTCACGCCATCGGCGACCCGACCGAAGGGGCGCTGGTGGTGGCAGCAGCCAAATTTGGTCTGTGGAAAGCCGACCTGGACCAGGCCCTGCCCCGTGTGGCCGAAGCCCCGTTTGACTCCGAACGCAAGCGCATGACCACCGTTCATAGTTATACCCGCGCCCAACTGCCGGAGATGCTGCAAGCTTCGGCGTCGCTGCTGGCCGGCACGCCTTACGTTGCTTTTACCAAAGGTTCGGTAGACGGGCTGCTGGAGATTGCGACCCACGTTTGGGTAGATAATCAGACCGAAGCCTTGACCGACTCGTGGCGCAGCCGGATCGAGGCCGCCAATATGAAGCTGGCTCAAAACGGCATGCGCGTGCTAGGCGTGGCCTGTCGTCCGCTCGAGGCGCTGCCAACCACTGGGCAGCCTGGGTTGTTGGAACAGAATTTGACCTTCCTGGGGCTGGTCGGCATTATTGACCCACCCCGACCCGAAGTAAAAGAGGCCGTCGCCACCTGCCAGGCGGCCGGCATCCGCCCGATTATGATTACCGGCGACCACCCGCTCACCGCGCAGCACATCGCCAGTGAACTGGGCATTACCAGCAATGGCCGGGTGTTGACCGGCCAGGATTTGGCCAAATTTTCGGTGGAAGAACTGCGGGAGGTAGTCGAAAGTGTCTCCGTCTATGCCCGCGTCTCGCCGGAGCACAAGCTCAAGGTGGTACAGGCGCTGCAAGATCGCGGCCACGTGGTCGCCATGACCGGCGACGGGGTCAACGATGCCCCGGCCCTGAAAAAAGCCGACATCGGCGTGGCCATGGGTATCACCGGCACGGATGTATCCAAAGAAGCCGCCGATATGGTCCTGCGCGACGACAATTTTGCCACCATCGTGGCGGCGGTAGAAGAGGGCCGGGTTATCTACGACAACCTGCGCAAATTTATCAAGTTTTCCATCGCCGGCAATATCGGCAAGGTCGCGGTGATGCTGTTCGGCCCGCTGCTGGCCTTTTTAGTCCCGCCCGAAATGGAAAAGGAACTGCTGGTGCCGCTGCTGCCGCTGCAACTGCTCTGGCTCAATCTGCTCACCGACGGACTGCTGGGCCTCGGCCTGGGCGTCGAACCCGCCGAAAAGAACACGATGCGCCGTCCGCCCCGCGCTCCCAGCGAAAGTATTTTTGCTCACGGTCTGGGCTGGCACATTCTGCGGACAGGTCTCCTGATTGCGATCATTGCCCTGGCGGTCGGCTACTGGTATGATTTAACCGACCGCGCTCACACCCAAACGATGATCTTTACCACCCTGGCCCTGGCCCAAATCTGGCAAGCCCTGGGGATTCGTTCCGGGCAGGACTCGTTGTTCACGGTGGGGCTATTCTCCAACAAGCCGCTGCTGGGGGCCGCCGTACTGGTGTTTGTTTTGCAACTGGCTGTATTGTACACGCCGTTTCTGCAAGAGTTCTTCCAAACCCGGCCGCTTTTGCCGGTTGATTTGGGGATCAGCATTGCCATCAGCTGTCTGGTTTTTATCGTGGTCGAGGTGGAAAAATGGCTGGCCCGGCGAAAGGCTGCTTAACAATCTGCATTTGAAATAGCCCAAAATCATCCTTCGATACGCCCACTCCCTGCGGTCGGAGCTACTCAGGATGATTCTTTCTCAGAATCGCATCCTGAGTAGCCTTGAGCAAAGCGAAGGGCGTATCGAAGGGTGCGATTTAGAAAACTCCAAACTGTAACAGGATTATCCCAACATGAAACAAGTGGAACAGCTTTTTGAAGGAGCCTTGTGGCATAGCCGGCTGGTGGTAATTGTGGCGGTAGTGGCCAGCGTGCTGGTTGGTTTTGGCGTCTTTTATATGACCACTGTGGATACGGTGATCATGCTCAGCCACCTGGTTCAATATGCCGACCCTGGTTTAGCTACGGAAGCGCGGGCAACCATGCGCCTGAGTCTGGTGGCCGAAGTGGTGGCGATTGTGGATGGTTATCTGCTGGCCGCGATTATGCTGATTCTGGCGCTGGGGCTGTATGAACTGTTTGTCAATAAAATTGATGAGGCCGAAGGCTCGGAATTTGCCAACCGCTTGTTGCTTATCCGCAGTTTTGATGATTTGAAAGATCGGCTGGCACGTGTAGTGCTGTTGATTTTGATTGTCAAATTCTTTCAACAAGCGCTCCGACTTAAGTACGCCGATACTGTCGATTTGCTTTTCCTGGCAATCGGTATTGTGTTGATTGGGGCAGCCATTTTTCTTAGCCATCGGCGAGACGATCATTGAGTTTGTCCTCTATTCCTGGGCCAGCCATAGAACAGTTATCTCCAAAAGAGTGTATGAGAAAACATGGTTCTGGATTGAGTTTAAGATTATGCTTACCGCTGTTTTATCCGGCTTTGCCTTATCCCTCGCCGCACCCTGGCTGCATCGTTTGACGCGCGGCATTTCTGCCTGGGTGATTGCCTTGCTGCCGTTGGGTCTGCTGGGGTATTTCGCCAGCCTTCTCACGGTCATCAGCGCCGGAGAAACCCTCATCTTCACCTATCCCTGGGTTCCCAGCCTGGGAATAAACCTCTCCTTTTATGTTGACGGGTTGAGTCTACTATTTGCTCTGCTCATCAGTGGAATTGGCAGCCTGGTGGTAATCTACGCCGGGGGCTACCTGGCCGGACATATCCAACTGGGCCGATTTTATGCTTACCTGCTGATGTTTATGGCCTCGATGCTGGGGCTGGTTTTAGCCGGCAACCTCATGACCCTGTTTGTTTTTTGGGAACTAACCAGTCTGAGTTCTTATTTACTCATCGGCTTTTACCACCACAAAGATTCTTCTCGGGCTGCGGCCTTGCAGGCTTTGCTGGTTACCGGAGCGGGAGGATTGGCGCTATTGGCCGGTTTGATCTTGCTTGGTCTGGCCGGTGAGAGCCTCGAACTGGCTGTCCTGCTCGGTCAGGGTGATGTCATCCGCAGCCACCCGCTCTATCTGGCTCTGCTTAGTCTGATCCTCCTGGGAGCTTTCACCAAATCGGCCCAGTTTCCTTTCCATTTTTGGCTGCCCCAGGCAATGGCCGCCCCGGCCCCGGTTAGTTCTTATCTTCACTCGGCCACTATGGTCAAAGCAGGGTCTATCTTTTAGCCCGGTTCAACCCTATTTTGGGCGGCACGGAAGCCTGGCAATACAGCCTGACCACTGTCGGCGGAGTGACCATGCTGATGGGAGCCTACCTGAGCTGGCAGCAGACCGATCTGAAACGTATTCTGGCTTATTCGACTCTCAGCGCTTTGGGGACACTGGTCCTGCTCATCGGCCTGGGGACAAGTGTTGCCATCAAAGCAGCTATTTTCTTCCTGATAGTCCATTCACTTTACAAAGGGTCCCTTTTTATGGCCGCCGGTGCTATTGACCATGAAACCGGCGTCCGTGACATTACCCATCTGGCCGGGCTGCGTCAGGTTATGCCACTGACCTTTGCGGCAGTAACTCTGGCCGCCCTTTCAATGGCCGGAGCGCTGCCTTTTATTGTGGGGTATATCGGAAAAAAATTAATCTACGAAGCTACTTTGAACGCGCCCACAGCCGCTACCCTGCTCACCGGCGCGGCCATGCTGGCCAACGTTTTTACCATCATGGCTGCCGGGCTGGTGGCCTATCGCCCTTTCTTTGGCTCCCTCAAATCCACCCCTAAAAAAGCCCACGAAGCACCGCTGATGATGTGGTTAGGGCCAATTGTTCTGGCTTCGCTGGGTTTAATCCTGGTCGGTGTTATTGAATTTTTGCCCGATAGCCTGTTCAAGCCCCTGGTGGCGGCTTCCACTGCCGCAGTGTTAGATGAATTGATCGAGATCAAGTTGACTGCCTGGAGCGGTTTGAATTTGGTTTTTATTCTCAGCCTGGCTACCCTGGCTGCGGGCGTCAGTCTGTACGCCGTAAGAGACCGGCTGCGATCTGTGACCCAAAGCTTTGATATCATAGCAACCTGGGGACCAGAGCGCTGGTATCATCTAGCCCTGAGTGGCATGCTTCAAACGGCCTACTTGCAAACACGCTGGCTGCAAAACGGCTATCTGCGCCGTTATTTTCTGGTTATCATCGCCACAATTGTTGCGCTAACCGGCTACACTTTCTTCAGTCAGGTACCTATCCCCAGCCTTTTTTCAGATTTGGGCCAGGCCCGCTATTACGAGTGGTTTCTGGCCGCAGTTATTCTGGTGACAACATTCGCCATCGTACAGGCCAAATCACGTTTGGCCGCCATCGCGGCCCTGGGTGTGGTTGGTTACGCTATCGCCTTGCTATACATTCTCTATGGCGCACCCGATCTGGCCATGACTCAGATCGCCATTGAAACCTTAACAGTCATTCTCTTTGTGCTGGTCCTATATCGCCTGCCCCGTTTTGCCCGGATGAGCAGCCCATCAGCTCGCCTGCGTGATTTACTACTTGCTCTGGCCGTAGGCAGTCTGATAACTGTTTTTATCCTGGTGGTACAGACAATCCCCCCCCAGACCCCGCTCACGCCTTTCTTTGTTGAGAATAGCCTGCTGCTGGCTAATGGCCGCAATGTGGTCAATGTAATCCTGGTGGATTTTCGCGCATTGGACACTTTAGGCGAGATTACGGTTCTGGCCGCAGCGGCTATTGGCGTTTTCGCCCTGCTCAGATTGCGGATGGGAGATAAAATACCATGACCTCACTGATTTTAGCGACAGCTACCCGCTACTTATTACCCCTCTTGCTGTTATTTTCTGCTTTTCTGTTACTGCGCGGTCACAATGAGCCAGGGGGAGGATTTGTCGGTGGACTGGTGGGGGCGGCGGCTTTTGCCTTATACGCCATTGCCTATGGAGTTGGGCTGACCCGGCAAGTGCTGCGCCTTGATCCTATTCAGTTGATCGCCCTGGGACTGTTAATTGCGCTTATCAGCGGCGTGCCCGGATTACTCTCCGGTCAACCGTTTATGACCGGCCTGTGGAGCGGCCAGGCCATCCCGGTGCTGGGTAAAGCCGGCACCCCGGTTCTGTTTGATGCCGGCGTCTATCTGCTTGTGATTGGCATTACCTTAACCATTATTTTTACGCTGGCAGAAGAATAAGATGGAAACCATTCTCGCTTTTGTGATCGGTGGATTGTATACGGCAGGCATCTACATGCTGCTGCGGCGGAGCATCGTCAAGTTAATTATCGGCCTGATGCTACTGGGGCACGCCACCAACCTGCTCATTTTCGATGTCGGCCGGTTGACCCCCGCCCGGCCCCCCATCATCCCAGCCGGCGAAACCACCTTGACCGTGCCCTTTGCCGACCCGTTGCCCCAGGCGCTCATCCTCACGGCCATCGTTATTGGTTTTGGCGTGCAGGCTTTTGCTGTAGTCCTGCTGAAACGGGTTTACCAGACTGTCGGCCATGACGACCTTGACCAATTGAAAGCAACGGATATTTAAAACCCATGACTACCCTGTTACTTTTACCTGTTCTTATCCCTTTCCTGACGGCCATCGTCTGCCTGCTGGCCTGGCAGCAGCCCCGGTTACAGCGGCTTTTCAGCCTGGCGGGCGCTTCGGGCCTGCTGGCTGCGGCGTTGACCTTGCTGGCGTTCGTCTGGCAAGAGGGTATCCAGGCGACGCCGCTGGGCAATTGGCCGGCCCCCTATGGTATTGTCCTCATAGCCGATCTGTTCAGCGCCCTGATGCTGGTGCTGACCGGGCTGATGGCGTTACTGATCGTGGTCTACTCCTGGGCCAGTCTCGACCGCCCGCGTGAAGCATTTGGTTATTATCCCCTGCTCAATATCCTGTTTATGGGCGTCAGTGGCGCGTTTCTCACCAGCGATTTTTCAACCTGTATGTCTGGTTTGAAGTTCTGCTGATTGCCTCCTTTGTTTTGCTGGCTCTGGGCGGCGAGCGTCAGCAATTGGAAGGTGCCGTCAAATATGTCACGCTTAACCTGCTTTCGTCGGCTCTGTTTTTAACGGCCCTGGGTTTCCTTTACGGTCTGGCCGGCACCCTCAATATGGCCGACCTGGCCCACCGGCTGCCCACCCTGGCTCAGCCCGGATTGGTAACGACCCTCTCTATTCTGTTTATGATCGCTTTTGGAGTTAAAGCGGCTATTTTCCCGCTGTTCTTCTGGCTGCCTGCATCGTACCACACCCCGCCGGTGGTTGTGACAACCATTTTTCGGCCTTGTTGACCAAAGTGGGGGTCTATGCCCTGATCCGCAGCTTCACGCTGGTCTTTGTCCAGAACCCCGATTATACCCATACCCTTATCCTGATTCTGGCGGCGCTGACTATGCTTACCGGTGTACTGGGCGCAGTGGCCCAAAACGAATTCCGGCGTTTATTGTCATTCCACATTGTCAGCCAGATCGGTTACTTACTGCTGGGTTTGGGCCTGTTTACCCCACTGGCCCTGGCCGGGGCCATCTTTTTATGGCTCATGTGATTGTAGCCAAATCGGCCCTCTTTCTGGTAAGCGGTGTAGTTCAACGGCTGACCGGGACATACGATTTAAAGAAACTCGGTGGGCTGTATCAAACCCAGCCGATGATAGCCGCCTTATTTTTTGTGCCGGCCCTCTCTCTGGCCGGTATCCCGCCGCTTTCGGGGTTCTGGGCTAAATTGCTGCTGGTGCAAGCCGGCCTGGAAACCGGGCAATACCTGGCGGTGGCAGTAGCCCTGGGAGTCAGTGTCTTGACCCTATTCTCGATGACCAAGATTTGGGCCGAGGCTTTCTGGAAAGAACGTCCCGCCCCGATAGAAGACAAAACTGCGCCGCCGGCTGATATTCAGGCTGGCAAATGGCTGTTTCTGACCCCTATTGCTGTTTTGGCCCTTTTGAGTGTGGTCATGGGGCTGGCGGCTGAACCGATTTTCTTGCTGGCCCACCAGGCAGCCACGCAACTGCTGCACCCGGCGGCTTATATTGAGGCAGTATTAGGAGGCAGCCGGTGAAGATATTTGTATTGAACGTTTTGCTGGCCTTAGCCTGGATGGCTCTGACCGGTCAATTCACGCCGATCAACCTGGTCGCTGGTTTTGGCTTGGGTTATCTGCTGCTATGGCTGGCCCGCCCTACCTCAGAGACAGCTACTTACTTTCACAAAGTTGTCCAGATAATCAGTTTTTTCTTTTTCTTTTTGGGCGAAGTAATCATAGCCAACTTACGGGTTGCCTATGAGGTTATTAGCCCCCCTCTGACCATGCGCCCTGGAGTGGTAGCCATCCCTCTGGATTTACAGTCTGATGCCGAAATCACCTTATTGGCTAACCTGATTACCCTGACCCCCGGCTCGTTGAGTCTGGATGTTTCAGCCGACCGGCGCGTTCTTTATGTTCATTCGATGTACGTTGACGATGTCGAAGCTTTTCGACGCGAGATCAAAGAGGGTTTCGAGCGGCGGGTACGGGAGGTTTTCTCATGACGTGGTCAGTCCTGATTATTCTGCTGGTATCGCTGTTGCTCCTGGGGGCTTTGGGATTGGCCCTAATTCGTCTACTACGCGGACCGAGTTTACCCGATCGGGTTGTCGCGCTTGACTTAATCAGCGCGATCGGGGTGAGTTTGGTAGCTGCGTATGCTATGGCTATGGATCAACCAGTTTTTCTGGACGTGACCGTTGTACTGGCCTTGATTTCATTTTTGGGCACAGTGGCTTTTGCCTATTATCTGGAAAGGAGAACCAAAAATGCGCGAGGTGATTAGTCTGTTACTGCTGCTGATCGGCGCGATTTTTGTTTTTATCGCCGCGCTGGGGGTTGTACGGATGCCTGATATGTTTCTACGTATGTCCGCCGCCAGCAAAGCCGGCTCGTTGGGTACAAGCCTGGCTCTGGTAGCCGCCGCCGTTTACTTTTATGATTTGAGCCTGGCCACCCGCTTGATTGCCACCATTGCTTTTATCTTCTTGACCACGCCTATAGCCGCTCACCTGATCGCCCGGGCGGCCTATGTGAATGAAGTCCCATTATG
>JAAUSP010000004.1 GCA_012032575.1 Anaerolineales bacterium | reverse complement strand
GGAGTTGGTGCTGCGGGGAGAATTAGGCGAGGTGATTCAACTCGGTATCAACCATTTGCCCGAAGACCAGCGGGTGGTTCTGGTTTTGAGCGACGTGCAGGGGTTTTCGTATCAGGAGATTGCCGAGATTGTGGACCAGCCTTTAGGCACGGTCAAATCCCGCTTGAGCCGGGGCCGGCAACGCCTGCGCGACTTTTTGCTGGAGCAACAGGAACTTTTACCCAGTCAATACCGTCTGAATGATGAATAGTGAATGGTTTCAGAGTTTTATCTATCTCGTTAATAATTTACCATTTACCATTTACCATTCACAATTAATTCGAGTTTTGTGATGGCTAACAATCAAAACCATCAATTGAATACCGATCAGATTCGGGAACTGCTGTCTCCTTACCTGGATGGCGAAGTCACCGACGCGGAACGAGTCCGGGTTGAGCAGGCGCTGGCCGCTTCGCCGGAACTACAGCGGGAGTTGGAAACGCTGCGGCGAACCGTCGCCATGGTAGCGGCCTTGCCCGTTGTGGCTGCCCCGCGCCCTTTTACCTTGACCGAAGCCCAGGTAAAGCCGGCTAAGCCCGCTTCAAGCGGTTTTATGGGGCTGCCCGGATGGTTCAGGGGGGTAGCCGCGCTGGCGGCGACGCTGCTGTGTGTTTTGGCTGCCGGAGGACTTTTTTGGAACATGCAGTTTGGCGGTAGTAGTCAACCGGCGGCAGAGATTGCCGGTGCGCCGACCGCTCCGGTCGAAGCACCGGCTGCCGCCCCGGCCCCGGCCCAGGAACAAGCCGACGCAGCCCAGTCGGCGGCCAGAGAGGAAGCTCCCCAGGCAGCTATGGCGACGGAAGAAGCGCAAGTCGAGGCGGCTCAAGCTCCCTTACCTGAACCGACCGCCGACCCCGCCGCGGACACAATGATGGCCGCCCCGGCTGAACCTCCCGCCGCTGCCCAGGAAGCCGCCCCTGCCGAAGCGCCGATGGCCCTGGAAAACCAGGCGATTACCGAAGCTTATGATCTGCCCCGGCTGAAGGAGTCGGCAGCCGACGCCCGCTGCGGTGATGACGGCAACACCCACTCTACCGACAACCTTAATGCAGCCTGAATTGACGGCTGCGCCATCCCCTGAACCCGGCGTGGCTGCGCTGGCTGCTCCGCCCCAGGAAAAAGCCGCAGCCAATGGTGAGGCGGAAGCCGGTCAAATGGCGGCGGAAAGTGCGCCCGAGCCAACGGAGGCCCCGGCTCAGGAAAATGCGGCTGAGAGCGCTACCGCTCAAACAGACCAATTAACCGCCGAAAGTGCGCCGGTAACAGAGCCGGAACAGGTCGAGCAGGCGCAAGCTGCTCCAACGGCGACCCCTTCCCCTAAACCCAGCGCGACCTCGATTGCCGTGCTCACGCTCCCCGCCCCGGAAACACCGCTGGTCACACCCAGCCCTATCCCGCCGGTCGAAAGTGGTTCCACCGATTGGGGATTTATAATTGTGCTGGCTGCGCTGGGTCTGTTAATTTTCGTTGGGCTAATCATTTGGCTGATTAGTCGAGGCCAAAACCAAACGCCTTCATAATCCTGTTGACTTTTGCTCCAAATAACATTAAAATGGTCCATGAGTGTCTAAACGATATGTTCAATTTCCTAAAAGTCTTGGTGTTTGTGGATAATCATGGCAAAAGCGAATATTCTTGTAGTTGACAGCGACGAAGGCTTTGGCTTTATGCTCAAAGAGGGGCTGCAAAACAGCGGCCACTACTCTGCCAAATGGGTTCATTCCGGCAGCGATGCCTTACAAGCGGTAGTAGAAGAAGCCTTTGATCTGGTAATTATTGATATGGGCCTGGCCGACATGCCGCCGCCCAGGTTGATTCAGGCTATTCGCGAGGCCAAAAGCGGGATGCGGATTATGATGATCCCCTTGATTGGCCAGGCTTTGCCGGATAAAATCAAGACCCTCGAAATTAATGGGATCTTAACCAAGCCCTTTTTTGTCGGCGATTTGCCCGATTTGATTGACCAGGCCACCGGACAGCGTAGAAGCCCCCGGCCCAGCGCGCCTATTCCTACAACCACCCAGCCTGTTGCCACCGCCAGTGCTCCAGTTAAGGCGGCTTCGCCTGCCCCCAATCCCGCCCCGGTCCCGGCTCCCCCGGAAAGCGCTATTGTGGTAGATGAAACCTCTCCGCTTACGTTTGTTACCGTACCGCAGGAAACCATCAGCTTTCTACGCAGTAACGAAGCGGCCGTTTTGCGGCTGCTGGATGATCTTAACCGGGAAGTCCGGGCTGAGGCAATTTTGCTCATCGCCGGGCTGGAGCTGATTGCCCAGGCCGGGATGCGCAGCCGGGCGCAGTGCCAGGAGTTGACCTTACTGGTTGCCCAAAGTTCTCAGGCGGCGGCTCAGGCGGCCAGCTTTTTAGGCGAGCGCGCCGGGCGCTTTGGACAGAGCCTGCACGAAGGCAGCGAGTACCGGCTTTATTCGTTGAGTTTGGGTGAGGGGATTTTGTTATCGCTGGCGCTCAGTTCAAATGTGCCGTTGGGGATGATCCGGCATCAATGCCGCCAAACTGCCGACCAGTTGATGAAGTTTATCACTTGAGAAAAGTGAGGTGATGAGGCGAGGACGCGATATACTTTATCATATCTTGCTTCATGCCTCTTCGCTTCTTTTCAGTCCGCGTAACCTGGCCCGCGTTTCGGCGCAGTGCGGACAGGTCTCTCCTTTATAATCCCGCCCGCAGCGAGGGCAAGTTTTTAGCTCATTCTCAGCCACAGCGCTGCCGACCGGCGTCGCAATCAGCATGATTTCAGTGCCGGCGTGTCGAGCCAGCCAATCCAGCACCGCAACCTGGTTGATTGTCGCTTTGCCCCCTTCTAGCTGCAAAACGCCCCGTAACACCTGTGCGCCCATTTCGGTGACATTGATGGTCAGCTTGCGGGCATCACTTTTTGAAATAGTCATCGGCTGATTACTCCTCTGCTTGGGCTTCTTTTATTTGCTGAGCCAGGGTATAAACGTCGCGTTTGCCCCAGCCGCTCTGGCCCGCCACCTGCCGGGCAGCATCTTTAATTGACTCTCCGGCAGCAATGAAGCGGGTTAATTCTGCCTCAACCTGGGCTTGAGCCCAGTTGGACGGCGGATGCGCGCCGCCCACAACCAGGGTAAACTCACCGCGTGGTTCGCGCTGCTGCCATTCGCTGCCCGCCCCGGCAATCGTGCCGCGCCAGATTTCTTCGTGCAGTTTGGTCAACTCGCGGCACACGGCCATGGAACGATCTCCTCCCAGGCAGTCCACCATATCGACCAGGGTTGCCGCAGGCGAGTGGGCGGCTTCAAAAAAGACCAGGGTGGCTTTTTCGGCGGCCACTTCCTGCAAAACCCGACGGCGGTCGCCGGCTTTGCGGGGCAGAAAGCCGACAAACAAAAACCGGTCTGTGGGCAACCCACTGGCCGGAAGCGCCGCCCCCAAAGCGCTGGGGCCGGGAATAGACACCACCGGAAACCCTTGCTCGATGGCCGCCCGCACCAGCTCGTAGCCGGGGTCTGATAAAAGCGGCGTTCCGGCTTCGGAAACTAAGGCCACATCACCCTCCGCCAGCGCAGCCAGAATGCGCTCCAGCCGGGTAACTTTGTTGTGTTCGTAATAACTGACCAGCGGGCGGTGCAGGTCAAAATGCTTGAGCAACTGGCCGGTGGTGCGAGTATCTTCGGTGGCAATCAGCGACGCCTCCCGCAAAATCCGCAGCGCCCGCAGGGTAATGTCTTCCAGGTTGCCCAGGGGCGTGGCGACGAGATAAAGCGTGCCCATATTAATAGTGAATAGTGAATTGCAAATTGTTGATTGTTAATGAAATTTTACCCATCAGATCATTCACCATTCACTATTCACTATTCATAATTCACAATTTGTCAGGGTGTGTTTGAGGACAGTAATGAGGGCTTTGTCCTGCTCCGGCAGAACGGTGCGGGGATCGAGCAAAAGGCGCTGGTTTTCAATCCGGGTGATGACGGGAGGATCGGCGCGGCGGAGTTGGGTCGCTACGGCATCAATGGAAGGCACTGCCAGGGCCAATGCTTTGGAGGGAAGCGTCTGGCCGGGCAGGCTGCCTCCGCCCACCGTCGAGGCACTCTCGATTACCTGCAAGGGCAGGTGGGCCAGTTGGGGAAGGTTCAGCAGGGCACGCCGCCATTTTTGGGCACGCCGGGCCAGAGTCGGGACATCGGCGGAAATCATGCGCCACACGGGAATTTCGGTGGTGGCTTTACCTTCCAGATAAGCCAACAGGGTGGCCTGGAGGGCGGCCAGGGTTATTTTATCAACCCGCAGGGCGCGAATCAACGGATGCTTTTTTAAGCGCTCAATCAGGGCTGCTTTGCCCAGAATCAACCCGGCCTGGGGACCGCCCAACAGTTTATCGCCGCTGGCAGTGATTAAATCCACACCGGCCGCCAGGCTTTCCTGGATCGTCGGCTCGTGGGCTAATCCGAACGGCAGCGTGTCCAGCAGCGTACCGGAGCCGAGGTCTTCTATCAAAGGCAGGCGGCAGCACCGGGCCAGTTCGGCCAGTTCGGACAGGGTTGGTTGAGCCGTAAAGCCGGTAATCTGATAGTTGCTGTAATGGACGCTTAACAGCAGCCCCGTCCGGTCAGGGTCAACGGCCTGTTCATAATCCCGCAGATAGGTCCGGTTGGTTGTGCCCACTTCGACCAGGCGCGCGCCGGATTGGGCCATAATATCGGGAATGCGGAAGCCGCCGCCAATTTCGACCAGTTGGCTCCGGCTGATAATGACCTCTTTATCTCGGGCCAGGGCAGTCAGGGCCAGGATAACCGCGCCGGCATTGTTATTGACCACAACCGCCGCTTCTGCGCCGGTGAGCCGGCAGAGCAAATCAGCGGCATGGGTGTAGCGTGAGCCGCGCGCGCCGGTTGTCAGGTTGTATTCCAGATTAGAGTAGGCGGCGGCGGCTTGCTGCATGGCCTGCTGCGCCCGCTGGCTCAACAGCGCCCGCCCCAGGTTGGTGTGGATAATAACGCCGGTGGCGTTGATAACCGGCTGCAAGGAAGGCCGCACTTCGAGGGAGAGACGGGCCTGGGTAGCTTCGGCCAGCGAGTCAAGCGATTGGGCCGGCTCGCCGGCCAGGATACGCCGCCGGGCCAGGTCCAATTCGCCGCGAATAGCCTCAACCAGCAAGGCCCGGCCATAGATTTCGGTCAATGGGGCCAGCAGGTCTGTTTGTAGCAATTTATCCACACTGGGCAACTGGCGGAGTTGAGCTTGCACTGGCTTAGCCTCGCGTGATAAAGAAGGTTTCAATCAAAATAAAAACGCCGACCAGGACCGCGGCGATGGTCCAGTTTAAGGCCCGAATCATTTGCAGGTAGGCCAACAAGATGCCCAGAAAGCCCACCCAGGCCCCTTGCCGAATCAGGCGGGTTTTGTCTCGCTCAAGCCAGCCGGTCCGGGCAAACCGATGGTTGAAAAAGGCAGTGATCGGGATGGTAGCCGCACTCAAGCCAAAAAATAGAAAAGTAAACAACAAAGCTTGCGGCTGGGCCAGAACGGTATCGGGGTTGGGCCAGAGAGTGGTGACGACATAATACAATCCGGCAAAACTAAAAACGGCAATGGGAATTGAGAGTAAAACCCACCAGCTTGGGCGCATAGAGCAATTATAGATTAAACCTCAGAATTGAAAAACATTATACCTCAACAAGTTATAAACGTCATCTGAGTTATTCAATAAGTTATTCAAGTTATTATCATCATGATTAATATATATATAGTAGTTAATAGTAGGGGCTGTGAGTATGTGGAGAACCCAAGAAATCACTGGGTTTACTACTATATATGGGATGCGTCGGACAAAAAAGTCTGTATTCGGGTGGAATCATAGTCAGCGTGATGTGGATAACTTTGCGGATAAATAAGGAGAAGTTTGAATAGATAAATTGAGCAAAATTTGTCAAATAGAACCGATTCTATATTTGGGGCGATAGAAGGTGACTCCACCTATATCTAGTGTTTGAGTCGTTTAGCACAAAAATGAATTTGTAGAGCAAGCTTAAAAGTTATCCCCAAAAGGGGTGACTTATCCACAGTTATCAAGAGGTTATCCACAAAATCGGCCTCAAAATCATGTATGGGCTTCATGACTGGGCACAACAACAACAAGACTGGCCTACTATATATAGGGCCATCCAAAACTCCTTTTGTTAAAGCCAGCGGGTAATAACGCAATATTTATTTTAACAAAAGGGAGTACTTTTTATCCAGACTGGTTCAGAGTTATCCCCATGTGGGGAGTAGTTATCCACAGTTATGCGCCGGGTTATCCACAAAATTCACGGCATTTTTACATAAAAAAGGCAACTGCACGCGACCAGTTGCCTTTTTATAATGAGCGTCAAATAGGGTAATTCGACGCGGGAGTTATTGAATTTTTTTGAGATAGATTAATTCTCTGATGGCGAGCATTTCACGGCGGAGGCGATCATTTTGTTCAATTTGTGAGGCGATCTTTTCCCAGCCATACATCACGGTGGTGTGATCGCGGCCCCCCAGCGCTTCACCAATTTGAGGTAGCGAAGCGCCTGTTTCCTCCCTGGCCAGATACATAGCCATTTGCCGGGCAAAGGCAACATCCTTGCTCCGGCCTCGTTTGATCAGTATCTCTTCCTCAATCCGGTAATAATCGGCTACGGCAGCGACAACCTGCTCCACGGTAAGTTCGGCCTGGCGTGAGACAATATCTTGCAAAGCCGCGGTCGCCAGTTCGATACTGATGGGGTGGCGAACCATCGCGGCGTGGGCAATAACCTTGTTGAGCGCGCCTTCCAGCTCACGGATATTGTTCTGAGCGCGCCGGGCGATAAACTCCATAACGTCGTCAGGAACGCGCACGCCCTGCGAGTCGGCCTTGAAGCGCAGAATAGCGATCCTTGTTTCCAAATCCGGCGGCTGCACGTCGGCCAGCAGGCCCCACTCAAAGCGTGAGCGCAGCCGGTCTTCGAGGGTGGTGATGGCTTTGGGCGGACGGTCGCTGGAGAGAACAATCTGGCCGCCGGAGGAGTGCAAGGTATTGAAGGTATGGAAAAACTCTTCCTGCGTGCTCTCCTTGCCGGCAATAAACTGGATGTCGTCAATCAAAAGAAAATCGGTGTTGCGGTATTTTTCGCGAAATAACTCGGTAGATTGAGAGCGAATCGCGTTGATCAGATCATTGGTAAAGGTTTCGGATGAGGTGTAAATAACCTTGCGGCCCCGCGCCATGGCGTAGTGAGCAATCGCCTGAAGGAGATGGGTTTTGCCCAAACCCACCCCACCGTAGAGAAACAAGGGGTTGTAGGCATCGGCTGGACGTTCGGCTACGGCCAAAGAGGCGGCGTGGGCCAGGCGATTTGAAGCACCGACAATAAACTGTTCGAAGACGTACTTATGGTTTAACATGAGGCGATCTCTGTTTTCGCGAAGGTGTCCATTACCGTTGTTATTATTTAGGTAATGCCCGTTTACCGGCTGGGGGCTTTGAAGCAGCGGCGGAGGTGCTTGTTCGCCTGCTTCAGCAGTCATATGGTCTACGGTAAACTGAATATTTACCGTCCGGCCTAAGACATGGGTTACAGCCCGGCTAATCGTAGCAAAGAGCCGGTTTTCTAGCCAATCTTTAGCAAAGGCGTTTTTGGTGCCAATGACCAATTTCTCGCTATCCTGAGCCACAATGCGGGTATCTTTGATCCAGGTGTCAAAGGTAGCCCTGGTCATTTGCAGTTGTAGCTGGCCCAAGGTAGCCTGCCAAACTTGGTCGGTATCCATAAAAATCTTCTCCCTAGAAATTTTGGATATATCCAGTTGCAGAAAGGGGTTGAGACAAAAAATCACACAACGCAAAAAGTTAAAATTTGCGTTTTCAAGGCTCGAGATGGTGAAGGCGAAGAGACTGGATTTAGAAGGATATTTTTATTGTATAAAAGGTGACTGCGAACCAGAGGTCTTTCAGCGGAAAACGTCAGGAACAGATAAATTGCAAATAATAGCTGCAATTTCCGAACCCTTCTCTTTGATCAGGTGTTCTAAAGAGACGGGGATATAAAATTGTATGGCACAATTATAGAATTATTGGGGAAAAAGAACCCTCCGCTACAGTCGAGTTGAATTGTACCAAACCTGTTATATACTCGCAATAGCGCTACCTTAAAAAAAGCATCACCTAAGCTATTTTTAAGAAAAGTTATGGTGAGTCAAAATTGTTTTGTGGATAAACTGTGAGTAACGGAAAGTAATTATTGGTATATTTGTGTATAACGTGGGGATAACTTCTTGGGGGCCTAATTTTCGCCCTGGAGCAGATTGATAATTATAGCAATACCTGCCATTTGGCTAATCGTTCATCAGATTTGACAGGTATCATTAACTTTGTATAATCATTTACGATAAATATTAAAAATACAGTTCTTCTCTGAGCCAGCCGCAGGAGTCTAGCAGTATTATTCCGGCGGTTTTTTTATGGCTCAACAACAATTAAAATATAATTCTTAAGCAAAGAGGTATTTAATCGTGGCTGAGCGAATAACAGGAACGGTTAAGTGGTTTGATGCCGCTAAGGAGAGCGTTGCATAAATCAAAGGAGCAAACAGGCTCGGCGGGGCCAGTGGAAAAACTAACCTGAAAAAGTGACAGAGACCTTCTTCTGAGGCAAAATTTTGTTACCACACAAAAAACAACCCAGAAAGAAAGGCTCTGTCAATGCCTATTTTACCTCAATCTGCCCTATTTGTCATCCTCAACTCGTGGTCATTGGTGCTGCGCCTGGTCAGTGCGGTCTGGTACGAGCGGCAGCGCAGCCGTTACCAGAAACATTGGCTGTGGCAACTGGAACAGGTGGCCGATCTGACCCCGCTGGAGCAGGGCTGCGCCGGCTTTCACGCCAGCAGCGGGCGGGGGGCACCGGTCATCCACACCATCGCCCGACTGGTGCGGGCGTTGTTGGTGCGCCATCTGCAAGCCCTGTCCTTTCGGCAAAGCGAAGAACTGATTGACAACCACCTGTTGTACAAGCAGTTTGTCGGTTATGAGGTGTTTGAACCGCCGCCCGACCACACCACCTTGTGCCGCTTTGAGTTGTGGGTCCTGGAACATCAACCCGACCTGTTTCTCGATGAAGTGCTCAAGCAGGTCTACCGGCTTTACCCGGAAGAACGGGAACGGCTGGCCCTGACCGACACCTTTGGCATGTTCGTGCGCGGCGCGCGAAAATACTTGATTGACCTGCTGCGCGACCTGGGCCAGGGGCTGCTAACCGAGTTGGCCGAACTCGACCCCGTTCGCCACCAGCAAGTGCTGGCCCAATTAAATGAAGCGGCTCTCTTTGGGCAAAAGGGGGACAAGATCACTCCGGCCCTCAAACCCGATGAACGGGCCGAGCGCTTGCAGCAGGTGGTCAATGCCGCCCTCGATTTGCAGGCCCACCTGTTGAGCCTGTTGAATGAAGCGCCCTCCCTCTCACCTGACGCCGAGGCCAAACTGCGGCTGTGGTTAGCGGCTATCGCCAAAGTCATCGCCGACGAAACCACCGTCACCCCTGACCCGGAGCAGCCCAACCGCCGCCGCGTCGTCGAGCGCCCCCACGGCAAGAAAGGCAGCTACCGCATCGCCTGCGCCAATGATCTCGATGCCACCTACCGCGACCACGGCAAGGGCCAGGCCGAACTCCAACACAATGCCGCCCTCTTGACCAGCGATCGCTTCGTCCACGCCACCGAAGTCGTCACCGGCTCTGCCCCCGACCCGACCACCCTGGCCCCGCTGCTGGAAAAGCTCCACGAGCACCACGACTTCTTCCCCCCCAAAGTCGCCGCCGACCAAATCTACGGCAACGGCAAAACTCGGGCCGAGGTGGCCGAAGTCAGCCAGGGTCAAACCCAACTCATTGCCCTTGTCCCCGACTACGAAAAGCGCACCGACCGCTTCGTTCCGTCCGACTTCATCCTGTCCGAAGATGGCTTCAGCCTGACTTGTCCCAACCAGGTCACCTCCACCAAAATCTACTTCCTGCCCGACAAGGACGGGTACGAATTCCGCTTTACCCACAAAATGTGCCGGGGCTGCCCCTTCTGGCTCTCCGCCGAACAATTGGCCGCCAAGCCTGACCAGGACTACTGCCGCACCCCTGACTGTAAACCCAAATCTCACCGCCAGGTTTTCATCAGTTTTTACCGCGATGAAACCCTGGCTGCCATCGAGTACAACAAAACGGACCAGTTCAAGCAGGAAATGAAGCAGCGCCCTCTCATCGAGCGGATCATCTTCAACCTGACCCACTTCTTCGGCGCTCGCCACGCTCGCTCCACCGGCCTGCCCAAAGCCAACTTCCAACTCAGTATGGCTGCCGCTGCCTTTAACTTACGCCAACTCATTCGTTTACCCAGGAGACCCAAACCTGCTGCGGCTTAATTGCCGCCCCGGGGTGGAGTCTGCCTGCTGATCGGCTCAAAACCGACCAGCCCGACCAATTTTGACCGATTTTGAGCCGAATAACGGCCAAAAGTGACCAAAAATGACCCGATTTGACCTGCTTTCAACAAAAAAGAGGCCTCGCAGCCCGCCCATGCCCAATGCCGCTTGACCTCTTCCGACTTACCACGCCCTTCGGCGCACCCGAAGGGGTGTAATCCTCAGTTGATCCCCTTTTCGTCGGGGCAGTTCCTCCTCAAGTCCTCGACAAAGCCACCCTAACCTTGAATTCGGCAACAGGCTCTAAAGGGTCAGTTAACGGGACTGGCTAAAATGAGAAAGCAAGGTCGAGGCTACTTCTCCGGCCTCGCCGCGTTTGCTTTTGAGGGTGATAGCGCCGCTGACGGCCTGCTTCAAAATCGGCATCGAATGGGCCGGGTCGCGCCGGGCGGCGACGGTGTTGTCCATCAGGGCCAGCAACGCCTGGCCGGGGGTGAGTTTACGGGGCCGCCACACGGCTTGCGGCTGATATTCAGTGACAAGCACCAATCCCACCGGCAGCGGCTCGACCCCGGCCTGCCCGCCGAGCGACTCGACCGGTGTTTTGCGGCCCGGCTGCCCGTTGGGGCCGCGAATGGACAGCGGTACAGGGTAGGGCTGAACCCGCCCTTCTTTATCCAACACGGCAAATTCGTCTGAGTAATAAGTGGCCCCGGCCTCGACCAGCGCCTTAACCAGGCTGGTTTTGCCGGTCATGCTGCGGCCCGGAATGACAATGGCCTGCCCCTGCCAGCCGACCGCGCCCGCGTGAACGAAAAGGCAATCTTGTGCCAGGAAAGCGGTCAGCGGTTCGGCCTGTTTTTCAAAGGCGGCCAACAGGGGGGGTAAGTCGAGGGTGCGGGCAATGAGAGCTGAACCGCAGTAGAGCAGGTGGTAGTTGCGCCTGCCCGGCTGCTGGCTGGCGGGAGCTAACCACAGCGAGTACAAAATATCTACCGTGCCGGTATCACCGGAAGGCGCAGGCTGCCAGCCCAGCGGCAGATGCGGGGCGGCCTGCGCCAGCGCCGCCGGGTCATTGGCCCGCAGGCCACAGCGCAGGCCATATGCGGTATAGCGCTGTCCCACCGTCCAGCCTAGACGGTCTATTTGGGCCTGTCAGGCTGTGGGGTTGGGCAGCGTGGGCAAAGAGAGGGTTGACATCTTAGCTTTTCGGCCAAATCAGTGGGTGGATGCCAGCCGACACTGACCCAGCGGCGGCGCACGTCCACCATAACCGGATGGTTCATATTTAAGGCTACAATGGTGGCCCGGCCAGTGTCCGTCAGGCCGATGAGCAGCGCCCCGGTTTCATCCCATTGAAAATGGTCGGCCCAGCTTTGTTGGCGGGGGTGAAAGAGCGCTACGATCTCGCCGGTCAGGGGGTCCTGGGCGCGAGTGGCGCTGCCTTTGAACTCGTTGCAGCGGCGGCAGGCAAAACAAAGGTTGTCAAAGACGGTTTGGCCGCCTTGCGCCTGGGGCATAATATGGTCTACGGTCATCGGCTGGCCGGTGTTGGCCTCGCGGGTGTGGCAGTAGACGCAGTGGCGGTTGTCGGCTTCAAGCAGCCGGTCGCGCAGGTCGGCGGGCAGATAGCTCATGGGTTACAGTTTGTCGGCGGGAGGGAGTTGATGGCCGCGCCATTGCAGCAGGGCGGCGGCGTGAGCCTTTTGCAGCATGCGCCGGTCAAATTCGCTGCGGAGTTGGGCCAGTTCGGCCCGCTCCTCGGCCGAGAGGGTGTCATTGGCATTTTTGTCGAGGAGAGTTTGGTAGCGCTCCATCTGGGCGGCTGCGGCCCGGTAGCGAGCCAGCCGCCACAGGGCGGCATCGTCCAGCCGGTCCAGGGCGGCTAAATCGGCCTGAAATTCAGCCGGGGCGCTTTCCCAGGCGGGCGGGCTGCCCACTTGCAGGGCGCGCAGGACAATGGCTTCAAACGATTGCCGGGTGGCCTGGGCGGTTTGTTGCAGGCGCACGTAGAGGTTTTCCGGCAGTTGCATAGTCACGGTTCGGGCAGTCATAGGCTTTTTTCCTTACCTCTGATCATTTCTCTGCCGGTATTATAGATGAGGTCGGGGTAATCATCAACTATTTTGACGGTGACGGAGATGCCCCCGTCACCGCCCTTGACCACCGGCGGCGATGGCGTCATCGCCGCCGGTAAAAAATATTCTACGCGCTCACCGACAATTCAACAACCCCGTCATGAATAAAGCCGAGAGGGCTGTCGCCAGAAACCGGCAAGGGGGAGAGAGATAAATCCCTCCGGTCACGGGTAGTTTCCCAGTCTACCCAGAGTTGATATTCATAATCACGCATATCCACCCCATCCGGCCCAGGAATAAAAACAATTTCAACTTTAGCTTTGATTCGGAATGTAGGTTGTCCTGAATCCCCAAGGCGATATTGGACAAAAGCGCTATCGTCAGCAACCTCGCTAAATAGGGTCGTCTTGAATTCGACATAAGCTTGCCTGCTCTCATGAGCCGGAATTTCATTTGGAAAATTCCACTCCATTTGATAAACGCCTTGATCCACCCTGGCCCATAGATAGGGTGTATGATTACTTAATTTAACATATCCGCCCTGTCCCATATTAACCTCCTTGGGTTTGTAAAAAAAAATTATAATTTTGCCCCACACAACTAAAAGGCAATACAAAATAGAAAGTTTAGCTGATTGCAACCGGCAGGTCCATCGTCAAGCCATGTGGAGTCAGTACGAGTGGGATTACCGTTCTCCCCAAAATCCAAAAAGTTATCAGTCCAACCAATACAGTTGTTGGCATTAAGACTGCCAGCCACATTACTGCCTGACCAAAACGGGCCGGCTGTTGGTAGGCCCGCCGCCCCCAAACTGACGTCAATGGTTCCATCCAACAGGTCGGCCCAGTCGTTGGCAATCACGGCGCCGTTTGGCCCCGCAATCGGCCGGTTGGTCGGCACGCCGTAGTTGCCCGGCATATCCCGAATTTCGTCGCCCCCGTTTACGGAGATAAAAGCCCGGAAATTGGTATAACCGGCGGGGCGGTTGCCGGACGCCTGGCAAAGCGCATCCGCGCCGGCGCGGCCGCCCAGGTTGCCGTCAAAACCAACTACCTCCGGCGTCGTACATCACAATCGGTTGCACCGGCTGTGGCGGTTGCGGCGACTGGGCTTCCACCGGTCCCGGCGCGACAATGGAGGTAACTACCGGCAGCATGGCCGCCGCCAGGCCCAGCCCCTTGAGCATATCCCGGCGGCTGATAACTTTATGTCCGGCCGGTTTGACCACCGCTTCTTGCAGCAGGTGCGCCTTTTCCAGCCGGGCCAGGGTCAGCCAGACCAGTTCTTCGGCCTGGGCCGGGGTCAGGTCGCCTTTAAGTTGGCGAGCCATCTGCTGCGGGCTGGTCTGGCCGTCGCACAACTGCCAGACGGTGGCGGCGGTGGGGTTGAGGTTGTGGACCTCCATTCGCTGCCAGTCGTACAGGCACAGTTCGCCATTCAGGGTTTCAAGGTGGACAGTTTCTATTCTTTTTGGGTGTGACATGGGGATTCCTCCTTTGGATTAAAAATAAAAGACCCTAAAGGCACGCTGCGCGAAAACCTTTAGGGTCTGAAACTACGATATTCTGTTTGGTGGTTGCAGTCAGGCAGGCTAACTCATCCGGGCCGCAGGAAACGTCAGGAGGTAAGGTAAGGTAAGGTAAGGTAAGGTAAGGTGAGACACATCGCTACCCCTGGCGAGATAAGTTAAAAATATGTCCTATAGTAAAGCAAAAGGGACAGAATGGCAAATCTGATTTAGCCTGCAGCCTGGTTGTCAACGTTATTTTCAGGAGATGATTGGGTCGGCAATTCAATGATGGCATCGGCCCATTGAACAAAATTTTCGGCTAAGGTTAAACCGGCGCTGCGGTCAAAGCCTTGTTCTTCCTGATACAACAAGTAACGGAACTGAACCGCAAACACGGTTAGTTCTTCTACCGCGTCTATGGAAGCCGGTAACGACAGCCCGTTATTTTCAGCCTGCCGGTAAAGTATCGAGAGGTCATGGGTAAATTCGTATTGGCGGCCCAAGCGGGTTAAGGCCGATTTGATGGCTTTTTCAATGGCTTGCTGGATATGAAACCCAACAATTTCATCGGCGACGGCCTCAGAGTCGGCCACACTCACCACCACCGCTAAATCCTGGCGGGCCTTTTGCAGTAACAACCGGGCCAATTCTTGCTGGCGCGTTTCACGAGAGTCAACCATAAAGAACCATGCCCTCGCGCAAGGCGGGATAAAGCACAGACCCCGGAATATCGCCATACCGCTCGGCAAAAGATTGTCCCACGACGATAATATCTATCGGAATTTCCAAATCGCGCAGCAGTTGCCGCAACCGGATTGCCTCCTGACGCGCTGAAACCGGATCGCGTTCGATGACCAGCAAATCCACATCGCTGCCGGGGTGGGTCGTACCCCGCGATCGAGAGCCAAACAGAATCACCTTAACCGGGTTGGCCGCAGCCACAATCCGGCGCGTGATTTCTGGATAAAGCCGGGCATATTCGGTGGTCATCGGTATGTCCTCTCAGGATAATAGGCGTGCGCCTATTGTACCACATTCGGTGGACAGATAAAAACTAAAACATGTCAAGGGAGAAGCGCCGACGGTTAACTGTGCTTGGCCCGGTCCACAAATAACGCCCCACCCACCCCAAAATATGCAGCGGGTGACGCAGCCAGCGTCTCCACCAAAAAACCGGGTCTGGCCTGAGCTTGGTCGAAGGGCCGGCAGGTAGACCGTAATAAAAACGCAGCCACCACTCACCGGGGAAAAAGCTGTCATGCAAAATACGACCATACCCTTTATGGCGCTGGGCGGCCAGGGAGAAGCGGGGCCAGCCCTGAAATTCCTGGCCAATCCCGCTCGGCGGGCGGCCGGGGCTGAGGGCGGCGGCTCGGAGGAGGTCAGCGGAGAGCGGAGTCAGCCAGTGGCACAGGGCCAGGGCATTACGGACGCGAGGATTGACCCGCGACCAGTCAATCTCGGCGGCAAAGCGTTCCGCCAGGCTGACTAAATCAGCGATCCAAATCAAGCGCCAGGAACTAAAGATTCCTCCTTCCAGCATGTGCAGATAGATATGCTCCAGCAAATCTTCATAACTCAAGGTGTAGGCCCTAATCCCGGCAAGGGTGAACGGGATCGCAGCGAGACGCAAAGCCGCCAATTCCGTCGCCGGTGTGCCCCGGCTGTAAAGGTTATGGTGGACTTCCACACTCACCGGCAGCCCCTCCCCTTTACGTTGGGTTACAGGCAGATGCTTGTGACCGGGCGGAAGTTTATCCCCCGTTACCGTAAAACCCAGCTCGGCCAGCAAAGTTTGGGCCTGATCGGCCTGTGACCGGCTGACCAGCACATCCACATCCCGCATCGGGCGCAGTCCCGGCTGTGGGTAAACCAGGTGAGCCAGGGCCGCGCCTTTCAGCACAAGAACGTCAATACCGGCGGTTTCAAAGACAACCAACGCCTCGGCCAAAGCTTTGGCTCTGACCTGGTTAGCATGGTTGTGTTGGATGGCGCGAACCTGTAATTGTTGCTGTACGGCGGTGGGAATAGCAACACCGGCAGATTGCAGGTGGGTGTAAAGCAGCGGGGTCAAGCCGTGGGCTTCGGCCTGGGCGGGCAGGGTGTTCCAATCGGTCTGGTTAGCCGCTTGTTGGCGCAGGTATTGGTACTGGGTTGGGTGGCCTTGCGCCCGCGCGCAGAGAGCCAAAAGGAGATATGAATTTTCTAATTGGGTCATTGTGAAATTGGTGTTTATTCGGGCAAGTTAACCCTCAACCATACGGGTACCGCCTCGTCCGCTCATACAGCACTTCCCGGCGATAGTCGGGGGGCGGCTGGGGTACAACAAGCATCAAAATCCAGGTGAGGATAATACCCAGCACAAACCCGCCGATGTGGGCAAAAAAGGCCACGCCGCCGCCGGTTTCCACCCCCAGCGAGGCGAACCCGCTGAGAAGCTGCATGACAAACCACAGCCCAATCACCAGCCAGGCCGGCCACTCCGACCACATGCCGATGTAAAAGAGGGGCACGATGCCGCGCACCCGCACGCCGGGAAAAAGGGCCAGATAGCTGCCCAACACCCCGGCAATAGCCCCACTTGCCCCCACCAGCACAATCGGCGAGGTGGGATCAATGACCACCTGGGCCAGGGCGGCGGCAAAGCCACTGCCAAAATACAACACCAGGTACAGCACCCGCCCCAGCCGATCTTCGACGTTATCGCCAAAAAGATACAAGTACAACAAATTCCCCAGCAGATGCGCCCAGCCGGCGTGGAAAAACATGCTGCGCAGGATGTCCAGCGTTGTTTCCAGCGAAAAGAGGTTGCGGGAAACATTGGCCGGCACCACGGATAGATCCATCAGGGCGGCTTCGAGCGCGGCGGGGGGCAGGGTCAACTCCCACAAAAAGACCAGAATATTAATCGCAATCAGAACGTAGGTCAACACCGGAAACCGGCGGGTTGGGTTCATATCCCGCAAAGGGAGCATCGGTTATATCCTTTCGCGCTGCCGCCGGATCAGTTTTTCCACTTCCGACCCCCAGAAAACTACGGTACTCAGAGCCAGAGCCAGGGCCAAGTCCGGGAGCGACAAAGGCACGGTTTCAAAAATAGGCTGCAGGAAGGGGACATAAATGACCGCCAGTTGCAGCAAAAAGGTCGAGAGCACCGCGCCGATCATGGCCCGATTGGACCCCAGGCCGATGGTAAAGAGCGAATCGTGTTCGGAGCGGATAGCCAGGGCAAAGAAAACCTGCGACATGACCAGGGTGGTAAAAATCATGGTCTGCCAGGTAGACTGACCAGCTTGCCAGTAGGCATACCCCAGCCCCAATGAAACCACGGTCATCACCAGGCCCATACCGATGATGGTTCGAACCATAGTGCGGCTAAAAATATTGCCGCTGGTCGAGTGGGGCGGGCGGCGCATAATATTGCGCTCGGCCGGCTCGACACTCAGGGCCAGGGCCGGCAGGCCGTCGGTGACGAGGTTCATCCACAGGATTTGCAGCGGGAGCAGCGGCAGAGGCATGCCCAGCAGCGGACCGAACAGCATGACCCCCAACTCGCTGGAATTGCAGCTTAATAAATAGGCAATAAATTTGCGGATGTTATCAAAAATCGTCCGGCCTTCTTCCACGGCGGCGACGATAGTGGCAAAATTGTCGTCCAGCAGGACCATGTCGGCGGCTTCTTTGGCCACATCGGTGCCGGTAATGCCCATCGCCACACCGATGTCGGCCTTTTTCAGAGCCGGGGCGTCGTTCACCCCGTCACCGGTCATGGCGACAATATGGCCCTGATTCTGGTAAATCTCGACCAGATTCAGCTTGTGCTCCGGGGCCACCCGCGCAAAAACCGAAACCTGTTGGGCCGACTCGGCCAGCTTTTCCGGCGAAAGCTGGTCCAATTCCTGGCCGGTCAAAAAGCTGTCCGCGCCGATGCCCAGTTCCGCGCCGATGTAACGCGCCGTGAGGGGATGGTCGCCGGTAATCATCACCGGGCGAATGCCGGCGGTGCGGCAGGTGGCAATGGCCGCTTTGACTTCGGGCCGGGGCGGGTCAATCATGCCAAAAAGACCCAATAAAATCAGGTCGCGTTCCAGGGTTTCAACGCTTTTTTCGGTCGGAACCACTTCCAACGGACGTATGCCGACACCCAGGACACGCATGCCATTTTGCGCCAGGCTGTCGTGGGAGGCCATAATCCGCTGCCGCCAGGCCTCGTCCAACGGCTCCAGCCGGCCCTCGACCCAGACTTGGTTGGAAATCCCCAGCAGGCCGTCAATCGCGCCTTTGGTAAAAGCGACAAAACCGGCTTCGGGGTGGGGTCTCTTGGACCAGACCCCGGCCAGCCGGGCCGGCACGTCTGCGGCAGATTGGGGCCGCCGGTGGACGGTCGTCATGCGCTTGCGGACAGACTCGAAAGGCAGTTCGGCCACACGCGGGAAGCGCTGGTCCAGCTCCTTTTTGAGCAGGCCAAACTCGGCGGCGGCGAGCAGCAGCGCACCCTCAGTCGAATCGCCGACCACGTGGAAGGCGTGGGGCTGCTGCGGGTCGCGTTGCAAGATGGCATCATTGCAGAGTGCGCCGCCAATCAACAACAGATCGAGGGTGGGCTGGATAGGGGCCGCATCCGGGGAATCAGTCTTGACCACTTCAAGACCGCCCGCCACTTTTTCCTCGGTCAAATCAATGCGCCGGTTGGCCACGTCGAGGACGGTGACGGTCATCTTGTTTTGGGTCAGCGTGCCGGTTTTATCGGAACATATAACGGTGACGGAGCCGAGCGTTTCCACCGCCGGCAGCTTGCGGATCAGGGCGCGGCGCTGCAACATCCGCTGCGCCCCTAGTGACAGGGCGACCGTGACCACCGCCGCCAACCCTTCGGGCACTGCCGCCACGGCCAGGCTGACGGCGGTCAAAAAGACCTCGCTCAACGGGTCGCCGCGCCACAGGCCGATGGCAAAGATAACGCTGACAATCAGCAGAGCCGCCACCGCCAGCACCAGCCCCAGCCGGTTCAATCGCTGCTGGAGCGGCGTCGGTTCCTGCTCGACCGTCTGGATCAGATTGGCAATGTGACCCAGTTCGGTTTGCATGCCGGTGGCGGTGATGACGACCAGGCCATGCCCGTAGCTGATCGCCGTGCCCATATAAATCATATTGCGCCGGTCGCCCAGCGCTTCTTCGCCGGAATAAACCGCTTCGGCGTCCTTCTCGACCGCCTCGGATTCGCCGGTGAGCGCGGCCTCTTCCAGGCGCAGGTTGGGGCTTTCCAGCAGGCGGCCATCGGCGGGGACTTTGTTGCCGGTTTCGAGGATCACAATATCGCCGGGAACGAGGTCACGGGAGGAGATTTCTTTGACCTGCCCCTCGCGGCGCACCTTGACAATCGGCACGGCCAACTGTTTCAGGGCCGCCATAGACTTTTCGGCCTGGTATTCCTGCCGAAACCCCAACGCGGCATTGAGCACCACAATCGCCAAAATCACCCCCGCATCGAGCAAATCCCCCAAAAAGAAGGAGATGATGGCCGCAACGATGAGGATGATCGTCATGACGTTGGTCAATTGTTCCAGTAAAATTTTCCAGGAGCTTTTCAAGCCTTGCTCAATCAGCGCGTTAGGGCCGACCTGCTCCAGCCGGCGGGTCGCCTCAGCTTCGGTCAGGCCGTGCGCCGGATCGCTGTTGAGCTGTTGCAAAACTTCGCTTGCGGTCAGTTGATACCACTGGCTCATGTTTGAAAAAATTCCAAAAATAAATAAAATCCGGCTTGACTACCTCTGATTGTAATTAATTTTACCTATCAAGCGAAACAAGGGGATTAAAATGGACAAGAAAACCGCGATGCTGTGTGCCCGGATTGCCCATGCCGCTTATGGCAAAGGCTTTGACATGAAAGAGTTTAAGCTGCACGGACGCTTTGAAAATGCAGGGACTCACACCCAGGGTATTTTTGGGGTCGCCTTTGGCAATACCTTCATTTTAGCCTTTCGTGGCTCCGAAGAAACCGGCATTGCCGACTGGATCAATGACCTAAAATTTTTACCCGCCGATTTTGCCTATGGCGAAAAGGGCAACTCGGCTATCAAAGTGCATTACGGCTTTATCGAAGCTTATAACTCGGTGCGCGAGGCCATGTTCAAAGCGGCCAAGGAGTCGGATTACAAACAAATCATCTGCACCGGGCATAGTCTGGGGGCCGCGCTGGCGACCTTGTGCGCGGTAGATATCAAGTACAATTTACCCGATAAACAGGTCAGCGCTTTTACCTTTGGTTCGCCCAAGGTAGGCAACGCCGAGTTTGTCGCTTTTTATAATAAACTCGTCCCCCAAACGTACCGCATTGTTAACAGCGTGGATATTGTACCCAGCCTGCCCCCCAATATCCCCCTGGTGGTCAATTATGAGCATGTGGGTGAACTGCACCATCTGGGCGACCTGCAAGCCAGCCAGGTCAGCGCCGATGTGGGCATGTGCCATCTGCCGCAGAATTACGTGAAGTGCCTCGAAGTGTGAGATTTCTCAAGGCAATACTTTCATTGGGGAGATTGGAGATTGGAGATTATTGACGTGAATCTCTAATCTCCAATCTCTGCCCTCCCGACGAATTGGGTTTATTTAATTCTCATCCCTCACGGCGCTTCCGCCGGAATCCACAATTTCTGACCAATTTCAATCAAGTCGGGGTTAGTGATGACATCAAAGGTGCTGTCCCCCTGAGCTTTGGCATTGGTCGCTTCGACGATGGCCGGATATTTGGTCAGGTCGCTGTAAAATTTCAGGGCCAGTTTGGTCAACCAGTCGTCGGCCTGAACGATGTAGGCTTGACCGTCATCCTCAGGCGCGACCGCAATACTCATTTCTGCGGAAGCAGCCCCAACGCTGCCAGCCTCACCCACACCCTGGACACTGATTTTGTAATCACCGGCTTCAGACAGATCAGCAGCAAAGCTCCATTGACCGTTTCTGCCAACCGTAGTCTTGCCGACCACTTTGCCGTCCACCACGATTTCCACTTCTGACCCTGGCTCGCCTGTGCCGGTCAGCGTTACTTCACCGGCTGTCACTTCATTGAGCGAGTCAAGCGCCGGGGCTTCCAGCGCTTCCGCTACTGTCAGGGCGACCGCATTCGATTCGGCCAGCACCTTGCCGTCGGCATCCACGCTCTGCACGCTGATCTCATACTCACCGGCATCGGGCAAATCGGTCGCAAAGCTCCACTTGCCGTCGCTGTCAACCGTGGCCTGACCGACCACTTTGCCGTCTACCACGATTTCCACTTCTGACCCTGGCTCGCCTGTGCCGGTCAGCGTGACTTCACCGGCTGTCACTTCATCGAGCGAGTCAAGTGCCGGGGCTTCCAGCGCTTCCGCCACTGTCAGGGCAACCGCTTCGGACGCGGCCAGCACCTTGCCGTCGGCATCCACACTCTGCACGCTGATCTCATACTCACCGGCATCGGGCAAATCGGTCGCAAAGCTCCATTTGCCGTCGCTGTCAACGGTAGCCTGACCGACCACTTTGCCGTCCACCACGATTTCCACTTCTGACCCTGGCTCGCCTGTGCCGGTCAGTGTCACTTCTCCCGCTGTCACTTCACCGGGTGAGTCAAGCGTCGGCGACGTTGGAGCGGGGGCCGCCTCGGCCTCGGTGGCCTCGGTGGGTTCGGCGGTGGCGGGGACCGCTGTGGTTGGCTCGGTGGTGGCCTGAGCTATGGCAGGTGGGTTTTGGACAGGCCCAAAAAACCTGAAAGCAAATAAGAGCAAGATCACCAAAATACCGAAGGTGACAATTTTGAAGATGTCAAACTTCTTTACCTGTTCTTCCGTTCGATACTGCGTCATGAGCTATGCTCCCGTTGTGGCCCGGTCGCTCTTTTGAGCTGCAAATTGTCGGGCTTCGGCAATCCATTTCTCCGGCTCAATTTTTTGCCAATGTTCCGGATCAATAATCTGGCGCAGTTGCTCCGGTCCGGCCTCAACCAGTTGGGCAAAGGTGTAGATGCCGGCCTGGTTGAGCCGTTGAGCGTATTCATCGCCGATGCCGTTAATGTCCTCCAGATGATCGGGGTTGGCCAGAATGACGGCCTGGGCAATCCAGCTCTCCGGCTCGATTTTTTGCCACTCCTCCGGGTTGATAATTTCGCGCACCCGATCCGCGCTCTGTTCGGCCAACTGGGCAAAGGAGAATATCCCGGCGTCGTTGAGTCGTTTGGCATACACCGGCCCAATCCCTTCGATCTCTTCCAGCCGGTCCTTTTTGACGGGCTTCATTTGGGTTATGGTCGCATCCAGGTCGGGCATGTGCGCCGAGCGAGAGGGCATACTGCGTTCGCCCAAACTTGGCCGCTGGCTGTTTTCGGCCTCAAGTTGGGCCAGGCGCTGCTGGCTTTCGGCCAACTGGGCTTGCAGGCGGCGGTTCTCCGCCTCGGCGGCCGCCAATTTTTCCGGCGAAACTCCAACGGGTTTGCGCCAGAACAGCCAATCAATCACCCATTCAATCACCCAACCGATGATGATCCCTACCAGAATCCAGAAAAGATAATTCATTTTTCCTCTCCTCGAAAATAACTGACGGGAACTCGTGGGAACTTGGCGGAACTGGTGGGGGGAGTTCCCTTGAGTCCCCACAAGTTCCCCAGATTTTCACTCTTCGCGCCGATGGCATGTTATAGATGCAACCCTACAACGCTGTAGGGTTACTTTTCAATTTTGATATAGGTTTGCAATAAAACTACCGGCCCGCCCGCAACAGGTCGCGGATTTCGGTCAGGAGTTTCTCTTCTGCTGAAGGTTCGGGGGGTGGGGGCGGCGCTTCTTCTTTGGCCCGGTTGAACCGGTGCTGTAATTGATTGAGACTACGCACCATCAGAAAAATGACCCAGGCTACAATCAGAAAGTTGATAATGGCCTGGATAAAGTTACCATAATTAATCGAAGCCTGACCGATTGTGATGGAGAGACCGGAAAAGTTGACCCCGCCCAAAACTATACCGAGCAGGGGGGTGACAATATCATTGACCAACGAGGTGACAATGGCCGTGAAAGCCGCACCAATAATCACCGCTACGGCCAGATCAATCACATTGCCCCGGCTGATAAACTCGCGGAACTCTTTTAACATCCCTTTCTCCTATATCCCATTAAAACTAAGTCTTGAGCAATAGCTAATTAAATTTTAACGAAATGAGCACAAGTTTTGCCAGACTACCCTTGTGCTCATCATTGAACCGACCTATGGCAACACTACCATAAGATTGACTTTTTCTATTTTTTACCGACCAGGTTCAAAAACCATTGCAGCGCTCCATCCACATCGCCGCCGCCCGTTACAAAAGTGTCTACGTCACTGGCAACCGAGGCCGGCAATTGTTCCTTGAGCACCTCAAAAGCGGCTACAATGGCTTTTCTGGATTGGTCTTCCGTTAGACCTGCCTTCTGGGCCACCGCTTTTACCAATTGATCGGTCATGTTGCTAATATCGGCTGCGCTTAGATTCATTTTTTCTCCTTAATATATTGCGGATAAATATTTGCCACACGCAAATGCGTGTTGAGCCCCTCATTCAAGATGTACCTTGAATTTTCGGTTTGCTTTTCTGGGCAAGACAAGCCTTAACAAAAGCTTATCGCACCCTAAGCCAGTTTAGCTCTTTTTCCTTACAATTTGTATTACGGAGTGGAGGGTCTGAGGAATGTGGCAAAAGTGAATTCAATCTAACACGACATTAATATTTTGGCAATATTTATTCATTCACAACAACGGCGAAACCAGCCGAGAAACCGGGTTGGCCGACCCGACCGAACACAAGACCGAGTCAATCCAGCATCACTTTCTGCCTATCTTGACACAAATCACGATACGGGGTATAACTTCTTATGTAAGCTGATCGGCCGCTCCGATAGGTTGTTTCGGGGCGGTTTTTTATAAGTACCATTACTATCACATTTACAAGGAACTTCATGCAATTTACCCAACTGAATTTAAGTGAACCTCTGCAAAAAGCGATTGCTACTTTGGGGTTTGAAGAAATGACCCCCATCCAAGCTGAGGCTATTCCCCCCGCCCTGGAGGGCCGCGACCTGATCGGCTGCGCCCAGACAGGCACCGGCAAAACCATTGCCTTCTTACTACCCTCCCTGGAACGATTACAACAAAATCCAAGCAAAACCAAAAATCCGCGCCTGGTCGTTTTAGTGCCCACCCGCGAACTGGTCATCCAGGTTACAGAGCAGGCCCGGAAACTTACAGCGCGGACCTCGCTGCGGGTAGTGCCGATTTACGGTGGGGCCAGGTTAGGCGAGCAGACCGACAAGCTCCGCCGGGGCGCGGATGTAGTCATCGCCACGCCCGGCCGGCTGCTCGATCACATGCAGCGCAGAAATATTAACTACAGAGATGTCGAGATTCTGGTTCTCGACGAGGCCGACCGCATGCTGGATATGGGCTTTCTGCCGGATATCCGCCAGATTATCAGCAGTATCCCCCAGCAGCGCCAAACGATGCTCTTTTCGGCCACCATGCCCGCCTCCGTTTTGGCGCTGACCCACCAGTTTCAACACGACCCCATAAAAATCCAAATTGCCATCGCTCGCCCGCCGGAAGCGATCCGCCAGGCGCTTTATCCCGTGCCCAAACACCTCAAAACCGAGCTATTGATGGCCATATTGCAGCACATGGAAGTCAACAGTATGCTGGTGTTTACCGACACCCGCCAGGAAGCCGATATTGTGACCCGGCAACTGCGCCAGGCCAAAATCGCCGTCGCTTGCATTCACGGCGATTTCCGGCAGCGGGAACGGATTGCCGCGCTGGAAGGCTTCCGGTCAGGCCGGCACCAGGTTTTGATTGCGACCAATATCGCCGCACGCGGTCTGGATGTGGAAGGCATTTCACATGTCATCAATTACGACGTGCCGGAGCACCCCGATGATTACGTCCATCGGATTGGCCGAACCGCTCGCGCTGAAGCCGACGGGGATGCCATCACCCTGGTGACACCGGACGACGAAGCCCTAATCCATCGCATCGAGCACACGCTGGGTTACAAAATCGAGCGCAAAATGCTGCCCGACTTCGATTACAATGTTCCCACGCCTTCCTGGGCTAAGCCCTCGGCCAAAGCCCTCATGCGCGAGGCCACCCAGACGCTCAGCCTGGCCGACCGCTGGCGCTCGATGTCGGGGGGGCGGCGCTAAACACGAGTTCCCAAAAACTGGCTCCAATGCTCTGCGTTGGAGCTAAAGATAGGACGCTCCGCGTCTAAAGTAGAAATACTCGCCAATCCTGGTGATTGACTGTACAAAAAAAGTCAGGCGTGATAAAATTATGAAGATTATGTAATTTAGAAGAGGGTACACGCTTATGCCAACGCTTGATGACGGCAGAAATGCCATAAACCAGGGAAATTTTCAGCAGGCTCGTCTTATTTTTGAAGCGATTCTGCAAGAGAATCCTCGCTCGGAAGAGGCATGGCTGGGCCTGGCCGATGTTTTGACCGACACCGAAGACAAGCGCATCTGCTACGAAAACGTCCTTAAAATCAACAAACAAAATCGGGTGGCCCGCGAAGGCTTGCGCAGTCTGGAGCCTGAAGAAGACCAGTTGCGGAAGGCTTTTGGTCTTCAGCAAACACCAACGTCACGCGAGGAAATGGCCGCTGAGGAAGAGGACGAGCCAACCATGGTCAGTCCGCCCCTCGAAGCGGAATCAGCCGAAGAAGGTCAAACACCGACGATGATTCTGGTAGCGGTAGGGCTGGCTCTGTCGGTGGTGGTGATGGCTGTGGGTGGCGGGCTGGCATTTTATATCATCACCAACCTCACCAGCGGCTAACAGAATGGCGAAGCTTCGAATGGCGAATGAAACGAGGCATTATTTATTTTGGGGTAACTGCTCACCCGCTCAAGGCTAAGTGGGCAAGATCAATCTTAGCCGCAGCCTTAGCCTTTGATATTGCTACCGCTGAGTAGTACCATTCGATGATGTTACCTGATTTTCGCCTGCGCCAACGCGAATATTTGCTGGAAATCAGCCGGGCGATGAGCGCTCGGCTTGATTTATCGGCCGTGCTGGAATTAACCCTGCGCAGCGCGGTCGAATTGTTGGCCGGGCAGGCCGGGTTGATTACCCTGCGCCGCGACGATAACTCCTTTTTTCCCCATGCCAGCATTGGCCTGCCCATGCAAGCAGTCCCCCTATTTGAACCCCTCTGGCGCGATTTAGAGTCAGAAGACAACCGCGACGCCATTCCCGACATATCGCTGCGTTTGGCGTTAGGTTCCAAAGCCGCGGGAGTGCCGCTGCGGCAGGTGGTCGCCCTGCCCTTGGAAATTGGCGGCGAAACAATCGGCCACATTTTTATTTTCCGCGCTCGTGGGGCGGCTTTTAGCAGCAACGACCGCCAGGTGTTGGGCGCATTTGCCGATCAGGCCGCCATTGCCGTGCAAAACGCCCGGCTGTACCAGCAAGTCAGCGCCGAGCGTGAGCGCCTCACCGCTATCATCGAAAACAGCGGCGATGGAGTGATGATTGTCAATCCTTACCGGATTATCCAAACCTGGAACAAGGCCCTGGTCAATTTAACCGGTATCTCCCCCGAAGAGGCCATTGGCCGCCCCTGCTATGATGTTTTGAATTTGCGAACTGCACAAGGGGTTAACGTCTGCCACACCGCCTGCCCGCTGCTGCATCCCCCCGCCGATGGCCGGCTCTACGTCGAGGGCATTCACCGCCGCGCCGACGGGCTGACCCTGACCCTGGCCAATAATTATTCGCCGCAGTTCAATGAGGAAGGCAAAATTACCCAGTATGTGGCCAATGTGCGTGACATCACTCGACTGCGCGAGGCTGAGGAGCTAAAACAAACTTTGCTCTCGGTTATTTCGCACGAATTAAAAACGCCGGTCAGCATCATCAAAGGCTACGCCGGTACGCTGGCCCGCGAGGATGCCAATTGGGACAAAGCCACGCTGGCCGAGGGCCTGGGCATCATCGAAGAGGAGGCCGACCGGCTGGACAAGTTAATCAATAATCTGCTGGAAGCCAGCCGCCTGCAAGCCGGTGGGATAAAACTGCGCCGGGGCTATGTCGAGCTGGATGATTTGGCCCGGTTGATTGTCAAAAAACTTCAGACCACGACCACCCAGCATACCTTTGTGGTTGATTTCCCGCCTGATTTCCCCCCCATTCAGGGTGATTACGAACGCTTGCAGGAAGTGCTGACCAACCTGATCGGCAATGCCATCAAATATAGCCCGGAGGGTGGATTGATTAAAGTCGGGGGCATGGTTCTGGAAAACAACCTGATCCGGCTATATATCAGCGACCAGGGCATTGGCATTTCTCCCGGCGACCAGGAACAGATTTTTGACCGCTTCTATCGGGTGGACAACCGGCTGACCCGGCAAACACCGGGGACCGGCCTGGGCCTGTTTTTGGTCAAAGCTGTCGTCGAGGCGCACGGCGGCCGGGTGGGGGTGCAGAGCAGTCCCGGTCAGGGCAGCACTTTCTGGATTGAACTGCCATTGGGGTAAGTGTAACTACAACAATTGTATCAGCCCCTCATAAAATTGTGGAGTAAGACCGTCCCGGTGACGGTCTTTTTTGTGGATTTAACATCCACATCGAAGCTGATCACAAGGCCGCCAATTTCCCTTATACTATAGACAAATTGTGAACCAAATCACATACATAATTCGTAACTACTCAGCCCTCATGTCATTTCGAGGCCGTAGGCCGAGAAATCCTTACCGTGCTGCATCGGCCTCGAAGATTTCTCCCTTCGGTCGAAATGACATGGCGGAGTAGTTACCATAATTCAACAGGGAAATATAAGAGTGATGAAGATTTGTCTGCCAAGTGAATTAGGCTATGAAAAATATGCGATGCTGGCCGTAACAGCGATGGCCGAGCAAATTGGGTTTAGCGCCGCCCGAATTGACTGCCTGAAGACCGCCATTGCCGAAGCTGTGACCAATGCCATCGAGCATGGCAATCAGTTAAACGCCGAAATGGCCGTGTGGATTGGCTTGACGGTTAATGAAAATGCCCTGGTTTTAAATGTAGTGGATCAAGGCTACCGGCCCATTCCCCAAATACCGGCGGTGCGCCAGGAACGGGAGGACCATCGCGGCTGGGGGCTGTTTTTGATTAAGAATTTGGTGGACGAAGTAGAAGTTATGGCGACACCGGGCCGGAATGAGATTCGGATGGTGGCGTATTTGGGCGAGTGAGGCACAAGGAATACTATCCCCCTCTATTATTTTTGCTGGTTTTAACAAATTTTACTTGGTCAATTGAGAAGTATCAAGGAGCGTTTCAATTTCGGTTTCACCATCAACAAACTCACGAATATGCAGAGTGGAATTATCAACGAACAGAATTATCCCTTTGATGTAGCCCTCATAGCTGGTACGTTTGTGGTAGGTTATGCCAGAAGAATGAACTGCGGGACAGGCTTCAATCGTCTCGCTGATGATCTGAAAGTAATCATCAATTAGCAAACTGAATCTCCTGCAAGGCTCGTCGTTTTTCTTGCAAGCGGAGTAAGGTTTTGTATTCGCCGGCCCACTCAATAAAGTCTAAGGTTTCTTGAAGTTCGTCTTCGGTTAGGCGGCGGTAAAACTCAATCGTATTCATACCATACTTTTGCTCAAAAGCTTTCAGAACACGCTCTACTTTTCCCAGGCTTAGTTCAATCATTTTTAATTCGGAACGCAAGGCTGACTCCACCAGCCCTTTGATAGGTGCACCACTGACCAAAGTAACTTGAATTTGCTGAGTCATTTTCTACTCCGTGAAACTATTACGCTCGTATTTGGGTCATAGGGTGATTATATCATCACAGTATGAGTGAACCAAATAAAACTGATCATTCACCCCTTCACCCCACCACTTTCCTGCTGTCCCAACAACACCGCCGCCATCCCCAATCCCAAGGTTAGCCAATACAGCGCCGCGATGTGAATGAAGGTCAAATTGAAATAGAAATGATCGAACACGCCGCCGACCATGGCCCCCAGGATAGCAAAGCCGTAGCCCAGCAGCGGCGCATCCAGGGAGTGGCCTGGAGGCAAACGGCGCAAGGCCAGCAAAATAATGACGAGGTAAACCAGACCAATCAGCACATATAGCCCGGCTCCAATCAGCCCCACCTGTTGGGCCAAAAGCAGATAAACGCTGGAGACGCCGACGTAGACATCAATATCGGGCGTGCCGAAGAAGCCCACGCCGGTCAATGGGTAACGGTTGATTAACTCGAAGGCATCTTTATATTCGCCAAAGCGCATCTGGGTGGCTAAATCTTCACCCTGAATCCCCTCAACAAACCGCTCGACATAGAGCTGGGTTTGGGGCAAAATGACCACCAACACCGCTACAATGAGCATCAGCCAGATGAGCTTACGATAGCGCAGCAGACTCATCAGCCCCAGCCCGGCGACGACGCCCAATAACGAGCCGCGCGAATAGGTAAGATAAAGGCAAACCAGCATCAGCCCGCCAATCAGCCAGAGGTAGCGGCGAGGCATGATCGGTTTGGCGGCTAACAAGTGAGCCACCGTAATAATGGTCAGAAAGACCAGCAGCCCGCCCAGGGCGTTGGGATCAATCGAGGTGGAAATGGCCCGCATGGGCTGTTCGGGGTCATCTTCAATGTAACGCAGAATGCCTTCCGTAGGGTATTGAAAGACCCGCAGCAGCGACAAAATTTGCACCGTCCAATTGGCGGGGATAACGTAGAAAAATATACCCAACCCGGCCGCGGTCCCGCCGGTCAGGATGATGATCTGTGAGAGCTGATTGAGCGCCTCAAGGGTTTTGACCTGATTGAGCACCAGGAAAAACAGGCTGACCGACAGCAGCACTTCCAAAAAGTTGCGGGCCACGGTAACGTTCAAGCCGCCGTAGCGCAGCCCAAAAATAAAGATAAACAGCGCCCAACCCTGAAAGATAAAGATAAGCATGCCCAGCGGCGAGCTGATAAAGGTTCGCTGCTGGCCGGTGATTAAGCGTAACGCCCACACCCCGAACAGCGCCCCCAGCGCCAAATCCAAAAATGTGGGCCGAAACCCGATGGTAAAAGGCAGCGCCCCATAAGGCAGCAAACAAATCAGGGCCACCAGGGCAAACAGGCCCACCTGGGTGCTGCGCAGCATGAGGATACCCACAGTCAGCGCGGCGACCAGGCCAATAGCGATAATTGGTCCCAGCCCCCCAAACAAGGCTCCCACCAGGATGCCCGCCAGCGCCGCCACAAAAATAACCCCGGACATGGCTATCCGGGGGTCGTCGGCAGTTATCCAGGTACGCAGTTTATCGAGAGCAGAGGTCACAGGCGGAATTTTAGCCCACTGAACCGGGTTGGTCGGTGAGCACGAGCCGCGCCGAGAGTGTGCCGGTTACATTGCGCTTTTTAATCCGTTCCGATTGTTCTTTGGGAACTTGAATGGTGATGCGGGTGCCATGCCCCGGCGCGGACCGGATATTTAACTCGCCGCCAATCAATTGGGTTCGTTCCTTGAGGTTGATCATGCCCAGGCTGCCGCGCTGCTCGTAATTGTTCATCACCCCGTTAACATCAAAACCCTGGCCATCGTCTCTGATAACGGTATAAATAGCGGTGGCAGTTTCGGTAAGCTGGACTATAATATTTTGAGCCTGGGCGTGTTTGATGGCGTTGTTCACGGTTTCCTGGACAATGGCAAAAATAGCTGCTTCAACTTTGCCATCCTGGCGCGAAATATCGCCGCTGGGGTTGTCAGTTTCAACTTTCAGGGTCAGCCGGGGAATCTCACCCGTAATATCTTTTTGCCGCCGGTCTATAAATACCTGCAAGGCCGCCCCCAACCCCTGCGTTTCGAGCACCAGCGGCCGCAGTTCAAAAAGCATGGTCCGCATCTGGTAGGTGGCCCGGTCGGCCAGTTCCAACATATAGTTTAGCTCTTTAGGCAGTAAAGATGGCTCTTTTTCCAGGGCTTTGCGGGAGAAATCGAGGCTCATTTTAATGCCGGCGACAAGCTGGGTGGGGCCATCGTGCAAATCACGGGCCAGCTTTTTGCGGGCCTCTTCTTCGGCCTCAACCACTTTATCGCGCTCGGCCAGCACATTTTCGTGCAGGCGGGCGTTTTGAATAGCGATGGCCGCATAAGAGGCAATCGAACTGAGCAGGTCCAGGTCGGTTTGGGTAAAGTTGCCTTCCTGCTTGTTCATCACTTCCAGCACACCAATGATTTGATCGTACAAAACCAGGGGGACGCATAAAATATTGCGGGTCAGAAAATTGGTGGTTTGATCCAACTTTTTAAAATGGCGCTTGTCCTGGTCAACATTGGCAATCATCAAAGGGGTGCCGGTCAACGCTACTTCCCCGGCGATGCCCTGCCCTTTGGGGATACGGAACGGTTTAACTTCGGCCGCTTTGTCGCCCAGAGCAATTTGAAACACCAGCTCGCCGGTGGTTTGATCGGTCAACAGCAGCGAACCGGCTTCGACATTGAGCAGGGTTTCAACCTGTTCCATAATCCGGGTGAGAACTTCGTCAAGCTGGAGGGTGGAAGAAAGGGTGCGGGCGACATCATTGAGCAGGACCATTTCGGCGGCCCGGCGCTGGCTGGACTCAAACAGGTGAGCGTTGCGCACCGCAATGGCGGCCTGGGTCGCAATGGCCGACAGCAGCCACAGGTCGTGATCGGTAAAAGCATTGGGCTGGTAACTCCAGGTAACAATCACCCCCTGAGCGCTGTCATTGGCTACGGCTGGATTCAAAATCGGTACGCCCAGCCAGGAGCGGATGCGCTGATTGAACCGAGGTTGGCCGGCAGAGTCAGTATTGTTAACGGCGGGAAAATCCGAAACAAGCAAAGGGGCCTGCGAGGTGAGGACTCGCCCGGTCAGACCGCGATCTTCGGCCAGTTTAACCGACATCGGTTTGGCCGTTTTACCCTGGTCAATCATCAATTTGAACTCCAGGGTTTCGGTAACTTCATTGTAGAGGACAATCGCAAAGTTAGAGGTGTCAATCAGGCGGGTGCTCTCTTTATAAAGCGTCTTGATGACCTCTTTCAACTCCAAACTGGCCCCCACCGCTACGCCAATATTATACAGGGTTGAGACTTCTTTGATCTCTTTGGTTAAGCGATTCAGGCGGTCAGACTCTCCCTCTTCGACAAACATCTGCGATGATTTTTCCAGGCTATTGACCGGCACATTATTCGATTGCTGTATTTTGAGCATGTCCATAACTTTAGCTACTTTCCAGAAGCAGGCAACGTCAACAAAACCTTTTGCAAAAAAGGGTTCACTCCCTGCCTGGCTAAAAAAGCTGGCTCCCCGGAGGGATAATCTCCAGGGGCTGGCTGACTTTATTTTTTAAATGGGCATGATTCGGCAAACGCTGGTTTCCGAATTATAGCACAACTTTGTGGAGTTGGGTAATTTTATTAAAGTGGGGTAGGATTTGCAGCTAAAAAGGAAAGGAAGAATATTTGCCGGGATTGGGGGTTTGGGGCTAAAAAATAAATAAAAATCCCCTAACCTCCTAATCCCGGCCCAAAATCTTTGGAAAAAACTTTGACCTCAAGAGATTGTGATTAAAATAGCGTTTTGGTCTACTTTGTCACCTTTGGCCACCCGCACGGCGTGAATTTTGCCATCGCGCGGCGCTTTTAGCTCGTTCTGCATTTTCATCGATTCCAGAACCACCACGGTTTTGCCTTTGGTCACTTCTTGCCCCTCGCTAACCGGCACATCCACGACTACGCCGGGCATGGGCGCTTTGAGGATATACTCGCCCGTCATAGCTCCCAGGCTGCTCTTGATGCCGGCCAGGCGATGGGTCCGCTCGTCCTCTACCGTGATCTCGTAAATTTCGCCGGCTATCTCGACGGTATAAAAATCTTCACCCGGATAGACCCGCACATCGTAAGATTTATTATCCACAATAATCGAGTGGACGGTTTGATCCAGAGATTGCTGTAAATTGGCGTTGATTATTTCTCCATCAAGGGTGACCTCCCCCATCCGAGAAATATCAACCGTAAATTGTTGATCGGCGATCATAGCTATATATTTCATAGGGTTTTCCTCATCTTACCGGGCTGTCATTAAAGCCGCCGGTCGAGCGCTTCTCGCCGACCGTAGAGACGCCAGGGGGTCGCCCCGGCTTCGGGCGTTAGCACCACGGCCTGCCGGGTGCGCTGGTGGGCCAGCATCGAAGCCGCCAAAACAGCAATGCGCATCAATTCGGGAGTGCGGATTTCATGCAGCATAAATTCGTCTTCCAGGTATTTGGTGTGGATGCGTCCAACCTGAAAATCCGGGTTGTTCATCATCTGAATCAAGAAAGGTATGGCAGTGGTGACGCCGGTGATCTGGAACTCTTCCAGGGCGCGGCGGGTGCGGATAATGGCTTCGTCCCGCGTTTCATCCCAGACAATCAGCTTGGCAATCAGCGAGTCGTAGTAGGTGGTAATTTCAGAACCATAGTAGATACCCGTGTCAACCCGAACTCCCGGCCCGGTGGGCAGACTCAAGCCGACGATGCGGCCGATACCCGGCATAAAATTGGTTCGGGGGTCTTCGGCCACAATCCGGCACTCGATGGCATGGCCTTTGAGCTGGATATCAATCTGACGGTAGCGCAGCTTTTCGCCCGAAGCGATCCGCAGCATCTCTTTGACAATATCCACCCCGGTGACCATTTCGGTGACGGTATGCTCTACCTGAAGGCGGGTATTCATTTCCAGGAAGTAAAACTCCCTGGTGTCGTTATCCATCACAAATTCCATGGTGCCGGCCGAGAAATAGTTAACCGCCTGGGCTGCTTTAACCGCAACCATACCCATTTTGTGGCGTAAGATTTCATCAACCATGGGGGAGGGCGACTCCTCAATCAACTTTTGGTGACGCCGCTGTAAGGAACAGTCACGCTCGCCCAGGAAAATCACGTTGCCGTGCTGGTCGCCCAACAGTTGAATTTCGATGTGGCGGGCGTTGGTAATCAGCCGTTCCAGATAAACCCGGTCATCGCCAAAGGCCGACATGGCCTCGCGGCGGGCCACTCGAATAGCTTCGGAAAGGTCGTTCAGCGAATTGACATTGCGCATCCCTTTGCCGCCGCCGCCGGCGGCGGCCTTAACCAGCAGGGGGAAGCCGACTTTTTCAGCCGCAACCATCAACTCGTCGTCGCTCATGCGGCCCGCTTTACCCACGCCGGGGACCAGGGGCATGCCCGCCGCCGCTACGGTCGAGCGGGCGGTCAGTTTATCGCCCATTAGCTCAATGGCTTTGGGCGAAGGTCCAATCCAGGTAATGCCAGCCTGGATAAACTCTTCGGCGGCATCGGCTTTCTCGGCCAAAAAGCCATAGCCCGGATGCACTGCCTCTGCGCCGGATTTCCTGGCCACGTCAATCAATTTGTCCACCCGCAGGTAGCTTTCCAGGGCCGGCGGGGGGCCAATAAGATAAGCTTCGTCGGCCATGCGCACATGCGGAGCCATCCGGTCGGCCTCCGAATAGACGGCGACTGTTTTGATGCCCAATTCCTGGCAAGCGCGGATAATGCGGACCGCAATCTCGCCCCGATTAGCAATGAGAACTTTCTTAAACTTGATCATGGTTGTCCCCTTTAGAGCGGAATATTGCCGTGCTTTTTGGGCGGATTTTCGTCCCGCTTGTTCTGTAACATTTCCAGCGCATTAATCAGACGAATGCGCGTCTGGCTGGGTTCAATCACATCATCCAGGTAGCCCCAACCGGCGGCCACGTAAGGATTGGCGTGGGCATCCCGATATTCCTGGACCAGCTTGGCCCGCAGGGCGTCAGGCTCGCTGGCCTCGGCCAATTCGCGGCGGTTCAGAATATTGATCGCTCCCTCTGGACCCATGACGGCAATTTCGGCGGTGGGCCAGGCCAGGTTAATGTCGGCCCGGATGTGCTTGCTGCTCATCACGTCATAAGCGCCGCCGTAGGCTTTGCGGGTAATGAGGGTAATCTTGGGTACGGTGGCTTCGGCAAAGGCAAACAACAATTTGGCCCCGTGGCGAATGATGCCGCCGTGCTCCTGACCCACGCCGGGCAAAAAGCCGGGCACATCCACAAAGGTAATCAAGGGAATATTAAAACAGTCGCAGAACCGGACAAAGCGGGCCGCCTTGTCCGAAGCATTGATGTCGAGCACCCCGGCCAACACCTGCGGTTGATTGGCCACAATGCCGATACTCCGCCCATTCAACCGGGCAAAGCCGACGATGATATTTTTGGCATAATGCTCTTGCACTTCAAAGAAAAAGCCGTTGTCGGCCACGGCCTGGATGATGTCGTGCATGTCGTAGGGTTTGTTGGGGTTATCAGGCAAAATGGTGTCAAGGCTGGACTCAACCCGCAGCGGGTCATCGTCCGACATGCGCCGGGGCGGCTCTTCCATATTGTTACCGGGGATAAAGCTCATCAGGGTGCGCACCATAAACATGGCGTGCTCTTCATTCTCGCTGGCAAAGTGGGCCACCCCGCTCAGTTCATTGTGGGTGGCCGCCCCACCCAACTGTTCGCTGGTTACTTCTTCGTTGGTGACAGACTTGACCACGTCAGGCCCGGTCACAAACATATAACTGGTATTTTTAACCATAAAAATAAAATCGGTGATTGCGGGCGAATAAACCGCGCCCCCGGCGCACGGCCCTAAAATAACCGAAACTTGGGGAATGACCCCACTGCTCATCACATTGCGCAGAAAGATATCGGCGTAACCGGCCAAACTCAACACGCCTTCCTGAATTCGCGCGCCGCCCGAATCATTAAGGCCGATAATGGGTGCGCCATTTTTTACGGCCATATCTTGCAGCTTGACAATTTTGCTGGCGTGGCCCTGGCCCAGGCTGCCGCCAAACACGGTAAAATCCTGAGAAAAAACATAAACGAGGCGCTGGTCAATGGTGCCGTAGCCGGTAACAACCCCATCGCCCAGAATCTCCGAATCCCCCCGCTTAACAAACAGATCAATTTCCCGAAATGATCCTTCATCGAGCAGCAATTCTATCCGGTCTCGCGCCGTAAGCTTGCCTTTGGCCAACTGGGCTTTGATGCGTTCTTCACCGCCTCCTTGTCTGGCTTTCAGTTTAAGCTCCCGCACGTATTTCACTTTGGGATCAAGTGTTTCAGCAGTTTCAGCCGTCATGCATTCCTCCTGAGAAAATAACTTTGTCGGCGGGCCGCAGTAAAGCGTTTACCCGCCGAGTTTTTCATTGTTGACGTGCCACAAAAATGTGGACGCCTCTTAATAATCATCGTTGACTTAAGATTAATCTCACATATTGGGCGCGCTCAAAAGCAGCCGGATCAGCCGCATTTTGCTGGCTGAGTTTGCCCCGGAAATCCCTAACGCTCTGGTAGCCTCGATCCAGCATCCAGCTTTCCAGGTCTTGCAGCAGAGTCGAGATGTAGGGAATACCATTTTTGTAAAGGGTTCCGGCCACCTGCACCACCGTCGCCCCGGCCAAGAGCGCCTTGGCCACATCCAGGCCCGTCTGCACCCCTGTAGTCAGGGCCAGGTCAGTTTTGACCCGGCCACACAGTAAAGCAGTCCAACGCAGCGGTACTTTAAGCTCTTCAGGGGTGCTGTAGGTTAACTCGCTGTACAATGACTCATGCTCGGCATCAATGGTGGGTTGCAGAAAACGATTGAACAGCACCAGGGCCGCGGCCTGACGCCTGTCCAACTGCGTGGCGATATTCATCACCGAGGTGTAAGATTGACTCAGTTTGACCGCCACCGGAATCTTTACCTCGGCTTTGACGCTTTCAAAGATGTCAAACAGTTCCTGTTCAATCTGGGCCCCTGTTTTGTCCGGGTTGGTGGGTACAGTGTAGATGTTGAGTTCAAGTCCATCAACCCCGGTCTCCTCCAGGCGTTGGGCATACTTAACCCAGCTTCCCGGCGCAACGGCATTCAAACTGGCGATCAGGGGCATTTTGACTTTCTCCCTGGTTCGTTCCACCCACATCAAATGTTCTTCCACCCCTCTGGCCATTACCGAAGATTGGGGAGATTTTGGAACCTGGGCCAGCAGGCTCCCTTCCGCTAAAAAGTCGTGAAGCTGCTGCTGGTCTAATTGGATTTGCTCTTCAAACAGTGATTTTATAACAAGTGCGCCGGCTCCAATATCCTCAGCCACCTGGATGCGATCAATCATCCCCGAAATTGTACTGGCAGCAACAACAACAGGGCTTTTTAATGGAATACCCATATAGGTTGTTGAAAAATCAACCATATCTCTGGCTCCTTTGACTTATCGTCAACATATTTTTCTTTTGATCAGGCAATCTGACATCACCCGATTGAGAATTCTAGCACAGATGAGGAAGGTGAAAAACAGCGGCCAGGGGATAAATTTGTGCCAGGGAGCAATCTGCAACCGTCTATTGTTCCCAAGTGTATTCTACAAGATCACGGTTACAGCTTAGTTACATGAATTGAACAGGGCTTGCTGGTTCTAACCCCAAAAAATCACTAATAATAACCCTTTGTAGCCCATTTCGGTTCGTCTATACAGGGTTAAGTTCCCAAAAAATCCAATAAATTTGGCTGGATTATAACACAACCCGGGTTTTAGTGAAATTTAGAACAGATAAGTATGATAAATCTTTCATTAAAGTGATTTACTACCCGGCCATTTTGAACCATCAAGGGATATATAGCAATTTTTGCCAAACCAGATAATATGTTATAAAATAATAAGAATTGTAAAGTTTTTTTAACAATAGTTATAGAGAAATCTCTACTGACTTACAATTTAGAAGCTCGTTTTAATTGGAGGTAACCTATGATAAAACGAAAAGAGTTAAAGGCGTTGGTTAAACCGGCCCGGAAGCTTATTAAGGAGCATGGGTCAGCGGTGGCGGTTACGGTGGTAACAGATTTGATGGCATACCTGGCCAAAGATGACGGCAATAAAACGATAAAAGGCTTTCAGAAAATGCAAAAAGCCCAAACCGCTAAAGCGGAAGTCGCGACCGACGTAGCCGAGAAAACCCCAGCAAAGGCAACCCCCGCTAAAGCATCGAAGAAGAAAAGCCCGGCCAAACCTGCGGCTGTGGCCGTGGAAAGCGTCTAAACATCATTCTTGATGGCCTAAACGCCAACCAGAAAAAGAATTATTGCAACTGATAAATGGCCGGCGCTTGAGCCTGAACTACAAAAAGCGCCGGCCATTTCATTCGTGGTCAGGAAAGTTCAAAAATGTCCTCAAACCGAGTTGAAACTGAAGCAAAATTTAATATCCCCGATGCCGCCACCTTTGCTGCCTTGCAGCAATTGGACCAGTTGGGCGATTTTCAACTGAAGCCGGTGGGGGTGAAAACAGTGGTGGATAGCTATCTTGATACCGCTGACCGGCGGCTTTTTCAGGCCGGTCTGGCTTGCCGCCTGAGAAACATTCAGGATCGGTGCCTTATCACCCTCAAGGCGTTGACACCCGCCACTGGCACGATTCATCGCCGTCAAGAAATTGAAGCGACCATAAAAAGCGCCGACTTTGAAGGCGATAAACCCCACACCTGGGGTAAAAACGAAGCCCAAAAGCGGGTCGTCGAGATAGCCGGCCCTGCTCCCCTGCAAACCTTGTTTACCCTGCATCAAATTCGATACCAGTTTCATGCCATGCGGCAGGACCAGCCGGTGATCGAATTCAGTTTAGATGCAGTTTCGCTCAGTGACCCGGAAGTGGTTGACTTTTTTGAACTTGAAGGTGAACTGATTGGGTCAGGCAGCGAAGCCGATTTAGCCCGATTTGTAAGCGCCGTGCAGTCTCACTGGCCGGTACAGCCCCAAACGCAAAGCAAATTTGAACGGGCCTGGGAGGCCACGCCCTGGCCGGACCAACTGTTCTCGCTCAGTTCCGGCCAGTTGAGCGCTGAGGAAGGCCGAGTTTTGGCCCAACTGGCCAATAGCGCCAACGAGTTGTGGGCCAAACGGGCGCTCATCATTTTGATGAGCGAAAGCCGACAGTTATCGGTTGAAGAGATTGCCGGGGAGGTCGGCCTGGCGGCACGCACGGTGCGGCGCTGGCAAAGGGAGTTTACCAAAAAACGGTTGGAGATATTCCCGGCTCAGGCGGTGACCGGACGCCCACCCGCTGCCAATCAGCCTATGCCGGTATTGGCCCAACCTGCCCCCCAGGTCACCGCGCCAACGGAGGACGAGGTCGAGATTGTCCGGCCAAGCGGCGACAAGATTGGCCTGGAATCTGATGATTCGCTGGCTGAGGCCGGACGCAAAGTATTGGCCTATCATTTTGCCCGCATGCTCAAGCACGAGCCGGGTACCCGCCGGGGCGAAGACATCGAGGCTCTGCACGATATGCGGGTGGCTACCCGACGCATGCGGGCGGCTTTTCGGGTATTTGAGCAGGGCTATTCAAAAAAGACCATCAAACCACTGCTGGCTGGTCTGAGGGCTACCGGACGCGCTCTGGGCCGGGTGCGCGACCTTGACGTTTTCATGGAAACCTTACAAGCCTACCAGCTTACCCTGCCCCCGACTGAACAATCCGGGCTGCAGCCGCTGCTCGAAACCTGGTCCGTTGAGCGCACAGCAGCTCGCCGCGAAATGCTGGCTTATCTGGACAGTCCGGAGTACAGCAAATTCAAACAAAATTTTCGCAAGTTTGTCAAAACCAAAGGTTTGGGGGCCAAGCCTGTTCCCGTTGGAATGCCGCTGCCCTACCAACTGCGTCACGTGGTTCCCAGCCTTATCTACAAGCGTTATGAGGCCGTCCACGCTTTTGAGGTGGTGCTCGAAACCGCCTCTATCGAAACGCTCCACGAGTTAAGAATTGCCTTCAAGCAGTTGCGTTACACCCTGGAAAATTTTGAAGAAATCCTGGGCCAGGAGCGCGAGATGGTCATTCGAGAGGTTAAAATTCTCCAGGATCATCTGGGCCAGCTTAACGATGCTCACGTCGCCAGCGAGCTGCTGCGCGATTTTTTGGTGAAGTGGGATGAAGGTCAAGCCGGCCAGGCTTTGACCGCCCGGCAAAGCCCGGTTAACCTGGTGGCTTATCTCAATACCCGCCTCAGCGAACGGCAGCGCCTCATCGTGTCCTTCCCGGTGGCCTGGGCGCGCTTCAATCAGCCCGAATTCCGGCGTAATTTAGCGCTGGCCGTTTCCGTTTTATAATCAAAATAAAAAGCCGACTCGCTGGAGTCGGCTTTTTTATTTGCCCTGATAAATTAACTGCGATTGGCCAGGGTTCGGGCCACAATATCATCCATATCCCGACGGCGTTTGCCTTTACCTTTGCCAAAACCGCCCTCTTTCCCCGATTTTCATACGGCATCTCACCGTGCAGAGCCGCATAAGCAACTGCCATCGCTGTGGGCATTGGCTCTTCTTCAAAGGCTTCTGCCTGTTCCGCTGCTTCTTGCCGGCGTGGCTGCGATCTAACCTCTTCTACCTTTTTTACTTCTTCGGGTGGCGGCGGTGGCGGCAACAACGCTTTGATGGATAAATCTACCTGTCGCTTCTTGCGATTCACCTTCAAAACTTTAACGTTGACCCTTTGGCCTACAGCTAAAGTATCTTCGGGATGCTTGATGTAATCATAGGTAATTTGAGAAATATGAACCAGGCCATCCCGGTCGGTGCCGATATCCACAAAAGCCCCATAAGGCTCCAGGCGGGTAACGGTGCCTTCAACTTCGGCATCCTCAGCCACATCCTTCAACTTCAAGGCAATCGGCTTAATCATGGTCAGGCTAATCCGGCCGCGTTTGGTATCAACCTTTTTCACCCAAACTTCAACCTCTTGCCCTTGCGTGACCACATCCGTCACTTTTTCTACTTTTTGCTTGGCCAATTCAGAAATATGGACCAATCCATCCTGGGCAATACCAATATCCACAAAAGCCCCAAATTCAGCAATATTTTTTACCTTGCCGGTCAGCCGTTGACCGATTAGTAAATTGTGAATAGATAATCCTTCATCTGTCGGGGTATTGTCGGTTGCTTCGGCTATATTTTCTACTGGCGTGGAATCAGCCTCAGGGGCAGGGGCTTCGACGGCTTCGCTGGTGGGCGCCAGCTCCACTACAGTTATATCTTGCTCATTCATAAGAGTCTTCTCCTGACTGCATCCACCGAGAAACTTAACTACCGTGGCAAATCTCTCAAACAATGCAGATTGTACAAATTTTAACGAATTTCGATTATACCATTCCGGCCAAGAGCTGGCAAATAAATTGCAAGTCAGTTCCAAAATTTAACTGTGTTTTGATTTTTAGAATCGGTAATCTTGATAGTCCAGGAAGATTGGAAGATTGGTCAGTTTTTGCCAACCTTCCAACTCTCCTGATTTTATTAAATTTGATCGTCAAAAGTGATCAGGCTAAATCTTGCCTAAGCTGCTGGAGCAACTCCGCGTGTAATGCGGGGTTGGCGGCGGCAATCAGCGAGTAACAATCGGTCATCGCTTGGAGCGGAGGCAATGTTTCGCCCTGAGCATTGGTGATGACCCCGCCGGCCTCACGGATGATGAGGCCCGGCGCCAGAAAATTCTCCGGGGTAAGCTGACGGCGTAAGTCCACGTATGCCTCCAGCCCGCCATCGGCCACCGCAACCAGGGCAATGGTCGCCGCCCCAAAAGAGCGGGCGGATCGAGTTTGGGCCAACACCCTGGCGGCTGCCGGCTGAATGGCGGCCCCGGTGAGATCAAAATTGATCATAGCCGCCCCCAGTTGGCTAATCGAGCTGGGCCGCATGGGTTGACCGTCACGCCAGGCCCCGTGTCCCCGCGCCGCCTGCCACACTTGAGAGCGATACAGACTCCCCACCAGCGCATACTCAACCGTATCAACCGCCACCGGCAGCCCCGCTGGAATGAGGGCCACGGCCATGCCCGCCGGAGCCAGTCCCCGCGAGAAATTTTCGGAGCCATCCACCGGGTCCAGCACCAAGGTCCACTCCGGTTCACCCCGGCCAAAACTGCGCGGATCGCCTTCTTCGGAGAGCAGGAGGACCGGGCTGGGAAAGTGTTGTTCCAGGTAGGCGCACACGGCTTGATCCGCCGCCAGATCAAACCATTTAACCTGGTCGCCTTTGGCATTCTGGCCCAGTTTGCCCCACTCGGCAGCGTTTCCTGCGGTTACTGCCGAGGTAACGGCGTGATACAGAGCATCGAGATGGGATAGAATTAATTCTGATGGATGCATAAGGATTTCCTCAACGATAGTTTGGTGACACAAGAATCCTTTATACTCCCGATACACGATTCGGCCAAATCCTGACTCTAGCTGGACTCAAGAATAATCGCCTCATAGTGCTTGAACTCTGGCGGAGCTTCAAGTAACGGCATCAGTTCATCGCCAATGCGTTTGACAATAGCCGAGTTCAGATACTTTTCAAAGTTTGCCCTGGTGTCGAACTCCCCATAAATGACATATCGCTGTGGTACGTCTGGAACGCGAAACCACTCGTTTTTGACACACCCGGCCACTTGGCGAACATCCGCTTGTATTTCACGGAGGGTTCGTTCAAACTGGTTGACCGCATTTTCTTTTGTTTTTACAGATACATAAGCTACTATCACGTCAGGTCTCCATTTCTATATAAACTATATATTATATTTATATAGTTAAATTTAAAAAATTTACTGATTTAATTTTTCGAGCAGATATTCAACGGTTACTTGGTTTAATTTATCTTTCATGGCCTCCTCTGCGCTCGTCAACAGAGCTGAAATTTCTTGCTGGGCGCGAGTCGGTTTTTCCCCGGTGATTTGCAGGCCCAAATCAAAGCGAAATAGCGGGCGTCCCTTTTCTAGAGCATTAAAAACATCAAGGGCCCTAATATTTGAGGGCGGTATCGCTAACCGAACGCCCCCTTTTGCACCCTCACGTGTCTCAATAATCCCTGCCCCACCCAGACTTTGCAAAATTTTAACGGCGCTGGGGGCGGCTATATTCAAATCTTCGGCTAATTGCTTGGTTGGCACAAAGTCAGAGATACCATGACGCATTTTATCGGCAATATATAACACCGTGAGTATGGCTTGGGAAAAGGCAAGGGAATAACTCATTATACCCAATTCTAAATTAACTATATGTATAGTATATATTGTTTATAGAAATTGTCAAAAGGGGCTGGATAATATCGCTGTCCGTAAAAATATAGGTCAGGGCAATCAAATAGATTGCCCTGACTTGAAAGTTGATATTTGTTACAGTTTTCTGTTCTAGTTCAGATTGAGCGGGAATACCTGACCGGCAGCAATGTTGAACGGGTATGCGTCAATCCGGTAATCCCCCCCCCGGCGAGTGGCCGTTGATAATATAAGCACCGGGGTCTAAAACAAATTGCTGGCGGCTTTTGGGCGGAACTACTTTCGAGTCGTTCGTTGGCCCAATCACATCA
>JAAUSP010000217.1 GCA_012032575.1 Anaerolineales bacterium | reverse complement strand
AGCAAGCTCAATCAAGAAAAAAGTGATGGGGTGATCTACGTCAAAGAGGTCGAAGACCCCGCCGCTTTGGGGTGACGCTGGTCAACGAGGAAGGCTTCATTACCCGGCTCATCGAGAAGCCGGACAGCATGGACCATAATCTGGCGGTCATCGGTCTCTATTACGTCAAGGATATCCAGCGGTTGATGGCCGCCATCCAGTCGTTAATGGACCAAAACATGCAAACCAAAGGCGAATTTTACCTGGCCGACGCCCTGCAACTGATGATTGACAGCGGCGCGCAGCTCCGGCCCGCCGAAGTGAGCATCTGGCTCGACTGCGGCCAGCCGGATACGGTGCTGGAAACCAACCGCTATTTGCTCAAGCACAACATGGATAACAGCGCTGAAGTGGCCAGCATCAACTCCATCATCACCCCGCCGGTCCACGTCCACCCCACCGCCAAGATTAAAAATTCGATTATCGGCCCGTATGTGACCATCGCCGCCAAGTGCGAAATCGAAGGCAGCATCATCCGCAATTCAATTGTGGATGAAGAATCCTACATTAAAGACGCCACTTTGGGCGAGTCGCTGATCGGGCGGAAGGTGGATTTGGTGGGTCGTTACCGCCACATGAACCTGGGGGACTCGGCTTATGTGGATTATTTATGACAGGTCGCAAGGTCGCAGGGTAGCAAAGTAGCAGGGTCGCAAAGTCGCAAGGTCGCAAAGCTGTTACCCTGCGACCTTGCGACCCTGTTACCCTGCGACCCTGTTACCTTGCTACCCTATTACCCTGCTGCATAGGAGGAGATCAACGATGATCATCGGTGTACCAAAAGAAATTAAAGATAATGAATACCGGGTTTCGATGACGCCGGGGGGCATCCACCAGTTGGTGGAGCACGGCCATACCGTGCTGGTCGAAAAATCAGCGGGCGAGGGCAGCCGTTTCACCGACGAAGATTTTGCCGAAGCCGGGGCCGCGCTGGTTGATTCCGCTGAGGAAGTCTGGGGTCAGGCCAACATGGTGGTCAAAGTCAAGGAACCGCTGCCCGCCGAGTATAACTATCTGCGTGCCGATTTGCTGCTTTTTACCTATCTCCATCTGGCCGCCGCCGAAGCACTCACCCGGGCGATGGTCGAGAGCGGCGTGACCGGCATTGCTTACGAGACGGTTGAACTGGACAACGGCACCCTACCTCTGTTGACCCCCATGAGTGAAGTAGCCGGTCGGATGTCCATTCAGGTGGGGGCGCATTACCTGGAACGACATGCCGGCGGGCGGGGCAAACTTCTGGGCGGTATTCCGGGGGTGCGACCGGCCAGCGTGGTGATCGTTGGCGGAGGGGTGGTGGGCACCAATGCCGCGCAAATAGCCCTGGGGATGGGGGCGCGTGTAACCTTGCTGGACATCAATCTGGACCGCCTGCGCACCCTCAGTGAAATTTTGCACGGCAATTTTGAAACCATCGCCGCCAATCCCTTCACGGTGGCGCGGGCTGTACGCTACGCCGATTTGCTGGTCGGCGCGGTGCTGGTCAAAGGGGCCAAAGCGCCTCGACTGGTGACGCGCAAAATGGTGGCCGAAATGAAGCAGGGCAGCGTCATCGTTGACGTCGCCGTAGACCAGGGCGGCTGCGTGGAGACCACTCACCCCACCAGCCACTCCGAACCGATCTACTTTGTGGATGATGTCTTGCACTACTGCGTGCCCAATATGCCCGGTGCGGTGCCACGCACTAGCACCCTGGGGCTTTCCAATGCCACGTTGCCCTACATCATCAAACTGGCCGATAAAGGCTTTCACGCTGCCGTGAGCGCCGACAAAGCTCTGGCTCTGGGCGTCAACACCTATCAGGGCCACATTACCTATCAGGCCGTGGCCGATGCTTTCGGCTTGCCTTATAAACCGTTAACCATTCACAATTGACGAGAGGAAGGCTAAGGCTGAGGCTGAGGCTGAGCTATATCTTAGCCTCAGCCCTAGCCTCAGCCTCAAATTTATTTTTATGCGATCATTTATCTCAAACCGTGTTCAACAAGTTCCACCTTCCGGCATTCGCCGCTTTTTTGATATTGCCGCTACCATGAACGATGTCATTTCGCTGGGCATCGGCGAGCCTGACTTCGTGACCCCGGAGTCAATTCTGGAGGCGGGGGTAAACTCGCTGCGGGCCGGGCATACCCACTACACCTCCAACACCGGCACCATCGAACTGCGTCAGGCCGTTTCCAAACAGTTGCAGAAACTTTACGGGGTCGAATACGACCCGGCCCTGGAAATCCTGATTACCGTCGGCGTGTCCGAAGCCATGTACCTGGCCTTGACGGCCATTCTCAACCCCGGCGACGAGGTGATTGTGCCGCAGCCCTGTTTTGTGGCCTACACCGCCGAAGTCACCCTGGCCGGCGGCACCCCCGTACCGATTGCCACGCGGGTGGAGAACAATTTCCAAGTCACGGCTCAGGAAATCGAAGCGGCCATTACCCGCAACACCAAAGCCGTGCTCATTGGCTACCCCAACAATCCCACCGGGGCCGTACTGGAGCGTGAAACACTCGAAGCCATTGCCCGCGTAGCCCAAAAGCACGATATTCTGGTGATTTCGGATGAAATTTACGACCGGCTGGTTTACGGCATCGAGCATGTTTGTTTTGCCTCGCTGCCGGGGATGTGGGAGCGGACCATTTTGCTGGGCGGCTTTTCCAAAGCTTATGCCATGACCGGCTGGCGGCTGGGTTACGCCGCCGCCCCGCCCGAACTGCTCGGTGCGATGAACAAAATCCACCAGTACACCATCATGTCCGCCCCTACAACTGCTCAAGAGGCAGCCTTGACCGCTTTGGCCCAGGGCGAAGAAGCGGTTGAGGACATGCGCCAGCGCTGATGACCGCCGCCGCCGCTTGATTGTGGATGGCTTGAACAGCATCGGGCTGAAATGTTTTGAGCCGCGTGGGGCCTTTTACGCCTTTCCCTCGGTGCGCGGTTCCGGCATGGACGACGCCGAATTTGCCGAGCGCCTGCTCGACGAGGAACGGGTCGCAGTTATTCCGGGCCGGGCCTTTGGCATTGGCGGGGCCGGATATGTGCGCTGCTCCTATGCCACGTCCTACGAAAAAATAGAAAAGGCGCTGGAACGTATCGGTAACTTTGTGCGGAAGCACGGCTAACGTTGAATGTTTGCAGGTTGAACGTTTGAAGGTTGAACTCGAAACTTTGAACGTTCAACCTTAAACGTGCTTACGAGACGCGCTTCCCACACCCCTTGCAAGCCGACATAGCCAAACCCAAAAGCGTATAACAAAATAAAGGGAATGGCGAAGGCATTACCGTTAAACGCGGCAATCCCGACGCTCACCAGCGAGTAAAGCCCCAGGGCCAGTTCGCCAAAAGCCAGCCGGTCCGCCGGCAGGCGGTAGGCGCTGCTTTGCCAGCGGTCGGCGGCAGCCAGGTTGAATTTGGGCGTCCGCCGGAAAACATTGCCAACTCCCAACAGCGCTTCGATCACCGCTCTGGTATTGCTCAGGGCAATTCCCCCGCCCAGAAAAATCAGCAGCGGCATCACTTTGTAATGCTGCCGCCAGCCGGTGGGATAAAGCGTGATTTGGGCCACGGCGTACATCAGCGGTGGCCCCAAACTGAGCAAACTCAGATAGATCAGCGGAAAATGAATCCGGCTTGTGCCGCCGGTCAGCATCAAGATTGGGGTGATGACGGCCAGCAGGACCATCAGCGGGTGGGCCAGGTAGCTGCTCAGATGGACCATAGCCTGCCACTTGACTGTCCAGGGCAAAGGGGCGCGGAGAACCTGCCAGCCTAATTTTTTGAGGCACTGAATGGACCCCTTGGCCCAGCGAAACTGCTGCCGTTTAAAGGCCGCCAATTGGGGCGGAATTTCAGCGGGAGCGACCACATCGGGCAAAAAGAGCGGCTTCCAGCCGGCCAGTTGGGCGCGATAGCTCAGGTCCAAATCTTCGGCAATGGTATCGCCCTGCCACCCTCCGGCGGCTTCAATGCAGGAACGTCGCCAGATGCCGCCGGTGCCATTAAAACCCATAATCAAGCCGCTGCGCTGGCGAGCGGTCTGCTCGATCACAAAATGACCGTCCACAGCCAGGGCCTGGATGGCGGTGAACAAAGAATAATCCCGATTGAGATGTCCCCAGCGCGTTTGCACAAAACCCACCTGCGGATTGACCAGCAGATGGGGGACGGTTTGGCGGAGAAAATCCGGCTCCGGCACAAAATCAGCGTCAAAAATGGCGATAAACTGGCCGCTGGCCGTCTCCAGACCGGCTTTGAGCGCCCCGGCTTTGAAGCCGGTCCGGTCGGTGCGGTGCAGCAGTTCAATATTTATCCCCTGCCGTCGCTGCTCGACCACTTTGGCCAGGGCTATTTCGGTGGTGTCGTCGGTCGAGTCATCCAACACCTGAATCTGGAGCAGGTGAGCCGGGTAATCCAGCCGGGCTATAGCCTCAATCAGGCGTTCTATCACCAGGGCTTCGTTGAAAATGGGAAGCTGGACCGTTACCGGGGGCAAGTCATTTTCGAGCCATTCTCCCTTAAAAAGAATGGGGGTACGCCGGTGTTTGAGATACAGGGCTGTCAACACCCAGGCGTTAAAGGCATACACCGCCAACCATAAGGCGGTAATCAAATAAACCGCAACCAAAATAGACAAATCCCTTACTCCTTAAAAAGGCAAAGAAGTGTCACATGCTTATACGTCACGGCATCAGGGTTTTCTTACCCCTAATGGCCTGACACTTGATACTTTAAGGGCCATAGACAACAAAAAATCAGTATAGCACGATTGACAACCAGCTACAAAATCCCGTTGCAGCGTGCAACGGAATTCACAAAGATCAAGCGCTTTGCCACGCTTGTTTTCGCCTCATTGTTAAAAACTTTTCACCCTAATTTTACAGACTGTTAAAGCTGGCTTAATAAAGTAGTAAATCTGTTTGGCTATAGTAAAGTGATTTTTGCCAGGCAAATTTTCTATTTTTGGGAGAAGAAAAATGACAAAGCGTCTAAGTTTAATTCTGAGCTTGATCCTGGTTACTATTTTTCTAGTTGCCTTTCAGACGGAGCCGGACGAAGCTCCGGTAGCCGAGGTTGAGCCTGCCGCCGAAACCGAACCTACCCCTAATGATGGGGCAACGCTGGCCGTGGTTTGGGTTCATCCCACCGACCCAGCCCAAAGCGCCCTCATCGCCGCAGATGATAACGGCGGTCTGGCCGTGTACGATTTAAGTGGTAAACAATTACAATATCTGGACGACAGCGCCATCAGCAATGTAGACCTCCGTTACAACTTTGCCCTGGGTGATGAAAGCATTACCCTGGTGGCGGCAGGGGTTAAGGATGAGCCAATGATTAACCTCTACCAAATCAACCCCGACACCCGCGAACTGACCAGCCTGGGCCAGATCGAAACAGGCATTCCCCTGGCCGGTTTGTGCATGTATCGCAGCCTCATCAGCGGTCTGGATTATGTATTTGCCAACAGTGAAGATGGCGAGGTAGAGCAGTGGGAACTGGCCGCCGATGACTCTGGTCAAATCCAGGCGAAACTGGCCCGTGACTTTGAGGTCGGCTCCGAAACCGAGGCTTGTGTCGCCGACGACGAATTGGCCCAGCTTTACATCAGCGAAGGCGACACCGGCGTTTGGAAATATGGGGCCGAGCCGGAAGACGGGACCATTCGCCGGATTGTGGACACCTACCGGGGCAACATCTCCGCAGAGGTGGAGGGGCTGGCCCTGTATTATGCCGACGACGGCGAAGGCTATCTGATTGCCTCCAACCAGAGCGACGACAATTTTCTGGTTTATCAACGCGGCGACGATAACGAGTTTGTCGGCACGTTTGCGGTGGTTGATGGGGCCGGCGCGGATGGCGTATCAGAAGCGGGCGGCCTGTCTGTCACCAATCTACCCCTCGGTGAGGCTTTCCCCGCGGGCGTATTTGTAGCTGCTGATGACGAAAACACCGATCCCGACGCCAGCACCAACTTCAAACTGGTTTCCTGGGCCGACATTGCCCAGGCTATGGACCCGCCCTTAGTGGTAGACCCGGCTTCCTGGGATCAACGTGTTGTTGGGGCAGGTGGCGACTTGCAGAGTGAGGTTGCTCAGGCCGCCGCCAGTGTTGAAACGGAGGCGGTTAAGAGCAGTACCGACGCCGCCGACGACCCCGCCATCTGGATTCATCCAACCGACCCGACCCAGAGCACGATTATCGGCACCAATAAACAGGGTGGGTTGGCTGTTTATGATCTGGAGGGGCAGCAAATCCAGTTCGTAGAAATTGGTCGGGTTAACAACGTTGACCTGCGCTACAACTTTCCGCTGGGTGGCGAGGCGGTCGCCCTGGTGATAGCCAGCAATCGCAACGACGACAGCCTGGCCATCTACAAAGTCAACCCCGACACCCACAAACTGGAAGATGTGGCCGCCGGAACGATCTCCGCTGAAGTCAGCAACGATGTTTACGGCACCTGCCTGTACGTCAGTCCGGCGACCGGCAAATATTATGTCATTGTCAACAGCACCAATACCGGCCAGGTCGCTCAATTTGAATTGGCTGATAACGGCCAGGGCCAGGTTGGAGCCAAACTGGTCCGCTCGTTTAAAGTGGGCAGTCAAACAGAAGGCTGCGTAGCCGACGATGAGACCGGCCAGCTTTATATCGGCGAGGAAGAAGCCGGCATCTGGAAGTACGGGCTGAACCGGAAGATGGCGAGACGCGCACCCAGGTAGATACCACCGGCCCCGAAGGCCATCTCACTGCCGATGTGGAAGGCTTAGCCCTGTATTATGCCAAAGATGGCACGGGCTACCTGCTGGCCTCCAGCCAGGGTAACAGCCGCTTTGTGGTCTACGAGCGCGGCGGTGACAATGCCTATGTAGGCACTTTCCGGCTGGTGGCCGATGAAGAGGCCGAAGTTGATGCTGTTTCCGGCACTGACGGCATTGACGTAACCAGTTTTCCGCTGGGCGATGCTTTTCCCGAAGGCGTTTTTGTGGCGCAGGATAATCTGAACATTACCCCCGCTGAAAATCAGAATTTCAAGCTGGCTTCCTGGGGCGCGATTGCCAACGCCTTCGACCCGCCGCTGACCGTTGATACTTCATGGGATCCTCGCCTGATAGGCGCTAAGCAATAGGGCCAGACGATGAGGCTCGATCAGCTCACGGTTATTGTACCAACGCGCAACGAAGCCAAAAATATCCGGGGCTTTCTGCGTTCGTTGCCTGATCAGGTAGCGCTTATTGTGGTAGATGCCAGCGAGGATAACACGCCCGAACTGGTCAACAAATATCGCCCTAACCGGACCAGCGTCTTGCGTCATCCAGGCCGAATTAGCGAAGCCCGCTTCTACGGGGCGCAAATGGCGCAAAGTCCCTGGCTGCTTTTCACCGATGCCGATATCGTTTTTGGACCGGACTACTTTGAAAGATCGCAGCATTATCCACACTGTGATGTAATCTATGGGCCAAAGTTGTCACAGGGTGAATTTATCCATTACTACCGTTGGTTTGCGCGCGGGCAGCAGTTATCACAGTGGCTAGGCGTTCCAGCGGCTTCTGGTTCAAATTTACTGATAAGCCGGCAGTCGCTTTTTCGCTCTGGTGGATTTGATCTACAATTGACGTGCAACGAGGATTCTGAGTTGGTCTGGCGCGTCAAACGAGCCGGTTTTTCGGTTCGGTTCGCGCCAGACCTGATTGTTTATGAGCAGGATCATCGCCGGCTGCGCCTGGGCCGAACCCGCAAAACCATCCACTCCCTGACCCGCTGCCTGCTGCTTTATCTTGACTTGATTCCCAATCGCTGGCGCAGTCGTGACTGGGGCTATTGGTCACACCAGTCTAAAAATGGTGACTCGCAGAGTAAAGCCTTCACCAAAGGTTAAGCAATTCCAAAATTTAAATTAACCAAAACGTCTTGCGTGTTCCGTCTGTTTTATCTTATGCAACACGCAACGCGAATATTGAGTAACTATTTTCTTGCAACTACCTTAAGCAAAATAATACCGCTTTCATCAGAAGTTTAAAGGCGCGAATTATCTTCGCGCCTTTTTTTATTTTCCTCTTGCTATTGAATCCAGAATGTGATTTAATGGAGAAGGAGGTTTTATGTTGGGTAAAAAGCCAAGCCTGGCCGAGGCGCAGGCCCGGATGGTTGAAAAACAGTTAGCCGCGCGTCACATCACCGATCCGCGCGTATTGCAGGTTATGGCCCAAATCCCCCGGCACATTTTTGTGACCGAAGAGTTGTGGGGCCAGGCTTATAAGGATACCCCTCTGCCTATCGGCCACGGCCAGACCATCTCCCAACCTTATATGGTGGCGTTTATGACTGAAGCACTGCAACTCCCCCCGGATGGTCAGGCAATTGTTTTGGAAATTGGCACCGGCTCCGGCTACCAGGCCGCGATTCTCAGCCGTATGGTCGCTAAAGTTTACAGTATCGAGCGGATTCCCGAACTGGCCGGACTGGCCCGGCAAACTTTGAATTCGTTGGGCATTGACAATGTAGAAATCAAAGTAGACGATGGCGGCTATGGCTGGCCCGAACACGCCCCCTATGATGGCATTATTGTGACCGCCGCTGCGCCCGAAGTTCCAGCCCCCTTACCGACCCAACTGGCCGAAGGAGCTATGCTGGTCATTCCCACCGGCCCCCGCCGGCAGCAGCAGGAACTGCTCCGTTTGCAGCGGCGCGGGGGGCAAATCATCGAAGAAAAAATGGCTCCGGTCGCCTTTGTGCCCCTCATCGGCGAGCATGGCTGGGAGGCAGATGAGTAATTTATAATTTCCGCAGAGCAGCAGCCACCCCAAAAATAGCCAGCGGCAGCAGCCCGGCCAGACATGGCAGCCCAAAAGGGCTGCTTTTTGGTTCAGCCAGCGGGGCCGGTTCGGCGGCGGCTGAGTCCGGTCCAGCTTCGGATTGGGGGGTTGGGCCGGAGTCTTCAACCGGGTTGGTCACCTCAGCGGAGGCAGGCTCGGCCTCTTCGGTGGCAACTTCGGCCGGAGCATCGTTGACTGTGCCTGGAAGGGGAGGCAGCCCCAAACTGGTCCGAAAAGCGTTATCCAGGCTGTCGGTGTTGACCCCCAAAGCCGTTTCCAGGGCTTCATCATCCAGCGAACCCTCGGCGAAGATAGATAACAAATTCGCCATCTTGTCCACCCCATAGGTATCAATGATAAATTTAACCACCGCGCCGCTCTGGCCGTAAGCCAGGTTGGCCAGGAGCGGATCGCCGGGGAAGGGACTGGACAGGCTGCGCAAGGTCATCAACTCATTGCGGTTAACCGCTTCATCGAAGATGGGCGCAAAGTCACCCACCAACTGTTCGGTATCTTCGTTGTAAACGGCAATACCTTCGTCGAGCCAGCGGGGCAAGCCGCGATAAGGGTTGTCGGTGGCCTGGTGGATCACCAGGTGGCTCATTTCGTGGGTGGTGGCCCGCAGCCCCCAATCCAATTGAGTCGGATTCACCCCGATGACCACCACACCAAATGTCGTAAACGCTTGCCCGCCGGTCCATTCCTGGGCGCTGGAGGAAAGGGCGCGCAGCAAATCGTCGTGGTTGGCATAGATGAACACCTTGATCGGGTCTTCCAGGCTGATGCCGACATCACTGGCCAGGGTGTCCAGGGCTACATTGGCCCGGTCAAAGAGGGCCTGCCCAAAACTGTCGTCCCCTTCGTACCAGTACAGGGTCAGCCGGTCATTTTGCAGCGTTTGCCACTCATACCGATTGTCGAGATAAAGATAGGTCTGCTTTTCGGTTCTGAGTTCATTACCGGCGGCATCAACAATTTTCCACCAATAGTTCAGTTCTGTGCCGGGCGGCATGTAATTTTCCGGCTTGGTCTGGTCAATTTTGAACTCGGCCTCGATAGAGTCGCCCGGCGTAAATTCGGCCTCATTGCGCGAGGTGGCTAACTGCCCGACAACCTGATAGAGCAGGTCAACTTCGACAATTTCAGCCGCGCCGGTGGCCTTCAAGGTGAAGGTCAGGTGTTCCCGAAAATTAGCCTCTACGCCTTCGTCAACAACCTGAATGGACTCCTGGGCTGTCACTTCGGGTGCGACCATCAGGCCCAAAATTAACAGAACAAGGCTTAGGGTTTGATACATCCGCTTCATTTTTTATCCTTTGGCTAACTATTCCACCAACTTGCCCGGCTGGGGCAAATCGGCTACCGATGTATTGATCCATTTGTCGCCTTCATCAATCAACATCACCGGAATATCTTCTTTGATGGGGTATTTGCGGCCACAATCCGGCTCCTGGCAGACCAGCCAGACTCCATTTTGAACCAATTCCAACCGGCCCGGATCATCGCCGGGTTTGCGGGTGCTGCCGCTGACACAATACGGGCAGCGCAGAATTTCTAATAAATCTGTAGCAACAGCCATGACTCAAATCTCCTTCAAAAATAGTAGACGGTAGACAGTAGACGGTAGACAGGGAAATCATACAACTGTGCATCCCCACTACTTTAAGTTCGTACACAAATTACTGAAATAGTATAACCACAATCAATACAGAAACAAAAAATCCAGAGGCGATTAGGCTGCCTCTGGATTATAGATAATTCTAAAATCTTGGTTGCGATTAGAAGGTGCGCTGGAAGATAACTTCGTAGGATTGGTGATAGAGCGAGTTGGCCGTCGCATCTTCACCGCAGGCTTCGTTGACGCCGTAATCGGGGGTAATACCCTGGGCAATCTGGCTGGTGGCCCCCTGAATTTCGACAGTGTAAGTGCCTTTGAACATAGCAAAGTCAATATGGCCCGGCTCTAACTGCCCCGTCAGGTTCTGCTTGGTTTCAGTTTTGGCAATTACAAAGCCATCTTCAACCGGGGCCCATTGAATTTTGACCGGCACCCCATTAATCCCCTGCCCGCTGGCATCCCGCACATGGACAAAAATGTGGTGCTTGCCGTGGTTTTCGCACGGGGTCAACTGACGAATACTGACCAGGGCAAAGTCCACATCGGGGGTGGGGGTGGCTTCAGGGGTGGGGGTATCGGTGGGCGGCAGAGGCGCACGGGTAAAGGCGCGGGTGGGCGTGCTGGTCGGTGTCGGCGTAAAAATAGGCGTGGGCGTCTCGGTGGGGGTGGGGGTATTGGTGGCGGTGGGCGTAGAGGTTGGAATTAGGGTGC
>JAAUSP010000216.1 GCA_012032575.1 Anaerolineales bacterium | reverse complement strand
TGTTGCCCTAAAAGTGTTGAACTCGGTGCGCATTTCTTCCGAAATGATCGTCTTTTCGAACTCGGTGGCCATCTCATCAATTTCTGCCGTCAAGGTCTTGATAGTTTCAATATTTTCCTGCCTTTCCTGGTTGTCTTCCGCCAAAATCACGTCGCGCAGGTTGACGCGCACACGCTGGAACTTTGTGGCCATGTCGGCCAACTGACTGATCGGTATGGTCATTCTTTCGTAGAGCCTGGTGTCAGCTTGTTCAAGAGTCCTCAAATTGACAATGCCGACAATACCGACAATTGCCGCAATCACGGCGACGAGTATAAACCCGGCAATCAGTTTTACACTTAATCTGATGTCATTTAATGCGTTCATGTTTTGCTCTCCTATTGTTATAATTTGAATTATTGTTGATTGGATCGGTTATCATCGTTTCAGCTAGTAGCCCTCCCGCCCTTGACCTGGGCCAACTGGCTCGGATTCGGCTTGACCATGCGTCGCCGCCTTGGCCAAATCCACATGCATGTCTTTGTCATACAATAGATGTGGCACGTCCAGAATGATACTCACGTTGTCATCTGTTTTACCCAGGCCGCTGATAACCCCCTGGTTGTCGTTTTTGTGCCAACTGGGCGGGGGGTCAATTTGCTGGGGCTGGATATCTACGACTTCATGGACCCGGTCAACAATCAGGCCGGTAGAAACGCTGTCCAGTTCCAGCACAATGATAGTGGTCCGATCATCGTAATCACGCCAGGGCAGATTGAACCGCAAGCGCATATCCATCACCGGGATCACCTGGCCGCGCAGGTTGGTCACCCCTTTAATGAAGTGGGGTACGTCGGGCACTTCTGATATTCTTTGAATCCCGACAATTTCAGTAACGTGGGCAATGTTGACCGCATAGTTTTCTTTTTCTATCCCAAAAACAAGGTAGGTGTTGTCAATGTTATCTTCGTTGTCCTCTAAAAATAGATTGTCGCCATTTTTTTCGGCCATAATCAGGTATTCCTTTCTTTGATAGGGGTGGACTTGGGAAGTTGGTGTTTGTCATGTGGCGTTTGTCATTTATTGCTCCCATGTATCTAATCATGGTGTTAATTCCTCAGCCATGTCATTTCGACCGAAGGGAGAAATCCCTGAGGCCAATGCAGCGCGGTAGAGATTTCTCGGCCTACGGCCTCGAAATGACATGAGGGCTGAGTAGTTACAATTTGTTTATGGTTGGTTTAGCCTCTCAATGCGCCCAGTAAATACTTGGGTACTTCATCCAGCGAGACCAGGTTTTCTGCGGCTCCTATCTTCCAGGCGGCCTGGGGCATCCCAAAAACTACGCTGGTTTGTTCATTCTGAGCAAAGGTGCGTCCGCCGGCCTGGCGAATAGCCAGCAAGCCTTCGGCCCCGTCATCGCCCATCCCGGTCAGCAAGGCGGCCACTGCGTTACGCCCCACCTGTCGGGCAACCGAGTGAAACAAGGTATTTACCGAAGGGCAGTGCCCTGACACCTTGGGGCCATCCACCAGAATCACCCGGTATTCGCCGCCAGAGCGGCGCACTTCTATATGCCGGTCGCCACCCGGCCCCATCAGTACCAGCCCTGGCCGGATGCGGTCGCCGGATTCCGCTTCTTTTACCTGCATGGCCGACAGACTGTCTAATCGGGCAGCAAAACTGGTGGTAAAACCGGCCGGCATATGCTGCACAATCATAATGCCAGGGGCTGCCGCGGGAAACATCGGGATAATGCGGGCCAGCGCCGCCACCCCCCCCGCCGAAGCGCCGATGGCAATCACCCGGTCGGTGGTTTCATGCAAGGCTTTGCTCATCGTGACGGGGGTGACCGGTGGCTCATGAAGCGCGGGCTGGGTCTGCGCAAAGCGGCTCACATCTACTCTGGCCGCGGCCTTGACCCGGGCAATCAGGTCACTCATCATCAAGGGCAGCCCATCCACCAACCCCAATTTGGGCTTCAGCACCACATCCACAGCGCCGGCTTCCAGGGCTTCGATGGTGATCTTTTTGCCCTGTTCGGTTAATGAGCTGACAATAACCGTAGGGATGGGCATGACCGGCATATACCTCTTGAGAAAAGAAACCCCGTCCATGTTGGGCATTTCCACATCCAGGGTGATCACATCGGGCTGATTTTCAACCATAATATCGCGGGCGGCGTAAGGGTCGCGGGCCGCGCCAATCACCTCAATGGCGGAGTCCCGGCTCAAGCCCAGGGTTAACATTTTTCGTACCAGGGCCGAATCATCCACCACCAGTACCTTGATCTTTTTCAGCATCATTTGCCATTCCTTCCAAAGCCTTTGTGGTAGATCCCGGTTCTGACCGACTGCCAGCGTGAGTTCATATTCCACAGCGATTCGGTGACGCTGGTGATAAGCCAGCCGCCCGGTGTGGTCGCATCGTACAGGCGCTCGACCAATTCAATTTGTTTGGGCCGGTCGAAATAGTACAAAACATTGCGGCAAAAAATTACGTGAAAATTTTGTTTAAAGGGCCAGGGGTAGTTCATCAAATTAAGCTGCCTGAATGTACACAATTGTTTGATCTCCGGGTTAATGCCCCACTGCCCCAACCCCATCGTTCTGAAGTATTTATCACGCAGCGGTTTCGGTACTTTATCCAAGCGCTGTTCATTACAAATGCCATATTCGGCCTGTTCCAGCACGTTAAAGCTGATGTCGGTACCCAAAATGGCTGTTTTTTGCTGAGCCTCGGCCACTCCCAGCGCTTCGGCCAAAATAATAGCCAGTGAATAGGCTTCGTCGCCGCTGGAAGACGCCGCGCTCCAGATGCGCCACGGCTCATTGGGCGGTAAGGTGGGGATTATCTGTTCCTGAAAAAACTGCATTGACTCCTCTTCGCGGAAGTAGTAGGTGTGATTGGTGGAAACGGCGCAAGCCAACTGAATTGACAGATTGGGCAAATCTCGCTGCTGCAAATGTTGGTCTAAGGTCTTCAGGTCGGGAATATCCAACTCATGGCATAGCTTTCGCAGGCGATGATACAGGGTGCAATATTTACGTTCCGGGTAGTGCAGGCCGGTATGGATTCCAATCCAGCGGCGGATGGAATCAAAGTGAAGGGCTTCGGTCTGGCTTAACGACAATTCGTCCATTTAAATGAAATCCTGGTCCTTTGTCCGGTTTTTGTAATTCCTGGCTCAACTGCTCACAATCGAGGGCAATGGCGATGTCACCCGAAGCCAGCAGGGCACAGCCGGCCCCGCCCCGAATGTCTTTGAGTGGGCCTTGGAGTGATTTCATAGTGATTTGCTGTTGGCCCACCACCTCATCTACCGGCAGGCCCAGTAACCCCTGGCTGGTATGAACAATGACCAACACCTGCTCGGGTAACGGGCGTTGCATGCCTGTCTCGCCATAAAAGCGCTGCAAACGACAGACCGGTATCAGGTGGTCGTGCATGCGCACCATTTCGTCGTCTGAGACACGGGTAATTTGCTCCGCTTCCGGTTTGGCTACTTCTGCTACTTCATCCACAGAAACGGCGAACAAACGGTTTTGCGAGCGCATAATCATACTGTCCAGAAAGGCCAGGGTTAATGGAATGTGCAGGGTGATGCGAGTACCCTGGTTAGGCTGGCTATCAATAGTAATCCGGCCTCGCAAAGACTGGATAGTGGTTTGGACCACATCCATGCCCACGCCCCGCCCGGACAGGTTAGAAATCTCGGCCGCGGTTGACAACCCGGAGTGAAAAATATAGCGCCATACGGTGGCCTCATCCGGTTCTTCTGTCTGGCCAATCAGGCCGCGTTCTCTGGCTTTTGCCAGAATTTTCTCCCGGTTTAGCCCCCGGCCATCATCCGTCACGCTAAGCTGAATTTCCCGGCCTTGCTGCGTTGCCGCCAGTATCAGGTTTCCCTGCTCCGGCTTGCCGGCGGCCAGCCGTTCGGCGGGCGATTCCAGACCGTGGTCAATGGCATTGCGGACCAGATGCATCAACGGGTCGCTGAGTTGGTCCAGCAAAACCTTGTCTATTTCGATGTCTTCACCTTCCATGGTCAGGTTAACCGGCTTGCCGGTTTGCTGCGACAGATCGCGTACCTGCCGTTGGGTGCGGATAAATACACTGCCAACGGGCACCAGGCGCAGGCCGGAGGTAAGGTCCTGGATTTCGCGGATCAACAGCTCCAGGTTGTGAACGGCAATATCAAAGCCGTCCAACTCCAGGGCTTCCAGTTTGGGATGATGCGTCACCGTGGCGGCGACCAGGCTCAACTCTCCTACCAGGTCTAACAGGTGCGACACCTTGGCCGCTTTTATTCGTAAAAATGCATCTGCTTGGGTAGTGCTTTTCTTAGCCTGCGTTAAGAAAATGTAGAAGTCACACTGCATGCAGTGGGCGAGTTTTGTGGCAGCGGACCCTTGCACTTCGTTGTCACACAGTGTTCCATTAACGCGGAAACAGTTTATCCCCTGGTTGGGATAGGCCGGACAAACCCCAAACTCTTCTACTTTCGCGCCCCCAGGCTCGCGTCCACATTTCTTAAATTCCCAACAGTTCATCATGTTAAGTTCTCATCTCTTTGATCTTGTCAGGAAGGTTTCGCCTATTTGCCGTTAGCTGAGCTGGTCAGCTCATCTAAAACCCAGCCCAACATCAACGGGCTGAGAATGGCCTGACCGCGGGCTACGGCCCGAATGGCCTGGATTATTTCAGTGGAGGGGCTACCTTTAATCAGGTAGCCCTGTGCGCCACTTCTGACCGCGTCCAGGATTAGCTCCTTTGAATCGTAAGCGCTGAGCATAATGATTTTGATGGCCGGATAGAGTTTACTAATTGAGACTGCGGTCTGAATTCCGTTTAACCGGGGCATCATTACATCTAACAGGATGACGTCGGGCTGAAGCCGTCCGGTCAGTTCAAGGGCTTCCTCGCCATTGGTGGCCTCACCCACCACTATAATTTGGTCTGAATAGGCTATGGCAGCGCGAATCGCTTGCCGGCTGTCCTGGCTATCGTCCACAATTAAAAGGGTGATGGGCTTATTCAAATTCGACTTCTCCGGTAATACATCCATTGACATGATGATTTATCGGCCCGAAGAAAGAAATTGAGTAGAGAAAAAATTCACCGATTTAAAAGCAAAAATCCCCTGCTTAAAGGGGATTTTTACTTGATTGTCGGGTAAAATTACCCTTATAAAGAGGACTGCGCTTACTCCGGCGGGGTTAGTGTGACCCAACCCTGCCGCAGGGCATAGAGTGCGGCCTGGGTGCGGTTATTCAGATGCAGTTTTTTGTAAATACCGGTGAGCCGGTTGGTGACTGTTTTTTCAGTCAGGGCCAGTTGCCCGGCAATGTCCTGGTTGTCTGCCCCCTGAGCTACCAACAGCAATACCTCCATTTCGCCGGGGGTCAACCGTTGGAGATCTGCTGGGTCTTGGTCCGCCGGTAGTTTTGTTTTTTGGGCCTCAAGCTGGCGAAACTCTTCGATGACCCGGGCCGCCAGCGCCGAATTAATGATGGCCTCGCCCCGACTCACGGCTTCCACCGCTTTAATCAAATCCTGCCAATCCACATCTTTGAGCAGATAACCCCGTGCGCCGGCCTTGATCGCGTCAAATACATACTGGTCTTGCCGATACATCGTTAAAATGATGATCCGCACCGCCGGGTTATTTTCAAGAATCAGGTGGGTGGCCTGGACTCCGTTTAAAATCGGCATCTGGATGTCCATCAAAATTACATCAGGCTGTAATTGCTGGGCCAATTCAATCGCCTCCTGACCATTTTCGGCTTCACCTACCACCGTAAAATCGCCTTTAGTTTCGCAAATTTCGTGCAACCCCTGGCGAAAGAGGCGGTGATCGTCAGCCAGAAGTACTCGGATGGGGTGTTTCTCAGGAGTGGATGTCATAAATCCTCACTTTATCGGACCAGGGGCAGACTGATTTGCAGGGTTGTGCCCTGTCCCGGCTGACTGTTTACGATGATGATGCCATTAAGATTGGCCACCCGCTCCCGCATTTGGGTTAACCCCACATGTCCCTGATGGACCGCTTGAGGCAGGCTGGCAGGATCAAAACCAATCCCATCATCGTTAATGGTTAATTCTACTGACTGGGGGGCTTGAATATTGAGCGTTAACCCGACGGTACTGGCGGAGGCATGTTTGGCCACATTATTCAAGGCCTCCTGAATCAGGCGAAAGAGGACGGGTTCCATAAATGACGGCAGCTTCTCCGGTGATCCGGTTATATTCAGATCAATCTGCAGTTGATTTTGTCCGCCAAAATCGGCTATAAATTGGTGCAATGCCGGGTAAAACCCCAATTCGTCAATGGCGATGGGGCGCAGGGCAAAGATGGCTCGCCGCACTTCCTGGATGTTCTGGCGCAGTTGTTCCTGCAAAAAATCCAACTCGACGTGCAGGCGGGGCAGGTCTTGTTCGGCCCAATCATGCATCAACCCCACTTTCAGCCGCAGCGAGGCCAGGTTTTGAGCCACGCCATCGTGAATCTCACGGGAAATACGCAGGCGTTCTGCGGCAATGGCCTTTTCGGCAGACTGTATTTCTTTTTCCAGGGTGATATCTTCCACGGCTATAATGACCCGTTTCAGGTCAAGGTTGGGGGAAGGAGTGGCCGTGAAGCGGACCGGAAAGATTGAACCGTTACGACGCCTATTCCGGGATTCAAAAGAAACCGGTTCGCCCGATTTAAGTTTGTCAAGGCTTTCCTGGGGCATAGGCGTCGCCGGAGGGATAATTGTTTCTGTAGGGGGTCGAGTTACAATTTCATCAACTGTCCAGCCGTATAAAGCCTCGGCCTGGCGGTTAACCCGCCGGATAACCGGCGGCAGGGTGGTCAAGTCTAATTCAAACAGGCACAGCGGCGCATTTTCAAACAGGTTTCGGTATTGTTGTTCACTCTCGTACAAGGCATCTTCGGTTTGTTTGCGCACGCTAATTTCCAGATGGATGCCCGCCGCCCGGAGAGGCCGGCCATATTCATCCCGTTCTACGGCCTGACCGCAATCCAATACCCAAATCCACTGGCCGGATTTATGGCGCATGCGGTATTCCAGGTCAAAATCATTCCGTTCACCCTGATAAACTCTTTCCATGATAAATTTAATAGAGGGTAGATCGTCAGGGTGGACCAGGTTTAGCCAATCGTGGTAGGTTAGTTCCAACTCATGCCGGGCATAGCCGAGTTGTTCCAGGTAGTGGTCATTCACCAGCAGATGACCGCTTTGTATGTCTACATGATAGGTACCCAGATTAGCCCCATCAAGAGCTAATCTCAAACTTTCCTGGGCCTGTTCCAACGCCAATTCCACCTGCCTGCGGGCAGTAATGTTATTATAGGCGATGACTGTGCCATAACCGTCAAGGGGTAACGGGGCCGCGGTGACGTTAAGCCACGTGGTATGACCGTCTGGTTTAATTATACCCATTTCCACGTTTTCTATCAGGCGATTTTCTGCCAGGGCACGCACGCTGGCATATTCGGCGGGAGGCATCGGCGAGCCATCGGGGCGCACAATCTGCCATTCGGCGCTGTCAATTTTTCGCTGGGTGTGTTCGGCGGTAGATAGGCCCAATAAACTTTCGGCCATGGCGTTGGTTTCCAGAATGTTGCCGGCCTGACCTGACACTGTGATTCCCAGCGGAAAAGAATCAAACAGGGTTTTATACTTGGTCAAAATAGTTTCGAGTGAGTCCTCAACTTGTTTCTGCCGGGTAATATCACGGATAAACACGGTCACACTGGTGACTGCTCCGTTGGCGTTAAAAATAGGGCTGATAATATAGTCGGTCCAGCATCCTTGCCGTTCATCCTGGTTATGGACTGGTATGCCCGTTTGAAACACGCTTTGGATAAGTTTTTGCCGGCTGGCCTTTAGCTCTGGGGAGAAAAAATCCCAGATACATTGGCCTATCATTGCGGCGGACGTAAGGTTAAACCGGGCGGCATGAGCCTGGTTTGTATCTAAAACTATTCCGGCGGCGTCAAGCATAACCACGGCATCAACCGTGGCTTTCAGTAAAATCCGGGCAGTCCACTCATTTGTTGACAGAACATCTTCAGCGGGTTCGAGAATTTCGCTGTCTTCGAGTTTAACCGGCTCTTCCATAAGGTTATCCTGGTTGTTTTGATCTTTCGATTTAGGCCGTCCGATAGATGAAGATACCCCTCAATTGATCAACGTGCCAAAATTAACCGCCTGCCCCTTGAGCACTTTTTCTACATTGCCCGGCTGTTCCGCCGACATAATCATGGCCTGCATCGGCGGCATAGCCAGGGTCAGGCGGTACATGTCGCGCACTTTGGTAAACATGCCGCCGGTCACATCCACCCCGTGTGAGCCGCCCAGCCGGGCCTCAACCTCGCTCCAATTGCTGCCGTCAATCTCTTCAATCAATTCAGCCGCCGGGTGGGTCAGAGGGTCGTGATCATAAACCCCATCCACCTGGCCGCTCAAGATAATCCGGCCGGGTGAGAGTTCGCGGGCCAGGTTGTCAAACAGCTTCTCGGTTGAAACGATGCTCATACCCTGGTTGGCGTCCACGCTGACATCGCCATAGACCACCGGCACCAGGCCGTGCTTGAGGACTTCCTTCAGCGGAAACGTTTCAAAATACATCAACTGCTCGCCGCGGGTGCGGGTGCTGGCCGAGGGCTGAAACTTGATCGCCGGCACCCCGGCCTGGCGCAGCGCCTGCATCACAATGTGGTTGAGTTCGGCGGCGGCGGCGGCTACCTCGGCAAAACCGGGCCAGCTATTGGCGGCAATTGCCCCCTTGTGGGTTTGATATTTGGCCGCCACTTCGTGCCCAAAAGAGCCGGCCCCGTGGCCGATAATCAGGCGCAGGTCATCGCCCCGGTCGGTCAGGGCGTTATTGATTTCGGCGGCCAGGCGTTGGATCACATCCATGCGGGCCGTGAAAGGCCGCGTTTTATCAGTAATCACCGAGCCGCCCAATTTGAGTAAAACAAGTTCGGACAATGGAAGTCTCCTGTCAATAGATAAAATCGGTGAATTTTACTCCAAAGGTGAGTTTTGGGAAAGCCTCAAGCGCTTCAAAGGGTTTCGTGCAGCGTATCTATCAGATCCGCCGCGATGGCTTGCAGCGCGGCCAGATAAACTTCGCGCAGGGGGACACCGTTGATCTCGGCCAGATGGCGGCAGTCCTCATATTCCGGGGCTGCTTTAGAGTGCTTATTACCCCATGAAGCTACTTTGACCCGTACCGGGCCGTAGGGTGTCTGCACAGTCTGGCTGGAGCGGGCCAGGCAGTGGCGCAGCACCGTCTGCTGCCGTACCCCCAGCGTGCTGGTTTCGGCAAACAAAATCGCCATCAATTTATCGGTTTGCACGGGACGGCAGAGCACCCGCAGCAGCGTGGCCGGGCGATTCTTTTTCATTTGAATCGGCGCTAAAAAAGACATCCAGCGCTCCGGCCTCGAACAGACGGCCCATCACATAATCGTAAGTTTCCGGGTTGAGGTCGTCAATGTTGGTTTCGAGCATGATCAGCGTTTCTGTGGCCGCACTGTTGGGGGCAGCTTGTTGGCCCAGCAGCAGCCGCAGCACATTGGGAATGGGCAAATCGCGGCCCCCGGCTCCATACCCCACTCCTTCGAGGGTCATGGCCGGTACCGGACCAAACTCCGCCGCCAGCGAGGTCAGCAGGGCCGCCCCGGTCGGTGTGACCAGCTCCTTTTCGATGTCACTGCCGACTACCGGCACACCCTTGAGCAGCGCGACTGTGGCCGGAGCGGGCAGCGGAATGGCTCCATGCGCTCCCCGCACAAAGCCCCGGCCCAGTGGCAGCGGCGAAACAACGACTCGCTCCACGCCCAGCGCCGCCAGCCCAGCCAAAACGCCGACCACATCCACAATGGTATCCACTCCGCCCAATTCGTGCAGGTGAACGTGATCCAGCGTGGTCCCATGAATCCCGGCCTCAACCTCGCCCAGCCGCCGGAAGATGGCGATGGCCTGTTCCTTGATGGCGGCGGGCAAATCGCTCTGCTGCACAATGGCTTCGATGTCAGGCAGGTGACGGGCCGGGACATCGTCTTTAACTAATACGTCCACTTTGAGGGCGCTAAATCCATTTTTCTCCACCCGCCGAACTTGCAGCTCAAAATCCTCCAGGTGAAGCAGGGCCAGTTGTTGGCGCAGCGTCTCTTCCGGCAGCCCGGCGTCGAGCAGCGCCCCCAGCAGCATATCGCCACTGGCCCCGGCGATGCAGTCAAAATAGGCAATTTTCATTGAGTATACTCCTGATTGATCTGGAAGACTGGAAGAATGGAAGGTCGGAGGATTGAGCAATCTTCCAATCTTCCAATCTTCCAATTAACCTTTCTTCCGTAGGATGAGATGCGCAAAAACCCCCGCCCCGAAGCCGTTGTCAATATTGACCACCGCCACGCCGGTGGCGCATGAATTGAGCATGGCCAGCAGCGGAGCCAGCCCGCCGAAGTGTGCGCCGTAGCCCACACTGGTCGGCACGCCGATGACCGGGCAGGAGACCAGCCCGCCGACCACGCTGGTCAGCGCGCCCTCCATGCCGGCCACGCTGATGACGACATCGGCGCTGAACAGCCGCTCGCGCTGGTCCAGCAAACGATGCACTCCGGCCACGCCGACATCGTAGGCCCGCTCGACCCGGCTGCCCAGGAATTCGGCGGTTTGGGCGGCTTCTTCGGCCACCGGCAGGTCGGAGGTGCCGCCGGTGACAACCAGCACGTAGGGCGCATCGGCGGCGGGAGAAGGCAGGTCGCTCTGGGTTAAGGTCAGCAGGCGCGAGACAGGGTCATAGTGCGCCTGGGGAAATTGGGCGCGGACAGCGGCGGCCATTTCGGTGGACACCCGTGTGGCCAGCACCCGGTCGTGGTGCTGGCTCAAGCGGTCCAGAATCGCCACCACCTGCTCAACCGTTTTGTTCTGGCAAAAAATCACTTCGGGCAAGCCCTGGCGCAGCGAGCGGTGCAGGTCCAGCCGGGTGTGCCCCATATCTTCGTAGGGCAGGCCGCGTAGCCGTTCCATGGCCTGGGCCACGTCAATCTGGCCGGATTGGACGCCGGTCAGCAGTTGTTCCAGTTTTTCAATGTCCATGCGCCGGCAAAACCTCGTTCATGCTGCCGGAGCGGAAACCGGCCAAATCGAGCGTGACGTAAGCATAGCCCAATGCTTTGAGCCGGTCTACAATCTGCTCCCGCTGGCGCAGCACCCCCTCGAATTCGGCGGCTTCGATTTCGAGCCTGGG